>DAIRTT010000057.1:0-14087 GCA_036803745.1 Solirubrobacteraceae bacterium | reverse complement strand
GATCGGAGGACCAGCCGGTCCGCTCGTCCTCTGAGATCTTGACGCTGCGCGCCGGGGGTCGACTCGACATACCCCCATCATGCCCGAAGCGGCGCCCGCACCCCGTCGCCCCCGCCCCCGCCGAGCGGCGGCGGTGCTCCGGCGGCGGCGATCAGCGCCAGCTTCGCCGCCCGGTCGAGACCCTTGATGCGAGCCTCCTCCCGCATCGCGGCACTGCGATCGGGCAGCTCGCGCGCGAGCGCCAGCTCCACCGGTAGCCGGCTGGCGGTGTAGCGGCTGGCCTTGCCGGCGCGGTGGCGCTCGAGGCGCTTGTGTACGTCGGTACTCCAGCCGGTGTAGAGCGAGCCGTCGGCGCAACGCAGCATGTACACCCAGGCGTCGGACACGAGACCTCGATACGCCGTCGACTCGCCGATGCCTGCCGCGCCGGCTAGGAGTCGGCTCGTCCGGCGGCCCGGCGAGCAAGCACCGGGTCGGGCAGCGGCCCGAGCTTCACCGGCGCCGCGTGCATCGTGCGGAGACGAACGTCGCGCCAGGACATTCCCTCGTTGATGAGGGCCGGCATGCCCATGATCAGGGCAGCTGCGATCTCGACCGCCTGCAGGACGATCCCATAGGCGATCGCGTTGGGGGTCGAGACGTGGTAGGCGCCGACGAGCACCGCCGCACACGCAGCCTGGAAGACTCCGACGTTGGCCGGCGTGGCGGGGACGACCGCGGTGACGTTGACGGCGAACAGGACGGCAGCAGCACCGGCGACGCCTGCGCGAGAGTCAAGGCCGAGAGCCATCAGCAGCAGCCAGCAACTCAGCCACTGCAGCGCCCACGCCCCGAGCTGGACGACAGTCGCCAGCGCGGCCTGGCGCGGGTGGGCGAAAACGCGCAGCCCGTCCCGGACGCGCGCGAGCACATGGCGCAGACCGAGCGATAGAGCCTGCAGGCGCGAGGAGCGCGCACCCGCCCCACGGGGAAGCAGGACCGGGGCGAGGACGACCGCGACCAGCGCGGCGAGCGGCGCGAAAGTAGCCGCCAGCAGCGCTCCGTGACGGCCGTCCAGCGGATCGAAGCTCGAGAACATCGCTGCGCCGAGCAGGCCGAGGGCGAGGAGGTTGATGAGCGTCTGGGAGACCATCGTGCCGAGGACGACCGGCAGTGTGTCGCGGGCGCGGCCGAGGCGACGCGCGACGATCACCGCGCGCGAGGGCTCGCCGAGGCGGGCCGGCAGCGTCGCCGACATGAGCACCCCGATGAACGTGCCCTGCATCGCGTCCCTGCGTTTGGCCCGGCGCCACGTCGGCGCGCAGGAGAGAATCGCGTGCCAGGCGAACGCGCGGGCGAACATCGACGCGCACATCAGGCCCAGGCCGGCAGCGATCAGACCCGGCTTGGAGGCGAGAAGGCTCGCGGCGACCCTGTCGACGCCGATCTGGGTGAGGGCGAGGCTCGCCAGGACGCTCGCGAGCACGCACGAGAGCACGAGCGCCCCCTTGCGCAGCGCCCGCGGCGCGCGCCCCTGCGGGGAGACGGGCGGGCGCCTGACCTCGACGTGACGGCTCGCGAGGCGCTCGGCCGGCACCCGCGGCAGCAGATCGGCGGGCGCGAGCCCTCTGCGCACGGCGGCCGCGCGAAGCCTCCCGGACGGCGCGCCGATCGCACGAGCCTGCTCGTAGCAGTCGAGCACCTCGGCTGCGACGCTCGGCCACGCGAAGCGCTCGGCGCGCTCGCGCGCCGCGCCGGCCATCCGCGCCCGGGCCCGCTCGTCGAGCGCGAGGCGCCGCAGCGCCTCCGCCAGCTCGAGAGCGTCGCCGGGGGGCACGAGCAGCCCGTCGAGACCATCGCGAACGACATCGCGGTAGCCCGGAATGTCCGAGGCGATGACCGGCGTGGCGGCGGCGAACGCCTCCGTCAGGACCATGCCGAAGCTCTCGCCGTGCAGAGAGGGCGCGCACAGCACGTCGGCGCGCGCGAGCTCCTCCTGCTTGCGCTCGTCGGAGATCTTTCCGAGCGCCTGGACGCCGCGGTCGTCGAGCATCATGTGGGCGACCTCCTCGGGCCCGGCGCCCGCGAGCGTGAGCGTCGCCGGGACCTCCTCGCGCAGCGCCTCGAAGGCGCGCAGCAGGAAGGGCAGACCCTTGCGCTCCACCGCCTGGCCGATGAAGAGGATGCGCAGTGGCCGGCCCACCTCCCGGTCGAGAGCGCCCGGCGGAGACTGCAGATGCACGCCGTTTGGGACGATCCGATAGCGCCCTCCGTAGAAGCGACGGGCCGTCCACGCGGCCGCCTCTGAGACGGCGATGCGCACGTGCAGCCGGTTCATCCTGCGCCGGCCGCCGAGCGGGACGGCGGCAAAGCCGTTCGTGAGCGCTTTCTCGGAGTAGGTGTGGAATGTCCCCACCAGCGGTAGCTCACCAGAGGAGCACACGGCGTCCCAGGAGAGCAACGGCACGATGGGCTCGTGGACGTGGAGCACGTCATAGCCGCCGCTGCGCAGCTCTTCGCGCAGCGCGAAGACCGAGCGGGGCGTGAGCGCCATGTTGGACACCGCCCCGTTGGCCTTGATGCCCGCGGTGCGCCCGAGGGCGACGAAGTCCTCCCCGACCTCCCTGCTCTCAGGGCGCGCGCCGTGGTGGAGGCGGCGCGAGAGCGAATCGTCGGGGTCGAATGGCGCCAGGATCCTCGCCTCGTGACCGGCGGCGCGCAGCTCATGAGCGAGCGCCTCTATGTGGCGCGTGACGCCACCGGGATACGTCCACGAGTACGGCGACAGGAGCGCAATCCGCACGGCCACACACTCTACCCGGCCCGCAACCGGTCACGGACGGCGCCGGCTCCTCACCGGTGCGATAATCGTGGAGTGAGCAACATGCGCTTCGTCAAGTACACGTTCTTCAAGGTCGATCCGGCGTGGCGGCGCCTGGACCCTGAGCAGCGGCGCCAGGACAAGCTCGAGTTCGCCGCCGCGTGCGAGGACTTCGCCGATGGGCACCTGCTGCAGTCCTTCTCGCTCGTCGGCACTCGCGGCGACGCTGAGATGCTGCTCGTCGCGGAGGCCGAGAACCTCGACCGGATCCACGAGTTCCACGTCGTGATGGCCCAGAGCGGGCTCATGAAGTGGGCCGAGATCCCGTACTCGTTCCTCGGCATGCGCAAGAGCTCGGAGTACTCCGAGGACGAGCGCACGATCGTGCGCGGCTTTCGCGGGCGCTACGTGTTCGTCTATCCGTTCATCAAGTCGCGCGAGTGGTACGCGCTGCCAGCCGACGAGCGGTGGCGGATCATGCAGGGCCACATCGAGGTAGGCCGCGAATACCCGGGCATCGACAACCACACGACCTACTCGTTCGGCCTCGACGACCAGGAGTTCGTCGTGGCCTTCGACACCGACGACGTCGGCACGTTCCTCGATCTCGTCCAGCGGCTGCGCACGACCGAGGCCTCGCGTTTCACGGTCCGCGATACGCCGAGCTTCACGTGCCTGGCGATGTCGCTCGAGCGCGCTCTCGGGGCGCTCGACGGTGAACCCGTGGCGCTCGCGGCCGGCCTGCCGGCGGACTGAGCGCCGCCGTGGCCAAGCGCACGGCCTCGGCCGGCACGGGGCCTCACACGGCCAAGCCGCCGCGCGCCCGGCGCCGACCTCGGGTCTCGCTCCGCAGGGCACTCGCCGGGCTGGCGGCAGCCGATCCGGTGCTCGCGCGGCTGATCGAGGAGGTGGGGCCGCTGAAGGACGCGCGCGACGGGCGCCCGGACCCCGACGACCACTACGGCGCGCTCGTGCGCTCGATCACGGGGCAGCAGCTCTCGGTGCTCGCCGCCCGCGCCATCTACGGTCGCCTGACCGCACGTTTCGAAGGACGGCCGCCCACGCCGCAGGAGATCCTCGACGACGAGCCCGAAGAGCTGCGGGCGGCCGCCGGGCTCTCACGCGCGAAGGTCAGCTACCTGCGCTCGCTGGCCGAGCATGTCCTCTCGGGCGAGCTCGAGCTCGCGCGCATGGAGGAGCTCTCAGACGAGAACGTGATCGCCGAGCTGATCGCCGTCAAGGGCCTGGGACTCTGGACAGCGCAGATGTTCCTGATGTTCCACCTCGAACGACCCGACGTCCTGCCGGTCGGGGACCTCGGCATCCGCCGGGCGATGGAACGCGCCTACGGCCTCGACGAGCTGCCGCTCCCGCCCGCGATGGAGCAGATCGCCGCACCTTGGCGCCCGCACCGCACGCTCGCCTGCCGGTACCTGTGGCGCTCGCTGCAGAACGAGCCCGGCTGAGCTGAGCACCCCCTCGGACGGGCGCAGAGGGCGCTCCCGCGCGGAGCGCCCTCTGCCCTGCCTCCCTGCCCCCAGGACCGAGAGGTCTGTGTGATCCAGCGCGACCTAGCCTTCTTTGGCCTTGATCTCCAGCGCGTTGGCGTTGGTGCCGGTCTCTTCGGACATGCTCAACGTCGACGGAGCCGTGGTCGATTCGAGGCCCGTCATGAACGTCGTGCTCAGCGTGTCCTTGGGTCCGCCTTCGAACGATTCTGGCACCTGGGCGCCGGCGCGTGTCACTTTGAACAGCAGGTTCGATTCGGTCGTCATCTTGTCGATCGGTTTGATCTGCGCGATGACCGAGCCTTCGATGTGGGCCGTTTCGGTGAGGCTCCCGCATTCGTAGATCGCCAGCGCAGGGAGCGGCGACTTCGGCTTGAGGTCAAGGCCCACCTTGATGCTGGGCGGCTGGTTCTTGATGAAGCCCAGTTCCGCTTCGAGCGGAACCGTTTTGATTTCCGATATGGCTGCCTGACTCGTCTGGCACTGTGTGCCGGCGGCATTTGTGCACGCCTGGAATTCGATTTCGACCTTGGCTGTTTTGGCGCCCGTGTATTCACCGTTGATGTTCGCGACCACGCAGCGCAACGTCGCGTGACCGGTGCTCAGCACGACGACCGCGTTGCCCGAGCCGGTGAACTTCTGTTTTTCGCCTTCGGTCGCCGGCATCCATTCGTATTTCCCGGCGCCGACGTTCGCGTGGGTGATGCAGCTCGACCCGCGGTAGGCACCGGCGCCGTTTGCGACCCGCACGCAGCGGCCGACTTCCGGAATGGCCGCCGAGGCGGCAGGGACGACGATGGCGCCCATCGCCAGCGCGGCGATCACCCATCCTCCGAGGCTGATTGTGTGCTTCATCTCTCTCTCCTAGATCCCCCCGGATTTGCTGCTCGGTCCGCGCGGGCGATGGTCCCTCCAACGGGCGCGGTTTGCCAGACACCGCCGCCTCGCCGTCGCTCGCGCCCGGGCCGGCAGGCGCTTCTCAATGGATCTTGACAGTCGCCTGAAGCGGCGTCAAGTCTTTGCCAACCCCCTGTGCTGCCGGCCCTGCAAACGCTGGATAAATCCGTCGTTACATCAACGCTGCCGCCGTCGATCGGGCGGGTTCGGCGAGTCGCGCCGGCTATTTCTTCTTTTTCTTGACGGTCTTCTTGACGACGCCGTACTTCTTGTGCGCCTGCTTTTCGCATACGACGCGCTTGGCCTTGGCCTTCTTCTTCTTGCAGACCTTGAGCGCTTTGGCGAGCAGCTGCTTGCGGGTCAGTTTCACGATCGGCTTGCAGTTTTTGACGACGATCTTCGTGCTCTGTTTGACCACGTCGCCGTTCTGGCCGGTGATTTCGGTCGGCATCACGAGGCTCGAGGCCGATTTGCAGACGTTGTAGTTTTCGTTCGGCGGGACGAAGGCCGTGAGCGCCGAGTGCGGACCGGCCGGGAGTTCGGTTTCGAACTTCGTGAACGGCGCGTCGGGAGCGGCTTCGAAGCGCGAGTAGGTCACGCCCTTTTTGATGTCGGTGTGGCCGTCGAGGATCAGCGTGATGCCTTCGCCCTGGAGCACGAACTCGACATCCGGGAACGCGGCGCCGCCGTGCGAGACGAGATACGCGGGTCCCGACAGCGGGCTCGTCAGAACGGGTGTGCGGATCGTCGCTTTGCCGATCAGCGAGCCTTCGGGACAGGTCGCCGGGTTGGCCGCGAACGTCGCCGCGAGACAGGCTTTCTGAATCGTGGTGAGCCTCGACGGCAGGATCTTCGGAATCGTGAGGAAGACTTTGGCGATGTTGGCCTGGCCGAGGCCGGCCGATTCGACGTTGACGTTGAGCGCCTCGCCGTTGAGTTTGCTCGCCTGGGCGTTGGTCGATGCCGTGAGCTTGGGGCCAAACGGGAGTTTGTCGCAGTTGGCGACCTGGAACGGCTGGCTCGCCGGGCTCGTGGCGCCCTGGTCGCCCGTCAGCGTGCCCGTGATTTTCATCGGCGTGCAGTTCGTCGGGTTGAACTGGAACGGCGCGCCGCCGGGCCGTTCGACGGTCACGTCGACGCGCCGTAGCTGCACCGGAGCACCCGTGTGGTAGGTGGTCGTGTTGAGCATCGTCGGCAGGTCGCTGCCGATCGTGAGCGCGGCCGTCGTCTGGTCGACGCTGATCGTCGAGCGCGTGACGACGTTGCCGAAGTTGAAGGGCCCGGCGACGGCGGGGATCACGATCGACAGGCCGAAGGGCGCGCCGTGGTAGGGGCCGGTTATGTAGACGCGGCCACCCGTCACAGTGAACGGGTCCGAGCCGAGGCCCGCGACGGCGGTCGCTTTGCCGATCAGGCTCGCTTCGCCACAGGTGCCCTGTTCAGCCTGCGGTTCGGGGCACTGCACGACCGTCGAGAGCAGCCCAGCAAGGCCCGGTGGCAGCGTCATCGTGACACCCTTGAGCGCCTGGTCGGTGTCGGAGCGCGTGAGCGTAAGCGTGAACGGCGTGAACGCGCCCGCCTGGTTGTTGCTCGTGCCGGCCTGGAAGCCGGGGCTGAACGGCTGCGGGCTGGCGCACGGCGTGCCGTGCGGGCCACCGGCGATCGCGAATTCGGCCGGGTTGAGCGTCTGGTTGACCGCCTGGCTCGAGGACCAGGGCGTGAACGCCGTCTGGCTCGAGAACGTGCCGCACGAGCGCGGTGTCGCGATGTTGGCGCGCGGGCCGTTAGTCAGTTTGAGGCTCAGTTCTTCGAACGGAAGCTGTGGCGCGTTCGGGAACGTCGTCGTGATGCGACCCGTCGTTTCGTCGAGGCTGACCCTCCCTGCGAGCTTCACGAGCGCTCCCGAGATCGGGTCTTCGACGACGATGTAGAGGCCGAACAGCGAGCCGAACGGGTTTTCGTTCTCGGCCGCGAGGAACACGTTGCCGACCAGTTCGTGGGCGATGACCGGCGTCTTGATCGAGACCGTGCCCACATTCGAGGCGGTCGGGCAGCTCGCCGGATTCGATGAGAATTCAAACGTTCCGCTGATCGGGTTCGAGCCCGTGAAGCCCACCTGGCCGAGCGAGCATGCCTGCAGGCCGTTGGCGGCCGACGGGTTGAGCTGCACGCCTTCGGGCAGCGTGACCGTCGTGTCGCGGATGTTCGCCTCGGCGAGCCCTTTTTCTTCGAGCGTGGTCGTCTGAGGGACTTTGAGGTTGACTTCCAGGCCACTCGGCGTGTTCGACGTGTGTTCGGTCGGCGTGATCGTCATCGTCGGCGTGAACGGGAGCGCGGCGCAGTTCTGAAGGCTCTCGGCCGCCACGGGCGAGACCGGTGCGACGAAGCTCGCGCCCGGGAGCCACGATCGCGCTTCGGTGCTTGTCTGGAGCGGACCGAGGCAGGAGGTGGGGAGCGTGAGGAAGGGCGACGGGTTTTCTTCTTTGACCGGTTCGCATTCTTCGCCGATGACTGCGTCCGCACCGCGTGCGACGCATTCCGAGCCGCGTGACTGCGCGTGGCGCGGGTCGCCCGGAACACCCCAGATCGTCACATCACTGCTCAGAAGCGCAGGCTCCTGGGTGATGTTGTTGACGGCCACGACGACGTGGTAGTCGCCGCCGCGGACCACGGTGTCGAGGGTCACCGAAACGCCGAGCGTCGCCGTGAAGCCGAAGCGGGCGGGCTCTCCTTTCGCGGGAACGAGGTTGAAGATCGGCACCGTCACGGTCAGGGCGTGGGCAACCAACGGTTCGTTGAGCTGGACGATCGCGGCGCCGATCGCCGTGTTCGCAGGGCACAGGTTGGCCGAGTTGTTGGACTTGACCGTCGTGAAGTCGTGGTCGGAGCACTGCGGTAGCGCGAGCGTGTTGCCGATCAGCCCCGGGGGCAGGTTGACGTGCAGTTCCCGCGCGAGGTCCGGAACGGACGGTTCGGTGAAGCCGCTCGCGAATTTGTAGAAGATCCGGTTGAACGCGACGGATGTCGTGAACTGGAACGGGTGGGCTCCTGCCTGCGCTTCGGGTTCGCCCGCTTCGTTTTCCGGCGACAGCGCGTAGCCTTCGATCCCGAAGGGCGTGGGGGCCGAGTCGATCTTCAAGGCGCGCGTCAGGGTCTTGCCTTCGACTTCGCCGCCTTCGACGTTGACTTCGTTGACGACGCTCGTGGTGCCCGAAGGCACGTTCGCTGCGACGTCCACGCGGATGTCCACTTCCCACTCTTCGTAGGGTGCCAGCGCTTCGGTGAACGTGCACGTGACGGTGGAGCTGGTGCTGGTGCATTCGGGTTGGGGCACCACGGTGCCGTGGGACGGCCACTTGTGTGCGCAGACCGTCCGCGGAGACGAGCACGTTCCTTCCTTGAACGACGGGGCGACGGTGACGCCGGCCGGCAGGTGGTCGGTGATCGTCACCGGGTGGGCGATGCTCGCTTTGATTTCTGCGTCGCCGAGGTTGCTCGCCGCGACGGCGACCATGCCTTCTCCCCCAGGCGCGAGGTTCGTCGGTGTCGAGGTCGAGCTGAGCTGCCACCACGCGCCCGACGGACCTTCAACCGCGAGCGCCGGGCTGGTGCTCAGCACGAGGCCGCAGACGATCAGGGTCGCGACGAGGGCGAACGTCAGCCGCCAGTCGATGCGGATGCGGGTGAGCTGCGCGGTCACCGGTGCCGCCTCGACGCCTTCTTGGACTTGGGCGGGGCGTACTTCTTGCGGGCTTTCCGTTCGCAGGCGGAGCGCTTGCTCTTGCTCTTGACCTTCTTGCACGCCTTCAGCGCCTTCTTGAGCTTCTGTGCCCGCGTGAGAGGTTTGGGCGTCGGCGGCCCTTTGTGCCCTTCGGACACGCCCAGGACTTCGGTCTTGCCGACGTTGCCCGGCCCGGAGAACGTCGAGCTCGGCGGCGCCGGCGGCAGTGCCGGCTGGCTTGCGCTGGCTTCTTTGCATCCTTCGCCGCTGCACGGAGGCGGTGGTGGCGGCGGCGGCGTCTGGCACGGCGATTCGGTCGTGCAGATCCGCGCGTCGTACACGTCGAATGCGGTGTCTTCGTCCTGTTTGACGAGCTTTTCGCTCGTAAAGATGAACACGTTGTTACCCGTCGTGCTCGCGTCCAGGAAGGCGGATTCGTGGGTCGAGGTGCCCGAGGAGATCAGCGCGATGCAGCCGTTCGCGCTCGCGCACGTGCCTTCGCCGTTCTGCTCGAACTCGTACACGTCGGCCTTCCCGTTTTTGTCGGCCGTCACGAGGCTGTCGGCGCTGTTGAAGAAGAGGCGCCCGGTGTCGGACAGGTAGCGCGACTGGTACAGGGCCCGTTCCGTCGACAGCGAGGTCCAGCCCGGCACGTTGCCCGCGAGCCAGCGGCCGCTCCAGATTTCCTGTGCGTCGCTGATGAGACCCACACCTTCGCCGGATTTTTCGGTGTCGAAGACGCCGCTCGGCTGTTCTTTGCTCGGGTTGCACGAGGCACAGGTGATCTTGTCGGTTCCCGCGTTGTAGAGGAAGACCTCCTCGTCGCGCGCGCCTTTGGCGGCGGGGTGTTTGTCGACGTTGTTGTAGCCCGTGAGGCTGCGGTTTGACATGAACGCGTAGAACGCACCGTTGGGAGAGGTCCGCGAGGTCAGCACGCCGAGGCTGTGAGCCGGTTCGGGCTGCCAGTCGTGCGCGTCCTGCGTGGTGAGCGTCGCGATGAACTTGGGCGCTTCCCATTTGCCCGTGCCCGAGTTGAGGTGCTGGACGTAGAGGCTGCAGTTGAACACAGGGAGAAGGCCTTCGTTTTCCTGGGTCTCTTCGGTGAAGCCGCGCGTGACGCACTGGCCTTTGCCGGCGCCGCCCGCGAGGGCCCCGTTCGCGACGTAGTAGACCGTCGAGCCGTCTTCGCTGACGCCGGGCACACCCTGGACCCCGGCGCTTTCGTTGGCCGATTTGACTTCGGCCGTGAGGTTCGTGAGCTTGCACGCCAGTTTGCCGCCTTCGACGGCGATGTCGCAGGCATACAGATCCTGTTCGGCGGCCCCTTCGCCTTCGATTTCTTCCGACGTGGCGTTCGCCGTGAGCCTGTGGCTGTCTGTGAAGAAGACCCTCGTGCCGGCGGCGTTGGCCGACTGGAAGACCGCGTTGAATTCGGTCGGTTCGGCAACGCCCGATGCCTTGTCGATCCGCAGCGTTTCCCCGGTGGAGGTGTCGCGTACGTAGAGCTTGGATTCTTCGAGGCCACCCGTCGAGAAGAAGACGCGCTTGCCTTCATTGGAGATCGCATGGCGCATGTCGCCGTTCTGGGCACCCCGTTCGCCGAGTTTGAATTCGCCGCCTTCTTCGCCTTCAGGCAGCACGCTGACGCGCTGGAGCGATCCGCCGGTCGCCCACTCGTAGAGCCCTTCGCCTTTGTCGCCGGCGATCAGCGGCACGTCGGACTGCACCACGGCGTGGTTCCCGTCCGGCGTCGAGTCAAGGAAGAAGACGTGGGCGCCGAACGGTTCTTTCGACGTCGCGTTCAGCGGCGAGACGAGAGCCTGATAGCAGCTCGATGGCACCGGTTCGCAGCCTTTGCTCGACGTGGTCGTCGTCCGCCTGTAGGCGGTCGTTTCGCCGGCTTCGGGCGAGAGCTGCTGTTCTTCGGGCGTCAGGATGCCGACGGCCGGTTCGACGAGTCCGGCGGACAGATCGGACGTGTAGGCGCGGTACTCCGTGCCGTTGCCCGCTTTGTAGCCGTCGGGCACCTCTGAGCGGGGCGTCGCGATGTCTTCCGTCGCCCACGCCCCTGGACCTCGATGGGCGATGAGGGGTGCCGGTTCTGGACCCCGGCTCGACGGCGGCGACGGTTCGGTGGGCGCGCTGGCGAGGTAGGCGAGCACGTTGCCGTCTTCAGAGGCCTGGATCACGCCCTGTGTCAGGGTGATCGGGAACAGGGCGGCGCCGAGCTTGTTCTGCGGAGAGACGAGCTCGTAGGCGCGCCCATCGGGCAGATTGGATCCGGGGGTCGCGCCCGGTTCTTCGCCCGAGGACGGTCCGAACACCTGCACCACACCGAAGCCGCCTTCGTTCACGTCCGCGGCGTACACCGTCTGCGAGGTGGAGTCGACGGCGATCCCCGCGCCCGTGCGCAGGTGCCCGGCGCCTTCGTTGCCGAACCGCTGCACGAACTCGCCGGCGGCATTGAACGCCGAGACGCTCGTGCCGTTGTCGAAGTAGACCTCGCCGGTGCTGCGGTCGACCGCGATGCCGGTCGTGTTTTCGTTGTCGAGCTGCGCGTTGCGCGTCAGTTCCGTGGCCCCGGTGACGGGCTGTCCGGCGGCGTTGAGCTTGAAGCCGACGGTCGCCGCTTCTTCACATTCTTCTTTGCGGTTTTCCCGGACGCGGCCCACGTAGAAGTTTTCGGCCTGGCCGGCAACCGCGAAGCCTGGGCGAGCTTCGCAGGCGCCGCCGGAGTTTTCCGCTTCGATCCGCGCGGAGGTTTCGCGCACGACCGGTTCGCCTTCGGTGGGCGTGAACCGGTCGAGCGCCGTTTCCCCTTCGTCTACCCAGAGATTGCCTTTGGCGTCCTCGCTCAGTCCATGGATTTCTTCGAATTCTTCACGTTCTTCGAATTCTGGTTTGCCTTCGGATTCGCCGACCTGGAACTTGAACTTTTTGATTTTGCCGACGAGCGTGAGTTTTTCGGGTTCCGGATGGAACCGCAGGATCGCCCGCGGTTCGTGCTCAACGATGTACACGTCCCCGAAGCGGATGCTCGTCGGATCGTTGTTGACGGCGATGCCTTCGTCGGTCGGTTCACCGGTCGTCCGCGGCGCACCGATTTTCCGGTGGGTCAGACACGCGCCGGCCGAGCTGAAGCGGTCGATCGCGTTGGTTGCGCGATCGAAGACGAAGACTTCGCCCGTCGTGTCGTTGACGGCCGTGCCTCCCGGTTCAGTGAATTTGCACGCGCCTTCGCCGATGAACGACGAGGAGAACTTGTGCGTGGCTTCGTCCGCAGCGCCGAGCGCCGAGGCACTCAGCCCGAGCGTGGCGAGCGCAGCGAGGCAGAGGACCAGCGCCCACGTCCGGAGTCGCAGCCGCCGTCGTGCGGGGCGGCGCGCGACGCACCCATCGGTCGCCCGGTCGACCCGACATCCCTCGCTGTCGCGATTGCTGCGGCCCATCTCCATACCCTCGTCTCCATCGCATTCTCCCCAACACGCAGGAGTGTATCCGGTCGGACAGGAGTGTCAAGCCGGAACCGTCGCCAGGGCTCGAACGGTGGGGCGAGTCGCGACTATGGCCGCAACCCACTGCGACGCGGTGCTCGATCGCGTCTCGGTGTGGGCGGCTGCCGACCTGTCCGACCCCGGGTACACGCCGATCGGGGTCGCGCTCGGCCGACGGCGCGTGAGGCCGGACGACGCCCCACGCCCGTCAGTGTCGCGTCGTCTCCGGCCGGGCCGGTGGCCGGCCGGAGACGAGCGCTACGGGACCTGGCCTATTTCGTGCCGCCCAGATTGCCCGCAGGCACTGATTTGAGCGTCGCGATGGCCGACTGGCCGGATTTTTCGAAGGCTGCTCCGTTGGTCGAGCTTTCAAGCTGTTCCGTACCGGCTTCGCCTTCGCCGACGACGAATTTGTTGTATTTCTGGATGCCTTTGGCCTCCGCGAACGTCAGTTTTGTCGACGCCGGGAATTTGCCGTTGGCGGCTTCGGTGCCGGAGGCGCCCGTGAGCGAGCCGATCACCGAACCCTTGACGACGACTTTGACAGCGCCGCCACCACACGTGAATTCGGCAAGGATGCCGCCTTTTTTGGTGCTTTCGTTGTACAGGCGGATACCGGGCAGGACCGTCGTCACGTTGCCGAGCGTGCCTTCGAGCACGTTCGTTTTGATGACGCCTTCGCCTTCGCCGGTGCTGTTGCATTTCAGTTTGCTCGCTTCACAACCTGTGAAGGTCGTCAGGTTGCCTTTGGTTGTCGTCGCGCCCGTGACGGTACCCGCAGCCGAGCCGCCGGTACACGTGATTTTCGACAGGTTCGCCGGTTCAAGAAAAGCTGCGCCGAGCGTGCCGGTAAACGGCACCGCGGCTGCGACCGCGCCGACGTTCGCTTTGGTGTAGAAGACGGGCCCGGCCGCCGAGGCGACCGATCCGCTGGCCACGAACGTGGCGCAGACCGCCGCGAGGGCGAGCCCGATGATCTTCATGCGTTTCATGTTTCCTGCCTCCCGTTCCCCCCTGATTCGAGGCGGCCGTGCCCGAGCTCTCCATGCGGAGGCTCTGACCGGTCCCCACCGCCGGCTGGCCAATCAGCCGGCGGGCCTCCCGTTAACGACGTGCGGGGCCCGAGGGCCCCGCACGCTTCATGCGTCAGCTAGATGCTGATTCCTTCTGGGCCTCGCGCTATTTGGTGATGCCCAGGTTGCTGGCCGGGGTCGATTTCAGCGTAGCGCTGGCCGACTGGCCGGATTTTTCGAATTTGGCTCCGTTGGTCGAGCTTTCAAGCTGTTCCGTGCCGGCTTCGCCTTCACCGACGACGAATTTGCTGTATTTCTGGACGCCTTTGGCCTCGGCGAACACGAGTTTGTTCGACGCTGCGAATTTGCCGTTGGCTGCTTCGGTGCCGGACGCGCCCGTGAACGAGCCCATGACCGAGCCCTTCACGACGACGGAGACTGCACCGCCACCACACGTGAATTCAGCAACGATGCCACCTTTTTTGGTGCCTTCGTTGTACAGGCGGAGACCCGGGAGGATGCTCGTCAAGTTACCGAGCGTCCCTTCAAGCGTCTTGGTTTTGATGACGCCTTCGCCTTCACCGGTGCTGTTGCATTTGAGTTTGCTCGCTTCACAACCTGTGAAGGTCGTCAGGTTGCCTTTGGTTGTCGTCG
>DAIRTT010000056.1:0-14221 GCA_036803745.1 Solirubrobacteraceae bacterium | reverse complement strand
GGTCTCCATCACGCAGACACGCGGCTTGGGCAGATCGGCCTGCACGCACAGGCGCTCGATGATCCCGTGCAGCTCTGGCTCCTCAGCCGGCGAGACCTCCTTGACGCCCATCGTCGCCATCGCCAGTTTGTCGGAGGTCGTGAACTGCAGGACGAGCATCACGACCGCGATCACGATGATGATCGAGGCGCCCGCGCCGGCGGCGAACAGCACGCCGATGAAGATCGCGTAGACCAGCCCCAGCAGGAACAGCGTCAGGACCATGCGGGCCTGCAGGCCTGTGTCTCTGCCGAAGCTCGGGCGACTCGATGCCATCGCGGAGGATTGTCGCAGAAGGACGTACCGGTGCCCTAAAGTGCGGCGGGTCCCGATGCCCTGCATGTCACCGCCATGAAGCCCGAAATCCACATCCTGGGCATCGCGATCAAGACGTTCGGGGTGACGTTCGCGATCGGCTTCATCGCTTGCGGCGCCGTGGTCGCCCGCCGCCTGCGCGAGCTCGGCCGACCCGTCGACTGGGCCTATGAGATCGTCTTCGCGGCGCTCATCGGCGGTGTCGTGGGCGCCCGCGGCTACTACCTGGTCGAGAACTACAGCCAGGTCAAGCACGATCTGCTCGGCAATGTCTTCTCCGGGTCGGGTCTCGTGTGGTACGGCGGCGCGATCGGCGGCGCGATCGGCGTGATCGGCTGGATGCGCTGGCGCAGGTGCCTGGAATGGAGAACCCTCGACATGTGCGCCACGGCGCTGGCGCTCGGCTACGCGATCGGGCGCATCGGCTGCCAAGTCTCCGGCGACGGCGACTACGGCATCCGCTCGAGCCTGCCCTGGGCGATGGGGTATCCGCACGGGACCGTCCCCACGGCCGTGGGCGTACGCGTCCAGCCGACCCCGATCTATGAGACGCTCGCGATGTGCCTGCTGGCCTACGGGCTGTGGGTGATCCGCGACCGCGTCCGACCGGGCGTCGTGTTCGCCCTCTACCTCGCCGGGAGCGGCCTCGAGCGCTTCCTGGTCGAGTTCGTCCGTCGCAACGAAGAGGTGGTCGCGGGCCTCACCGCCCCCCAGCTCGAGAGCCTCGGGCTGTGCGTCGTCGGCCTGCTGTGGCTGGCCTTCATGCTGCGCCGGGGCGGCCTCGCCGGGCTGCGCCCGGCGAGCGCATGACGGGGCGCCATCCGACGGGCACCGTCCCCGGCAGGCGATAATCAGCGGCCATGGCCACCGGCACGAGTCTCTCCCGCGCATTCCCGATGGCGAGCCGGCTCAACGAGGCGGGCCGCCTGGAGGTGGGCGGCTGCGACGCGATCGAGCTGGCGGCGGAGTTCGGCACGCCGGCCTACGTCGTCGCCGAGGAGGATCTGCGCGCCCGCGCGCGGGCGTTCGTGCAGGCCGGCCGCGACGCCGGCCAGCACGACTTCCAGGTCGTGTTCGCCGCCAAGGCGTTCCCGTGCAGCGCTGTGCTCGGCCTGTTCGCGGCCGAAGGGCTGTGGTGCGACGTCGCCTCGGGTGGGGAGATGCACCTGGCACTCGGCGCGGGCTTCCAGCCCGAGCGGCTGGTCGTGCATGGCAACGCCAAGTCCGAGGCCGAGCTGCGCATGGCGCTGCGCCACCGAGTCGGCGCGATCGTGATCGACAACTTCGACGAGATAGAGCGCCTGCGCGCTCTGATCGCCGAGGGCGCGCTGAGCGACCGCGGCGCCCAGCCGGTGCTCGTGCGCGTCACCCCTGACGTCCGCGGGGAGACGCACGAGAAGATCTCGACCGGCCAGGCCGACTCCAAGTTCGGCTTCGCGATCGCCGATGCCGCCGAGGCGATCACGCGCGTCGAGGGCGTGCAGGGCCTGGAGCTGCGCGGGCTGCACGCCCACGTCGGCTCCCAGCTGCTCGACCTCGATCCCTTCCGCCGTGCCGCGGTGGCGCTCTCGGCGCTGGGCGACTTCCCGGTCTGGGACCTCGGCGGCGGCCTGGGCGTCCAGTACACCGACGATCAGCCGCCTGCACCCTCGATCGAGGAGTACGTCGGCGCCGTC
Organism: Solirubrobacteraceae bacterium; assembly: GCA_036803745.1. Lineage (GTDB taxonomy): Bacteria > Actinomycetota > Thermoleophilia > Solirubrobacterales > Solirubrobacteraceae > Palsa-744. Next base: position 12,191 of record DAIRTT010000056.1, on the reverse strand, counting down.
GTCGAGGCCGCCCGGGGCGGCGGAGTCGGCCCCGACGACAGGCTCCTGATCGAGCCCGGCCGCGCGCTCAGCGCCAACGCAGCCGTCACCCTCTACACGGTCGAGAGCGTCAAGCAGAACGTGTCGCGGTGGGTGGCCGTCGACGGCGGCATGTCGGACAACCTGCGCCCGATGCTCTACGGCGCGCGCTACGAGGCCCAGGTAGCCGACCGCTTCGGGAGCTCGACTCCCTGCGTGCTCGCGGGCAAGCACTGCGAGTCCGGCGATGTGATCGTCCGCGACGCCGCGCTGGAGGACCCGCGCCCGGGCGACGTGATCGTCACGCCGGCGACGGGCGCCTACGGCTTCGCGATGGCCAGCAACTACAACGGCGTTCCGCGCCCGCCGGTGATCTTCTGCCGCGACGGCGACGCCCGGGTGGTCGTCAGGCGCGAGACCTTCGAGGATCTGACGGCACGCGATGTCCGCTGAACGTCCGCCCGAGAGCCCCTTCCGCGTCGGCCTGCTCGGCCACGGCACGGTCGGCTCGGCCTTCGCCGAGCTGCTCGAGGAGCGCGCCGAGGAGATCGAGCGCTTCAACGGCCGCCGGCCGCTCCTCGGCGGCGTGCTGACCCGCAGTCGCGGCAACTTCGAGGAGATCCTCTCCGACGCCGAAATCGTCGTCGAGGTGATGGGGGGGATCGAACCGGCACGCGAGTACCTGCTCGCGGCGATGCGGGCCGGGCGCCATGTCGTCACGGCCAACAAGCAGCTGCTCTCCCAGCATGGCGAGGAGCTGTTCGAGTCCGCCCGCGAGCATAACGTAAGGCTGCGCTTCGAGGCGGCCGTCGCCGGCACCGTCCCTGTCGTGCGGGTGCTCGAGGAGTCGCTCGCGGCGACCCGCATCGAGCGGATCCACGGGATCGTCAACGGCACGACCAACTACATCCTCACGGCGATGGCCCACGGGTCCAGCTACAAGCAGGCACTCGCCGAGGCCCAGAGCAACGGCTACGCCGAGGCCGACCCGAGCGACGACGTCAGCGGCCGCGACGCGGCAGCCAAGATGGCGATCCTCGCGCGCCTGGCGTTCGGCACCCCCGTCCACCTCGACCAGGTCCGCTATGAGGGAATAGAGCACCTCCAGAGCGACGATCTCGAGTATGCACGCGAGCTCGGCCTCGGGCTGAAGCTGATCGGCACGGCCGAGCGCCGCCAAGGCGGGCTGTCGGTCAGCGTCCACCCGACCTTCCTCTACTCCGGCCATCCGCTCGCGGCCATCAACGGGTCCTTCAACGCCGTCACCGTGGAGTCGGAGACGATCACCGAGATCACGCTCTCGGGCCCCGGGGCCGGCGGGCGCCAGACCGCCAGCGCGGTCCTCGGTGACGTCGTCAGCGTGATGACCGGGGGTGCCCGTCCGCCGGCGCCGCCGCTGCCGCTCGAGCTCGTCGAGGACGTCGAGAGCGCCTTCTACCTGCATCTGGACGTCGCCGACGAGCCCGGCGTGCTGGCGTCGGTCACCAAGGTGCTCGGCGAGCACGACGTGTCGATCAAGTCGGTCGTCCAGCGCGGCATGGGCGAAAATGCCCGGCTGGTGATGGTCACCCACCCGGTGATCGAGTCGAGCCTCCGCGCCGCGATGGCGCAGGTCGGCCAGTTCGAGTTCGTCCGCTCGACCCCCAGGACCATTCGCGTGATCGAAGAGGAGTTCGCATGAACGAGGCCGCCGTCAAGGTTCCGAGGGTCGAGGGCATCCCACCGACGGGCGCCCACGTGCCGCTGATCGAGCGCTACCGCGAGCGCCTGCCGTTCGAGCCAGGCGACCCGCTCGTGAGCCTGCAGGAGGGCTCGACGCCGCTGCTGCGCGCGCCCGTGCTCTCGGAGATGGTCGGTGCGACCGTCCGTCTCAAGCTCGAGGGCGCCAACCCGACCGGCTCCTTCAAGGACCGCGGCATGACGTGCGCGGTCTCAGCCGCCGTACGCGAGGGGGCCAAGGCCGTCATCTGCGCCTCGACCGGAAACACGGCCGCCAGCTCGGCCGCCTACGCGGCCCGCGCCGGGATCACCTGCGCGGTGATCGTCCCCGAGGGCAAGATCGCGCAGGGCAAGATGGCCCAGACACTCGTCCACGGAGCGCGCGTGATCTCGCTCAAGGGCAACTTCGACCAGGCGCTCGCGCTCGTGCGCGAGCTGACCGCGACCCATCCGATCGCGCTCGTCAACTCGGTCAACGAGTTCCGCATCGAAGGGCAGAAGACGGCTGCCTTCGAGATCCACGAGGGGCTCGAAGGCGGCTGCGAAGCGCTCTGCATCCCGGTCGGCAATGCCGGCAACATCACGTCCTACTGGCGCGGCTTCCGCGAGATGGGCGCGGCGCCGAAGATGTTCGGCTTCCAGGCCGAGGGCGCGGCGCCGCTCGTCGAGGGCAGGATCATCGAGCATCCCGAAACGATCGCCAGCGCGATCCGCATCGGCAACCCGGTGCGCTGGGAGGACGCGATGGCCGCCGCGACCGACTCGCGCGGCGCCATCCGGGTCGTCAGCGACCGCGAGATCCTCGACGCCTACAGGCTCCTGGCATCCAAAGAAGGGATGTTCTGCGAGCCGGCGTCGGCAGCGGCGGTCGCCGGCCTGCTCAAGTACGGCGCCGACGGCGCGGAGCAGATCGTCTGCGTGCTGACCGGCCGCGGCCTCAAGGACCCCGAGACGGCGATCGCCAACAACGACGGCCGCATGATCACATGCGTCGCCGAGATGGCGGCGATCGAGGAAGCGGTGCTGGGTGATCCGTAGACGGGTCGTCCGGGTGCCGGCGTCCTCGGCCAACCTCGGACCGGGATTCGACTGCATGGCGGCGGCCCTCTCGCTCGAGCTCGAGCTCGAGGTGGAGGAGACGGGCAAGTTCGCCGTCGAGACCGACCTGGCGGTGGCCAGGGGGCGCGAGAACCTCTGCGTCAAGGCGTTTGAGCGGCTGCACAGCGCCGACGGCTTCACCTTCCGGATCCGCTCGGCGATCCCGCTGTCGGGAGGCCTCGGCTCGAGCGCCGCTGCGATCGTCGCCGGCATGATGGCCGCCGACCATCTGTTCGAGCTCGACGTCGACCTGCTGGCGGCTGCAAGCGCGATGGAGGGCCACCCGGACAACGTGGCCGCGGCGCTCTCGGGCGGCTTCGTCATCTGCGCCGACGGGCGCACGACCCGCCTGGAGCCGCCGACGGGCCTCGAGGCGCTGGCCGTCGTTCCCGGGCAGCCCGTGCGCACACGGGCCGCGCGCGCCGCCCTGCCCGATCAGGTGCCGATGGAGGAGGCCGTCTTCAACGTGGCCCACGCGGCTCTCCTGACGCTCGGGCTCGCGAGGGCCGACTGGGACCTGCTGGCCCGGGGGTTGCAGGACCGCCTCCATCAGCAGCGACGCGCACACCTGTTCCCGCGCTCGTACGAGCTCGCCTGCCGCGCGCGCGAGCTGGGGGCGCTGGGCGCGAGCATCTCGGGCGCCGGGCCGACCGTGCTGGTGTGGTGCTTCTACGAGCAGACCGGAGCCGTGGCCGAGGCTCTGTCCGCCGAGCTCGACGGCTGGGCGAGCCTGCTGCGGGCCTCCTTCGAGCCCCAGGGCGCCTACGTCGGCGAGCTCTGAGCGAGCTCGCGAAGCCGCGGGCGGGCGCTCCCCAGCTCGGGGAGGCGCGCGAACAGTTCGTCGGCCAGCGCGATGTAGTCGGCCCCGAGGTCGGGCCTGTGGTCGAGAATCGAGCGAGCGCGCTCGGCCGACTCGGCGTAGGCGATCGACGCGCGGATGACGGTCTGAAAGACCGCGTCGCCGAAGCGCTCCTGCAGCGAGGCGAGCGCCTCGCGGGAGTGAACCGTGCGGATGTCGGCCAGGTTCAGCAGCACCCCCAGCAGCGACAGCTGCGGGTTGAGGCTGTCGCGTGCGAGCCCAACGACCTCCATCGCCTGCTCGACGCCCTGGAGGGCGAAGTACTGCGCCTCGGCGGTGATCAGGGCGCTGTCGGCGGCCACGAGCGCGTTGACCGTCAGCAGCCCCAGTGAGGGCGGGCAGTCGATCAGGATGACCTCGTAGTCATCGCCGACCCCGGCCAGGGCGCGCTTGAGCGTCATCTCGCGGCCCATCTTGCCGCCGAGCATCAGCTCGGCCTCGGCGAGGCTGAGGTTGGCGGGGATGATGTCCTCGTGGATCGCCTCCGCGGCGCTCGCCCGCCCCGAGAGGACCTCGGCGATCGTGGGCTGGACATCGGTGGGGAGGTCGAAGTAGTCCGACAGGTTGCCCTGGGGGTCGAGGTCGACCGCCAGCGTGTGCACGCCGACGCGGCGCAGGACGTCGGTCAGCGTGCGCACAGTCGTCGTCTTGCCCGTGCCACCCTTCTGTGAAAGGACCGCGATCGTCTGAGCCATGGGGGCGATACTACGCGCCGCCGGTGCGATGCGTCCCGGCGGCCGCAGCCGGCGCCCTGGGGCTCAGCCGCCGGCCTGGGCGGCTGAGCCGCCGCTCGGCTGCGCGGCCGTCGACGGCGTGTCGGCGGCGACGCTGAAGAAGCGCAGCCGATAGCGGCCGATGATGATCTCATCACCGTCGATCAGCGCTCGCCCGTCTATCCGCGCTCCGTTGACGAACACTCCGTTCAGGCTGCGGTCGTCGAGCAGGCGCACGCCGTCGGGCTGACGGACGATCAGGGCGTGGCGGCGCGAGACCGTGGGGTCATCGAAGCGGACGTCGGCCGCCAGGCTGCGCCCGATCCTCGTCCACTCACGCGTCAGCGCGACCGTGCGCACGTCGGTGCCGTCCTCGTAGCAGAGGTACTGTCCGGGGGTCTCGATCTGCTCGCGTGCGCGGTCCAGATGCTCGCCTCGGTCATCCGGGGCCGGCTCTGCAAGCGTCGCGTCGTGGCGCGCGGAGGAGATCCGCTCGGTGCTGAACAGCGAGGCCCTCGCAAAGTCGTTTCCGCCGCACCCGGGACAGCCGGTGAGCGCGTCGGGGGAGTCGAGCGTGAGCGTGTAGCCGCAGTCCCTGCAACGGAATGTGCCGGCGCCGACGAAGGTACCTGTGATCAAAGAGTCCATGGTGTGCTCCTCCCTCTCTCTAGCTGCTGCAACCAAGGGGGCGCTCCCTCGCCGGGGGGATACTCGTGACAATCATAACAAGCGTGTCAACCGGCAGTTGAACTCCCGAATACCGGAATCTGCCTGAAGACACTGACCGAAAGCCTAACGCCCAATGGCCGAATTCAGTTGCAACTTTCTACCCATATAGGGAGGACATCAAACCGCAGCGGACAAACCGCCGCCCAGCGCCCAGCGCCCAGCGTCCGGCGGGCGGCGTGCCAGCGTCCTTGCAGCGGGCAGGAGGGCGGGCGGCGGCGGCGAACAAGAGCCCCGATGGCCTCTCCTGTGACACACGTCGAGCAGCTCGAGAGGGTTCTCCTGCGCCGTGGCGTGGGTGCGCTGGAGGCGGACAGGACGAGCTGCGCGGACTGCGGCCGTACGCCCCTGACGGGGGAGCACGTGCACCTGTACGGAGGGCGCAACCACCGGATTGTCTGCGAGCTGTGCCGGCCCCACCGGCGCGAGGCGCCCGTGGCCAGCGAGCTGGTGCGCCACTGCGAGCACGGGCACGCCGTCCGCCTGACGGCCCGCGCCGCCTGAGAAGCCCCGGCCAGGGACCGCCGGGCGCGCCGGCCGGCCAATAGACTTGCGCTCGCCGTGGACCCGTTGACCGTCTCGATCGTCGTATCCGCTCCCCGCGAGCAGGTCTTCGACTACCTCCAGGATCTCGCCAACCACCCCGAGTTCACCGACCACTACCTGGTCGACTGGCACCTCACCCGGATCGACTCCGTCGGAGCGGGCGCCGGCGCGCGTTTCCGCGTCAAGGCACCGGGAAACCGCTTCAGCTGGGGGGATGTGACGTTCTCCGAGGTCGAGCGCCCGCACCGCATCGTGGAGGTGGGCAGGATGGGCAAGAACAACCGCATCCGCACGCTCGGCGTGTACGACCTGGCGCCTGCGTCGGCCGGCGCCACACGCGTGCGCTTCACGATCGAGACGATGCCCGTGACCCTGTCGGACCGCATCATGGAGGGGGTCGGCGCGCGCGGCTGGCTGCGCCGCAAGAACCAGCGTGCGATGCACCGCCTGCGGAGCATCCTCGAGCATGGCGAGGGGCGTGGACGGCGCGTCACGGTCGCCGGCGGATAGACTGCCGCGTCGCATGTCCAGCCGCCTGCGCAAGTCACCGCTAGCCATCCTCGGGCTGCTCGCCGTGCTGGCGCTGGGCGCCTGCGGCGAATCGCACACGAAGGTCACCGGGGGCACCTACGCGGGCGAGTCCGGCGCCAACGCGCCCTACCTGGACGTCGGGCCTCTCGTCTACGAGGTCCAGCTCTCGCGTCAGCTCAACCCCTCCAACAGCGAGGACGCCGCCTACCTCCAGGGGCTCAGCCCCGCCGAACGCCAACTCGCGCCTGGACAGGAGTGGTTCGCGGTGTTCGTGCAGGTCTACAACAACTCCTCACAGCCGCTGCCGGCCGCCAGCGATCTCACGATCAGCGACACCCAGGGCAACGCCTACATTCCGGTCGTGCCCAACCAGACGAATCCGTTCGCGTACCGCGTCGGCGCGGTGCCGGCCAAGGGACAGCTGCCGATCCCCGACACGACCGCCAACTCCGGCCCGACCCAGGGTGCGCTGCTGCTCTTCAAGATCCGGATCGTCTCGCTGGACAACCGCCCACTCACGCTGAAGATCGTCGACCCGACGAACCCGGCCGAGACGGCCTCGGCCGAGCTCGACGTCTAGCGCAGCGCCCGCAGGCCCGCTTCGAGGACCTGCCGGGCGACCGGCGCCGCGGTCGCTCCGCCGGCGCCGTCTTTGACGAGCATCACGCAGACCGCGATCCGCGGATGGATCGCGGGGGCAAAGCTCGCGAACCACGCGTCGGTGTTGCTGGCCTGGCTTTCCGAGCCGGCGCACCCTTCGGGTGGGCTTGGTTCGGTTTCGCTCGAGCCGGTTTGCGTGTTCGACGGGCAGGCGCTCTTCAGTTCGGCGGTCCCCGTCTTGCCGGCGACGACCACGCCCGGGATCGCCGCGGCGGTGCCGGTGCCCGAGCGCACGACGTCGATCATCAGGTGGCGCACCGTCCGCGCGACCGATGCGCTCGTGGCGCGGCCGACGGCGGCCGGAGTGGCGTCGGGTAGGAAGCGCGGCGCCGGACGGCGTCCGCCGTCGGCGATCGTGGCTGCGACGATCGCCATCTCGAGAGGGGTCGCCTGCACCTGGCCCTGGCCGATGGCGGTCGATCCTACGTCGAGTTCGCCCTGGATCGAAGCGGCCGGCGGGAGCGTGCTCTCAGCCGCACCCGGAAGTCCCGGGTCGTGGTTGAAGCCGAACGCTTCGGCCGCTGCGACCAGGCGGGGCGCGCCGAGCTTGACGCCGAGTGGGCTGAAGACCGAGTTGCACGACACGGTGAACGCGAGTTCGAGCGAGCCGCCGCATTCCTCGCCGTTGGCGTTGCTCAGCTTGACGCCGTCGAGCGTCGCGTGGGTGGCATAGGGATAGACGGTCCTGGGGGTCGCGACGTTTGCCTGCAGGGCTCCTGTGACCGTGATGATCTTGAACGTCGAACCGGGTGGCTGGAGCCCGTCGAGGCCGATCCCGGCCACCGCCAGGATCTGGCCCGTGGAGGGCTGCAGCGCCACGACGCCGCCGAGCTGGCCGCCGAGGGCGAGGACGGCGGCGCTCTGGAGCGCCGGCAGGATCGTCGTGCGAACTGCCGGAGCCGCGCGCGAGCGCGCCGAGCCGAGCACCCGGCTGCCTGCCAGCAGGACCCCGCCCGGCGCGCCGCGGAGGCGGTCGTCGAGCGCTCGCTCGAGGCCGGTCAGCCCGACGCTCGCCTCAGCGGGGACGCCCGCGGCTTCGAGGCTCGCCAGCCGCGATGACGGAATCGGCCCCACGGTTCCGAGCACAGCGCGGGCCGATTCGCCGAGCGGCGAGCTGCGGGTGCCTTCGGCGGGCGCGCCGGAGGTTTCGCTCGAGCCGCTCTCGGCCAGAACGCTGCCGTCGCGGGCGAGCAGCGCCGCGCGGCGGGGCAGGGTCGTGCGTCGGGTGAGCGTCTCGCCTGGATGCAGTCCTGGGAACGCCAGCGAGCGCGACCATTCCAGACGCGGGGCCGATTCGCCGCCGGGCGCGACGCGGAGCGCGTAGTCGAGCGCGAGCGTGCCGAACAGGCGGGTGCGCACGGTCACGGGCACGTCGATCGCGCCGCCTTCGATGCTCCCCACGCGACCTCTCAGCCCGAGTCTGTAGGCGGTGGCCGTGCTCAGGGCGCGACGGTAGGCCGCCGCGAACTCGCTCGGCGACGTCGCCCGCTGGGAGCGGACGTCGATGTCCGCGTACATCGAGGCGTAGTCGCCTCGGGTCCAGGCGGCCGCGAAACGCTCGGCGAGCGCCGAGGCGGGCGACGGGCTGCGATGGGCGCCTACGATCGCCCCGATCGCGAACGCGACGAGCGCGATCGCGAGCACGGGCCGGGCCCGGCGCAGGCGTTGACTATGGCTCTCGGTCACGGAGCTTGTAGAACATGGCGGGTGACACAGCTGGACTGGATCATCGTGGCTTTTGCAGGCATTCTCGCCGTCTTCGGCTTTCGGAAGGGGTTCCTAGTCGGGGTGCTGTCGTTCGCAGGCTTCGCACTTGGTGCATTCCTCGGAACCCGCCTCGGTCCTCTACTGCTCCCGCGCGGCTCCTCATCTCCCTACGCGCCGGCGTTCGGGCTCGTCGGCGCGCTGTTCGCCGGGGCGATCCTCGCCAGCGGACTGGAGGGCGTCGGCTTCCGGCTGCGGCGAACTCTGATCGTGCCGGGTCTGGGCATGCTCGACGGGCTGCTTGGAGCGGCGCTGGGCGCCGTCCTAGCGCTCGCGATCGTGTGGATCGCCGCCGCCGTGGCCGGTCAGGCGCCGGGGGAGGAACAGCTCCGTGCCGATATCCAGCACTCGGTCATACTCGGCCGGCTCAACGCCGTCCTGCCGCCCACGGGGCCGGTCCTCAACGCCCTCTCGCGACTGGACCCGCTGCCGTCGATCACAGGGCCCTCGCCCAACGTCTCCGCGCCGGAAAGCCGTCTCGCCCGCACACCCGCCATCCGCACGGCCTCCCGCAGCGTCGTTCGCGTCGACGGCAGCGCCTGCGGCCTCGCGATCGAGGGCTCGGGCTGGGTTGCCGCTCCCGGTCTCGTGGTGACCAACGCCCACGTCGTCGCCGGCGAGCAGGACACGACGGTCGAGGTCGGCGGCCGCTCGCCCGGGCTTTCAGCCCGCCCGCTCGTCTTCGACCCGACCGACGACGTGGCCGTGCTCGGCGTCGAGGCACTCGGCCTGCCCACACTGCATCTCGCCGACAGCCCGCGCGCAGGCGCGGGCGGTGCGATCCTCGGCTACCCCGAGAACGGGCCGTTCGACGTCGAGCCGGGCAGGATCGGCCGGACCCAGACGGTCAGCACCCAGGACGCCTACGGCAACGGGCCTGTCACGAGGCTGCTGACCCCGCTGCGGGGCCTCGTGCGTCCGGGCAACTCCGGCGGACCCCTGCTCGACACCTCCGGCGCGGTCCTCACGACCGTGTTCGCGGCGACCGTCGGGGGCCACACTCACGGCGGCTACGGCGTCGCCAACGCGACCGTGGCGAGGCTGCTGGGCGAAGCGCTCACCCGCGCGCACGCCGGCCGCCAGGTGGGCACCGGAGCCTGCGCGCCCGGCTGAGCGGCGCCTCGCGCGCGCGTGTGCGAGAGGTGGCGAGGGGAGGCCCGCCGCACAGACCACCCGCTACGCTGACCGCCATGTCGAAGACCCTGCTCGTCGCCGAGAAGCCCTCCGTGGGCCAGGATCTCGCGCGCGTCCTGCCCGGTCCGTTCAAGAAGGGCGAGGGCTTTCTCGAGGGTCCCGACCACGTCGTCACGTGGGCCGTCGGGCACCTCGTCCAGCTCGCCGAACCGGAAGCCTACGACGCCAAATTCAAGAGCTGGAAGATGCCCGACCTGCCGATCGTGCCCGACCGCTTCAAACTCGTCGTCCGCGACGAGCGCTCCCGCAAGCAGATGTCGGTCGTGACCAAACAGCTCGGCCGGGAGGACATCGAGGAGGTCGTCAACGCCTGCGACGCCGGCCGCGAGGGCGAGCTGATCTTCGCCTACCTCTACGAGAAGGCCAAAGCCAAGAAGCCCGTCAAACGGCTGTGGCTCAACTCGATGACGACCGCCGCCATGAAGAGCGCCCTGGCGTCGCTGCGCCCGGCCGAGGAGTTCGCCCGCCTCGAGGAGGCCGCGCGGTCGCGCTCGGAGGCCGACTGGATCGTCGGGATGAACGCGACGCGAGCGGCCACGATCCGGCTGCGCAGCTCCTTCGACGGCGCCGTCTCGCTCGGCCGCGTGCAGACGCCGACACTCGCTATCGTCGCCCGCCGCGAGGAGGAGATCAAGGCTTTCAAGCCGGAGCCCTACTGGCTCGTCGACGCCACGTTCGCCGCCGACCCGCTCGCCGGCGAGACCGGTGAGCGCATCTACCTCGGGCACTACCAGGCGCCGCCCGGGAGCCCCGCCCCCACGAAAGGGCCGCGGATCGGCACCGAGGAGGAGGCGGCGGCGATCGTCGCGGCCTGCGAGGGGCGCCCCGGCACGATCACCAAGCTCGAGAAGAAGGAGCAGCGCGAGAAAGCGCCGATGCTCTATGACCTGACGACCCTCCAGCGCGAGGCCAACAACCGCTTCGGCTTCTCGGCCAAGCGGACGCTCGCGGCGGCCCAGCGCCTCTACGAGGAGCACAAGGCGCTGACCTATCCGCGAACCAACTCGCGCTACCTGACGACCGACATGGTCGATGAGATCAAGCCGATCGCCGAGCTCGTCGGCTCGCACGCCGAATACCGCACGGGCGCCGAGTACGTGGTCGGCCTCGACGTGCTCCCGCTCGGGCGCGTCGTCAACGACGAGAAGGTCACCGACCACCACGCGATCATCCCCACCCGCTCGGAGCACAACCTCGAGAAAATGGGCTCGGACGACAGGCGCATCTACGACATGGCCGCGCGGCGCTTCCTGGCCGTCTTCCACCCCGAGGCCGTGTTCGAGAACACCCGGGTGGAGACGACGGTCGAGGGCGCCGACGGCGCCTCCTCACACCTGTTCCGCACGCGGGGCAAGCTTCTGATCGTGCCCGGCTGGCGCGGCGTCTACGACGAGATGTCCGCAGAGGCGAAGGCCGCCGAGGCCGACGCCCGCGGCGACGAGGAGGAGGGCACCGACCAGCAGCTGCCCCGCCTGCTCGAGGACGAGGCCGTCAAGACCCGCTCGGTCGAGAGCTCGCGCAAGGAAACCAAACCGCCGCGCCGCTACAGCGATGCCTCGCTGCTCGGAGCGATGGAGACCGCGGGCAAGCTGGTCGACGACGATGAGCTGCGCGAGGCGATGAAGGACTCGGGCATCGGCACGCCGGCGACGCGCGCCGCGATCATCGAGCGGCTGATAGCCGTCGGCTACATCGAGCGCGACGGCCGTGCGCTGGTGGCCACCGAGAAGGGTCGAAACGTGATCCGCCTGCTCAACGAGCACGCGCTGACCTCGCCGGGGCTCACCGGCAGCTGGGAGCAGCGCCTGGGCAAGATCGAGCGCGGCGAGGACTCACGCAAGCAGTTCATGAGCGACATCGCCGGCTTCGCGCAGGAGACCGTCAAAGAGCTCGACGAGACGCTCAAAGACGTGCGCATCCCCCGCGCCCGCCTCGGGCCCTGCCCGGTGTGCGGGCACGAGATCGTCGAGAACCGCAAGGGCTACTCGTGCTGGGGCCGCGAGGATCCGGGTTGCGGCTTCGTGATCTGGAAGGCCAAAGCCGGCAAGACGCTGCCGCTGGCCGTCGCCAAGGAGCTGATCCGGACCGGCTACACCGCGCAGGCCGTGACCGGCTTCCGCGGACGCAGCGGACGCAGCTTCCGCGCCCACCTGGCGCTCAGCCAGACCGACGAGGGCAAATGGCGGGTCGAGTTCGACGAGGTCTGGGCCAAGGAGGGCGCCAAGCCGCCTGAGGCCGAGGCCGAGGGCGCGGCCGACGCGGTCGCCACGGCCGACGGCCCCGCCGCAGCACCTCAACGCAGCGCGGCCTAGCTGTCCTGCCCACGGAGGTTGTGAACGCGGCTGAGGGGTGGCTGGTTGCCG
>DAIRTT010000055.1:0-14247 GCA_036803745.1 Solirubrobacteraceae bacterium | reverse complement strand
CGCCAGTGGGAGCGGGGTGAGCGCCTTGACCTCGACCCGCGCATCCGGGTCGTGAGCGTCGGGCCGCGGATGGCGCTCTACACGGCCGGGGGTCGCCGGCGCATCCTCCCGCCGCTCGTCTTCGGGCTCGGCGTATTCGTGCACCTGCTGCGCCACGGCCGCCGCTACGAGGTTCTCCACGCCTGCGCGTTTCCGTACTTCTCCCTGCTCGCCGCGGCCCTCGTGCGACCGTTGAAGGGCTACGGGCTCGTCGTCGACTGGTTCGAGGTCTGGAGCCGCTCCTACTGGCTCGAGTACCTCGGGGGCGCCGGCGGGCGCATCGGTGCGCTTGTCCAGCACCTCTGTGCGCTCGTGCCCCAGCGCGCTTTCTGCTTCAGCGAGCTGCACGCCGCCCGGCTGCGCGATGAGGGCCTTCGCGGCCCGGTGACCGTCCTGCGCGGGCTCTATGCCGGGCCCGGCCCCGAGCCGGGCGGGCCCCGCACGGCCGACCCGCTCGTCCTGTTCGCCGGACGCCTGATCGCCGAGAAGCAGGCGCCCCTGGGTGTCGCCGCGATCGCGCAGGCGGCCGAGCAGATCGAGGGTCTGCGCGGCGAGTTCCTGGGCGACGGCCCCGAGCGCGATGCGCTGGAGGAGGCGATCGAGCAACACGGCCTCACCGCGACGGTTACGGCGCCCGGCTTCGCCTCATCCGAGGTCCTCGACGGGGAGATGCGCCGCGCGATGTGTGTGCTGCTGCCGTCCCGGCGCGAGGGCTACGGGATGGTCGTGGTCGAGGCCGCCGCGCGCGGCACACCGAGCGTGGTCGTCGCCGGCGAGGACAACGCCGCGAGCGAGCTGATCGAGGACGGCGTCAACGGAGTGATCGCGCCCGGCTCCGATCCCGCCACGATCGCCGCCGCGATCGTGCGCGTGCACGAGGCGGGGACGAGCATGCGCCGCAGCACGGCCGCCTGGTTCGAGTGCAACGCCGAGCGCCTGTCGGTGGAGTCCTCGCTGCGGACGGTGCTCGAGCGCTACGGCGCAGGCGAGAGCGCGCGCGAGTAGCTCTCGAGCGTCAGCCGCGCGGCTCGCTCCCACGAGAACAGCTTGGCCCGCTCGCGGCCGAGCGCCCGCAGCCGCCCGCGCAGCTCGGGCTCTGCGAGCAGCCGCCGCATCGCCTCGGCGATCTCGGACTCCCGATGGGGGTCGAACAGCAGCGCCGCGTCTCCGGCCACCTCGGGCAGCGAGGAGGAGTTCGAGCACGCCACCGGCACGCCCCGGGCCATCGCCTCGAGCACTGGCAGCCCGAAGCCCTCGTACAGCGAGGGGAACAGGAACGCCTCGGCGATCGACCACAGGCCCTCGAGCTCAACGCTTGAGATCCAGCCGATCAGCCGCACGTCCGCGCCCACTCCGGCCGCCTCGGCCCGCTCCCGCAGCTCGGCTTCATGCCAGGTCGGGTAACCGGGCAGCACGAGCACCGGGCGTTCATCGGCGGGCAGGCGGGCGAGCGCTCCGATCAGCGCGGCGAGGTTCTTGTGCGGGCGCTTGGCCGAAAGGCTCAGGAGCACCCGGCGATCTCCAAGGCGCAGGCGCTCGCGCAGGAGACGCTCCTCCATCGGGGTCTCGCGCCGTCCGGCTCCGAGGCCGAGCGGCACGACGTCGATGCGCTCGGCCGACAGGCCGAGCAACTCGACGAGGTCGGCGCGCGTGCTGTTCGAGTCGGCGATCACCCGGTCGGAGCGGCGCGCGGCGAGGGGCACAAGTACGCGCATTCCCTTCTCGCGCCAGCCGGAGTGGGCCTCCGGATAGCGGGCGTAGATGAGGTCGTGAACTGTGACCACACGCCGGAACGGACCGTACGCGGGAGCCGTGCTGGCGAGGCTGTGAAGCAGCTCCACGCCCGCCCGGGCCGCCATCCGCGGGAGCATCGTCTGCTCGCCGAGCACCCACTGGGCGCGGCTGCGCGCGCTGACGGGCACCGTCACCGACGGCAGCAGCTCAGTCCAGGGGCCTCCGGCCGCCTGGGCCTCGCGGTTGACGAAGGCCGTGAAGCGCGTGCCCGGAGCGGCGGCCGACAGCAGCGCGGGGATCAGCTCGCGGGCGACGACCTCCATGCCGCCGGTCTCGCCGGGTACGAGGAAGATCAGGTTCAGTCCGATGTGGGGTGCGCGCGGTCTCAGCGGGCGAAAGGCTAGCCGCATCCCGCGAGGCGGCGAATACGATGGGCGCCATGCCATCCTCGATCGACGTGGTGATCGTCGCCTACGGGCGCTACGAGCTCACCGACAGCTGCCTTTACCACCTGCGCGAGCAGAACGTCGCGCACCGGGTGATCCTGGTCGACAACGGCTCGACCGACGACACGCGCGCACGCGTGCTCGCGGAGCGGCCGGGCGTCCAGCTGGAGACCTTCGAGGAGAACCGCGGGTTCGCGGAGGCCTGCAACCGCGGCGTGAACGCCGGAGCCGGCGAGTTCGTGGTGCTGCTCAACAACGACGTCGACGTCCGCCCCGACTTCCTTCAGCGGGTGACTGCACCACTCGCCGCCGAGGAGCGGCTCGGATCGGTGGCGGCGCTCATGATCCAGCCGGGAGAGCGGCTGATCGACAGCGCGGGGCTGACTGCCGACGTGACGCTCGGCGGATTTCCCCGTCTGCAGGGCCTGCCCGTGTCCGAGGCAACGCGGGCGCAGCCGGTGCTCGCCGGGCCGGCCGGCACCGCTGCGGCCTACCGGCGCTCGGCGTGGCAACAGGTCGGCGGCCTCGACGAGGCGATCTTCGCCTACATGGAGGACTTCGATCTCGCCCTGCGGCTGCGCGCGGCGGGTTGGGACTCGGTGCTGGCCGATGATGCGGTCGGGGTCCACCTCGGCTCGGCCACGCACGGGCACCGTTCGGCCTGGCAGCGCCGCCACGGCGGCTTCGGCCGGGGCTACATGCTGCGCCGCTACGGGCTGCTGCACGGCCGGACGGCCCCGCGGACGGCCGCGACCGAGGCGATCGTGGCGCTGTCGGATCTCGTCATCTCGCGCGACCTCGCGGCGCTGCGCGGACGGCTCGAGGGGTGGCGCGCCGCCGAGGGCGCCCCGGGGCTCGCCGCGCCGCCGCCCGAGGCGATTGACCGCTCGATCTCCTTCCGTGACTCGCTGGCGCTCAGACGGGGGGTCTATGGACGCCGAGCCGCCTGAGCGCCCGCGCGTCCTCTTCATCTGCGCCGACCCGGTCGGGGAGGAGATGGCCGGGCTGGGCATCCGCTGCTGGGAGCTGGCGCGCACGCTCGCCGGCAGCGCGCACGTCACCGTCGCGCACGGGGGGACCACGGAGCGCGAACTCGAAGGCGTGCGGACGGTCCCCTTCCGCGCGCACGCTCCGGGCGCCCTGCGGGAGCTGATCGCCGCCGCCGACACCGTCGTCACCCACCCGCAGTGGCCGCTGGTCGACCGCTGGCTGAGGCGCTCGCGGGCGCGGATCGTGATCGACCTCTACTGCCCCGAGACGCTCGAGACGCTCGAGCTGCTGGCCGGCCGCCGGGCGTTCGATCGCCG
This sequence comes from Solirubrobacteraceae bacterium, assembly GCA_036803745.1. Lineage (GTDB taxonomy): Bacteria > Actinomycetota > Thermoleophilia > Solirubrobacterales > Solirubrobacteraceae > Palsa-744. Next base: position 10,721 of record DAIRTT010000055.1, on the reverse strand, counting down.
CCAGCGGACGGCCACGACGATCGACCGCCTGCACGCCGCCCTGCGGACCGGCCACAACTTCGTCTGCGCGAGCGACGGCCAGCGCGACCTGTGGGTCGGCGCGATGCTCGCGCTGCGCCTGCTCACCCCCGAGCTGTATGACCGGGACCCGAGCCTGCGCGAGGTCATCGAGCTGGTTCCCTTCGGCGTCCCCGCCGAGCCGCCGCCGGCAGGCGGCACCGGCGCGCGCGAGGCCCTCGGGTTGGGCGCCGACAGTGAGATCGTCCTCTGGAACGGGGGCATCTGGAGATGGCTCGATGCGGGCACGGCGATCCGTGCCGTCGCGGCCGTGGCCGCCCGCCGCCCGTCGGTCAAGCTGGTGTTCATGGGCGGAGCCGCCGAGCACCCGGCCGCCGCCGAGAGCACGCGTGCCGCCCGCGTGCTGGCCGGCGAGCTGGGCCTGCTCGGCTCGGTGGTCCATTTCCAGGAGCACTGGATCCCCTACCGCGAGCGGGGCGGCTGGCTGACCGAGGCCGACTGCGCCCTGTCCGCCCACGCCGACCACCTCGAGACGCGCTTCGCCTACAGGACGCGCCTGCTCGACTGCTTCTGGGCGGGGCTGCCGGTCGTGTGCACGGCAGGCGACGAGCTCGCCGAGCGCGTCGTCGCCGAGGATCTCGGGGCGGCGACGCCCCCCGGGGACGTCGATGCGATGGCCGCGGCCCTCGAGTCGGTGCTCGAGCGCGGGCGCGCCGACTACGCCGAGCGACTGGGGCTCGCGGCCGAGCGCCAGCGCTGGGAGCGTGTCGCCGAGCCGCTCGCCCGCTGGGTGCAGGAGCCCACCGTGCCGCCGCGCCCGGGCGACGGCGCGGGCGTCGTCGCTCCGCCGCTGCAGCAGCGCCTGCGCGAAGCCGCCTATCTGGCCGGCGGCCGGGCCGTGCTCGCGCGCCGACCCGACCGCTAGGGGCCGGGTGCGATGGCGGGCACGGGGCGCCCGCGAACGAGCGCAACGCCGCCGGCGGCCACAGCGCGCCAGGCGGCCGCCTCTTCGGGGCGCGAGCGTCCGAACAGGGCGATCCGTGGCGCGCTGACGGCGAGCGCCGCGAGGCCGAGAGCGATTCGGGCGAGCCGGCCGAAGTGCGCGTCGCCGTAGTGCAGCATCCCGTGGTGGGCCGAGCGGATCCGCTCGCTCTTGCTCCAGCGGCCGAACGTGCCGCCGCCGAGGTGGCGGAAGACGGCATCAGGCGCGTACAGGATGCGCCCGCGCTCGCTGAGGCGCAACAGCAGGTCGGAGTCCTCGAACCAGAACCAGAACCGCTCGTCGAGCCCGCCGACGGCATCGAGCTCCGCCCGTGTGAGCATCAGCGCGGCGGCCGCCGGCTGGCCGACCTCCTGGACGCCGACATCGGCGACACTCGCGCCGTGGTAGCGGCGGGTGATCGGGTTGCCCGGCCAGGCCTCCTCGATGCCGAGCATGATGACGAGGAGATTGGCGAGCGTGGGGAACGGGCGCGGGCGGTATCCGGGCTGGGTCTCGAGCGTCTCGGGGTCGACCAGCCTCCCCCCGGCCGCGACAGCCCCGGGCTCCTCGCGCAGCACGTCCACGAGCCCCCGCACGGCGCCCGGCTCGACGAGGATGTCGGAGTTGAGGAGAAGCACGTAGGGCGCCTCGCCGCCGGCCAGGCCCCGGTTGTTGGCGGCGGCGAAGCCGAGCTGGCGATCGAGCGCCACCACCCGGGCGCGCGCGGCGATCTGCTCGCGTCGGGCGCCGGCGGCCGGGTCGAAGGCGTTGTCGACGACCGCGAGATCGGCGATGAGCGGATCGTCGAGCAGCTCGACGCAGGCGAGGGTCATGTCGGCCATGTCGGCCGAGACGATCACGACGTCGACGCAGGCCTCGCGCGGGCCGGCTGCTGGACGGGGATGTAGCTTGTCCGCTTCGATGCCCGCATCATTGCCGAGAGCAGCCCCGGGCGAGGTCCCTGAGGTGACAGCCGCCGTGCTGTCCTACGACGGGCGCCATCTGCTGGAGGTGATCCTCCCGTCCCTCGCTCGCCAGCGATTCCGCGACTTCGAGGTCGTGGTCGTGGACAACGGCTCGAGCGACGGCACGGCCGGGTGGCTCGCCGAGCACTGGCCCGAGGTGGAGGTCGTGAGAATCGAGCGCAACATCGGCGTGACGGCGGCGCTCAACGTCTGCGCGAGGGCGGGGCGTGGGCGCCTGGTGGGCCTGCTCAACAACGACCTCGAGCTCGACGAGGACTGCCTCGGTGAGCTCGCGGCGGCGCTCGCGGCCAACCCGGGCGCCGGCTGGGCCGGCGCCAAGCTGCGCGACTTCGAGAACCGCGACGTGCTCGACGGCGCGGGCGACGTGTTCACGTGGGCGGCGACGGGAGGGCGGCGCGGGCACGGCGAGCCCGACAGCGGTCAGTACGACGAGCCCCGTGAGATCTTCGGCGCCTGCGGCGGCGCGGCTCTCTACCGGCGCAGCGTCCTGCGGCTGGTGGGCGACTTCGACGAGGACTTCTTCGCCTTCTACGAGGACGTCGACTGGAACCTGCGCGCACAGCTGGCGGGGTTCACATGCCGCTACGTCCCGAGCGCGGTCGTCTACCACATGGGCAGCGCGACGATCGGCCGCGGCCTGTCTGACTTCACGCGCTACCACCTGTGGCGCAACACCCTTTGGATCATCGCCAAGGACCTTCCGGCGGGCGCGATTCTCCGCCACGCGCCGCACCTGATCCTCGGACAGCTGATGAACCTCGCGGTCGCGGTGCGCGACCGCAAGCTCGACATCTGGCTGCGGGTGTGGCGCGATGCGCTTCGCGGCCTGCCGGGGGCGCTGAGCAAGCGCCGACGCGTGCAGGCACACAGGCGGATCAGCCTGGCGATGCTCGAGCGCGTGGTCGGCCCCGACGGAGGCCCGCACGGCTGACGCGCCGGCGGCGCGTGAGGATCAGGCCGGGCCGTCCTGTGAGCGCGCTCTCCACCAGGCGACCGCCTCGGCTATCCCCGCCTCCAGCTCGACGCCCGGTGTGAAGCCGACCTCCTCGCGCAGACGCCGGGTGTCGGCGAGGAGCTCGGCGGGTTCGCCCTCGCGCCGCGGGAGGGCGCCGAGGCGCAGCAGCTCCGGGCGCCCGCTCTCAGAGGCGACGAGCTCGATCACGCGGGCGAGCGTGACGGCCTCCCCGGAGGCGACATTGACGGGCCCCTCGATGGCACTGTCGAGCAGCGCAGCGAAGCCGCGGGCGACGTCATCGACGTGCATCAGGTCGCGCACCTGAGTGCCGTCGCTCGTCTCGGCGGTGGCGCCGGCGATCAGTGAGCGTGCGACCTGGGGGATGAGCCGTCGCTCGTCCTCGCCGGGCCCGTAGAGCAGGAACACCCGCCCCCACGCCAGGCTCAGGCCGACCTCTCGCGCGTAGGCCTCGGCGAGAAGCCTGGTGGCGTGCTTGGAGGCTCCGTAGAGGGTGCCCGGGCGCAGCGGGGTGGCCGGGCCGCGGTCGTCGTCGAGCTCCCGGCAGCGCCCCTGGGTACTCGTCGTCCAGTCGTACTCGGCGCACGTGCCCGCCACGACCGCCCGCCGCCCGCCCGCCTCGGCGAAGGCGCGCAGGAGCCGCAGGCTGGCGGCCGCCCAGTCGAGGTTCTCGGGAGCCGTCCAGAAGCGCCCGTGCTCGGTGTACCAGGCGAGGTGGAGCATGTGATCGGCCGCCAGCTCGGTCACGAGAGCGGCGGTAGTGCGGTCATCGAGCAGATCCACGGCGTGCCAGCTGACGCCGCCCGAGGTCTGGGGCGGGCGGCGGCTGAGGGCGTGGACCTCAAAGCCGGCGGCCTGGAGCGGGGCCAGCGTGCGGGCGCCGAGAAATCCCGAGGCGCCCGTGACGAGCACGCGCCGGGGGTGCCCCGCCTGATGGTCCGCGACCTGCTGGTCCGGGCCGCCGTCTGCGCCGCTCATCGGGGCCAGCATAATCCAGGCGATGAGGTTCTCGATCCTCCTGCCGACGCGCGACCGCCTGGAGTACCTGCGGCTGGCCGTCGAGTCGGTCATGCGCCAGGACTTCGAGGACTGGCAGCTGGTCATCTCCGACAACTGCTCGGTCGACGACATCGCCGGCTACGCCGAGTCGCTCGCCGACCCCAGGATCGTCTACCGACGCACCGAGCGACCCGTGCCGGTGACCGAGAACTGGAACCGCGCGCTCGCCCTGAGCGAGGGCGAGTACGTGATCATGCTGGGCGACGACGACGCGCTGCTGGGCGGATACCTGAGGCGGATGGACGACCTGATCGGTGAGTTCGCGGACCCCGAGGTGATCTACACCAAGGCGCTCCTGTTCACCTATCCGGGAGTCGACCCGGCGCGGCCCGCCGGCTTCCTGATGGACCACGGCTGCGCCGAGTTCTACGGCGCCGGGAGCGCTCCGTTCGTGCTCGACAGCGAGCGCGCCCTGGCGGTCGTCCGGGCGGCGATGGATTTCCGCCTGCGCTTCGACTTCAACGCCCAGTTCGCGCTCATCTCCCGCCGACTGATCGAGCAACTGGGCGTGTACGGCGACTTCTACCAATCCGACTTTCCCGACTACTACTCGATGAACGCGGCCTTCCTGGAGGCGAGGCGGATCGTGGTGGACCCCTCGCCTCGAGTCGTGATCGGCGTGACGCCGAAGTCCTACGGCTACTACCACGTCAACGACAAGGAGTCTGAGGGACGCGACTTCCTGGGCGGCTCGCGTGCGCCGGCGGCGATCGGCACGAACATCAACGTGGGGTGGCTGAGCGCGGCGACGGCGCTGGAGCGGGGCGTGGCCGGGGCGCACGGCCTCGCGGTCAACCATCGCCGCTACCGCTTCGTACAGGCCGCCTACGTCTACCAGCGCCACGGCGCGGGGACGGCCGCACCGGGTGAGCTGAGGCGCCTCGAGCGCGAGCTGCCGCTGCCTGAGCGACTGGCCTACCGCGCGTCGAGTGCCGCTCTCGGACTCGTCCATCGGGCGCTCCCGGCGCGACTGCAGGTGGCGATGATCGGCCTCGCCCATCGCCTCGTCGGGCAGCTTCCGCCGGTCGACCCCGAGATCGTCGAGGGCCGCTACGACGACGTGCTGGCCGTCTGTGAGGAGCGCTCAGCTCCCGCCGCGCGAGCGGCGCCCGGGCACCAGGGCTAACAGCTCGGCGGGGAACGCTCGCATCGCCATCAGCGCGAGCAGGTAGATCGCCGCCGAGAGGGCCACCCTGGCGGGCTCGCCGATCGGCAGGAGCACCGGCGAGGCGCCCAACACGAGCGCGAGCGCAACCTTGGGCACTGCCCGCAGCGACGGCGTGAGGTGGGCGCGGCCGTGGGCGAGCATGCGCAGGCCGATGACCGCGTTGGCCAGCTCCACCGCCGAGGTCGCGATCGCCGCCCCACGGGCACCGTCGAGGCTGGCGCCGACGGCGACGCCGGCGATGACGGCGGCGAGTGCCCCGAGGTTGAAGATCAGGATCGCGCGGTGGCGAGCGAGGCTGAGCAGGGCAAAGCCCCAGACGGCACCGACGAACGCCGCGCCCACCGAGATCCCCTGGATCGCCAGCACGTCGGCGGCGGGCGCGAACTTGGGGCCGCCGATGACTTCGATCGCGAAGCTCGCGCCGAGGCCGATCGCGAGTGATGCCCAGGCGCCGACGATGAGCGAGACTTCGAACACGCGCTCGATCGCGTAGGCGAGGCGCTCGTGATCGTCGCGGGCGGCCCGCGAGAAGATCGGGAAGGCGACCGAGATGAGCATCGCAGGGATCGCGAACAGCGCCGCCATGACGTTGAAGGCGAGGCTGAAGTACCCGAGCTGGAAGCCGTTGCTGAGCAGCGAGACGAGCAGGATGGCGACGCGGAAGTAGAGCGCGGCAGCGGCGACCGCGACGGCGTAGGAGAGCACCGGGCGAAGCAGCGCCCGCCAGTCGCGCGGCACGAACCTGACCCCGCTCGGCACCTGGCCGCGGAAGAGGGCGAGGGTGAGGAGGAGGATCGCGAGCCCGGCCGGGATCGGGGCGGCGAGGAAGGCGAGCAGGCCGGCGCCGGAGATCACTAGCGCGACGATCAGGAGCGACTGGATGAGCTGGCGCAGGAAGTCGAGCAGCGAGGTCCAGCCGAGCCGCAGGTCGACCATCAGCGGAATCGCCAGCGTGCCCTGCCAGATCGCGAACAGCAGCCCCGTGCCGGACAGCAGCACGCCGAGCGCGAGCGTGGCGCCATAGGCGAACAGTGCGAACGCGCTGACGGCGAGCACGCCGACCGCGGTGATCGTCAGGCGCAGGCCAAGCAGCGTGCCGGCCATCCGCGATCGCTCCTCGCCATGGCGGACCGACAGCTCGCGCAGACCGATGGCCGTAAGGCCGAGATCCGAGGCGGCGGCGACGAGTGCGACGAGCGTGCCGGCGGTGTTGTAGCGCCCGCTCTGGATGACGCCGAGATGGCGGTAGAGCAGCGCGCCCGAGCCGAGCGCGATCAGCGACGCGGCCGCATATCCGATCACGCGGAGCGCCCCGCCGCGGACCGCGGCGGGACCGGCAGCAGAGCTGTCGAGCAGATCCGCCGGCCGGGGCTCGCCGCCGGCCTCGCCCGGGGTCATTGGCGCCGATGCCATCGCGTCCATCGTATGGGCCGGCCCCGCGGCCTCTCGCTCAGGCGGGCAGCTCGCGCACGACACGCGCGGGCGCACCGACGACGACCGTGCGGGGGGGCACGTCGACGGAGACGACGCTGTTGGCGCCCACGACGGCTCCCGCCCCGACGGTCACGCCCGGGAGGATGACGACGTTCTGTCCGAGCCAGGCACGGTCACCGATCACGACGGGTTCGATGCGTTCGAGCTCCTGTTCATAGACCGGCACGTCGGCCAGCTCGACTCCGTGGCTGTGGTCGGCGATGTAGACGTTGCGCCCCAGCAGGACGTCGCGGCCGAGGGTCACCCGGTCGGCGGCGGAGAGCACGCACAAACCTGACATGCGCGTGCCGTCCCCGATCTCCAGGCGCGCGTACTCGTTGGCTGTGTAGAACCACGATCCCGGCCCAACGTGGACGTTGCGCCCCAGCGACACGTGCTTGGGGCCGTACACCTCCAGGGGAGGGACGAGGCGGGTGCCCTCGCCGCAGCTCAGGAAGGACGAGGCCATCGCGCGCGAGAAGGCGCGCGAGTGCAGATCCCGCCAGAGGCCGTAGAGGTCGAACATGCTCAGCACGTCGCGGCCACCCTATCCCCGGTGCCCGACGGGCCCGCAGGGCCGCGGCTCAGGCGCTGAAGTCTGGGTATGTCCGGTCGCGCTCGGAGATGATCCGGGGACCGTCCGACTCGGGCCAATCGATCGCGAAGGCCGGGTCGTCCCAGCGCACGCCACGGGCAGCATCGCCGACATAGAGGTCTCCCATGAGGTAGAGCAACTCGGAGTCCTCGGAGAGCGACTGGAAGCCGTGGGCGACGCCGGCGGGGATGTAGAGGGCGCGCCCGTTGTCCTCGCTCAGCTCCACGCCGTGCCACGCCACGTGCGTGGGCGAGCCATCGCGGAGGTCGAGCGCGACGTCGAAGACAGCCCCGCGCACACAGCGGACGAGCTTCGACTCGCCGTGGGGGTCGGCCTGGTAGTGCATCCCCCGCAGGGTGCCGCGGCGGGCGTTGAAGGAGATGTTGCACTGAACCACCGCCGGGTTCATGCCGCGCGCGGCGAACTCCTCCGCATCGAAGCTGCGCGCGAAGAAGCCGCGCTCGTCCTGGAGCCGATCGAGCTCGAGGACCCAGACCCCGGCGAGCGCCGTCTCGGTGAACCGCATCAGCTCACGGGATGAGCGTCAGCTCCGGCGTCCTGGCCGCGAAGCGCCCGCCCCACTCGCGGATGAAGGCGAGCTGCTCGACGATCTCGTCCTTGAGGTTCCACGGCAGGATCAGCACGACGTCCGGCTGCTCCTCGCGAATCGCCTCGGGCGAGCGGATCGGGATGTGGCTCCCGGGCAGGAAGTGGCCCTGCTTGTGCGGGTTCAGGTCGCACGTGTAGTCGAGGAAGTCGCGCCCCACGCCGCAGTAGTTGAGCAGCGTGTTGCCCTTGGCCGGCGCGCCGTAGCCAACGACGCTCAGGCCCTGTTCCTTGAGGTCGATCAGGAAGCCGAGGATCTGTCGCTTGTCGCGCTCGACCCGCCGCCCGTAGCCGAGGTAGGTGTCGAGATCCTCGAACCCGCCCGTCCGCTCGCGGTCGCGCAGCTCACGGGCGGCGTCGGTTTCGGGCTTGGAGCGGTCCTCCGCGTGGGCGCCGTAGATGCGCAGCGAGCCGCCGTGGGTGGCCAGCTCCTCGACGTCGAACAGCCGCAGACCGTGCGCTTCGAAGATCCGGCTGACCGTCAGGAAGGAGAAGTAGGAGAAGTGCTCGTGGTAGATCGTGTCCCACTGGTTGCCCTCGATCAGGCGTATCAGGTGCGGGAACTCCATCGTGATGACGCCGTCGTCGGCGAGCAGGATCTTCATGCCGGCGACGAAGTCGTTGAGGTCGGGGACGTGCGCGAGAACGTTGTTGCCGAGCAGCAGATCGGCGGAGGACTCGCCGGCGAGCGAGCTGGCGGTCTCCCGGCCGAAGAACTCGACGAGCGTGGGAATCCCCTTCTGGAGCGCGACCTTGGCGACGTTGGCGGCCGGCTCGATGCCGAGGACGGGGATCTGACGCTCGTGGAAGAACTGGAGCAGGTAGCCGTCGTTGGAGGCGATCTCGACCACGTGGCTCGATTCGTCGAGTCCGAGCCGGGCGACCATCTGCTCGGAATAGCGGCGGCTGTGGTCGAGCCAGCTCGAGGAGTAGGACGAGAAGTAGGCGTAGTCGGAGAAGATCCGCTCGGGCGTCTGGAACTCCTCGAGCTGCACGAGGAAGCACTCGCCGCAGACGAGCGCCCGCAAGGGGTAGAACGGCTCCATGCTGTTGACGGCCTCGGGCGGCAGGTAGGAATTGGCGAGCGGCGACATGCCGAGATCGGCGAAGACGGCCTCGACGGCGGCGCCACAGAATCGGCAGGTGGTCTGGCTCATGGCGAGGCAGGGTATTGAAAGGACTCGATCTGCCCGAGCGTGATGGCTCGCATGTCGGCGCCCTCGTGCAGCCGGCTGTACCAGTCGACGATGCTGGCGAGCGTCTCCTCGAGGCCGACGAGCGGTCGCCAGCCGAGCCGCAGGCGAGCTCGCGAGGAGTCGAGCTTGAGGTAGCGCGCCTCGTGTGGATGGGGACCGTCGTCGAGGGCCCAGCGAAGTTCGCCCGGCCACATCTGCTGGAGGCGTTCGACGATCCAGCCGACAGGCCGCGCGTCCTCCTCGGTGGGGCCGAAGTTCCACCCCGAGGCGTACTCGGGCTCCTGCCACAGTGCCTGTGCGAGTAGCAGGTATCCGCTGAGCGGGTTGAGCACGTGCTGCCACGGGCGCAGGGAGTTTGGGTTGCGCACCCGTACCTCCTCGCCGGCGAGCGCCGCGCGCATGATGTCGGGTACGAGACGGTCCTCGCCCCAGTCGCCGCCGCCGATCACGTTGCCCGCCCGCGCCGAGGCGAGCCTGGGCCCGTCGGGCGTCGAGAAGAACGAGCGGCGATACGCGTCTGTGACGAGCTCGGCGCAGCCCTTGGAGCTCGAGTAGGGGTCGTGCCCGCCCATCGGCTCATCCTCGCGATACCCCCACTCCCACTCCCTGTTCTCGTAGCACTTGTCGGAGGTCACGTTGACGATCGCCCGGACATCGCCAGGGTCGCGCCGAACGGCGTCGAGGACGTTGACGGTGCCCATCAGGTTGACCTCGTAGGTCTCGCGCGGTTCGGCGAACGAGCGGCGGACGAGCGACTGGGCAGCCATGTGGATGATGACCTCCGGACGCGAGGCGAGGAGAGCGGCCGCGAGCGCGTCGGGGTCGCGAATGTCGCCGAGGATGTCCTGAAGGCCCGCCTCGACGCCGGCGAGCTGGTACAGCGACGGCTCGCTCGGCACGCCGTCGGCGAAGCCGCTGACCTGCGCGCCCATCGCCTCGAGCCACAGCGCCAGCCACGCGCCCTTGAAGCCGGTGTGCCCGGTCAGCAGCACACGCTTTCCTCGCCAGAAGCCCGGATCGACGCTCGTGGGAGGCGCAGCGGTGTGGCTGTGGGGTGAGCTCACGCCCACGTCCGCCACGGCGCCTTCCCGGCGCTCCACAGCTGCTCGAGGTGGTTGCGATCGCGCAGCGTGTCCATCGCCTGCCAGAAGCCGTCGTGGCGGTAGGAGGCGAGCCGGCCCTCGGCGGCGAGCGCCCGCATCGGCTCCTGCTCCCACACGGTCTCATCTCCCTGCAGATGCCTCGCGACGCTCGGCGAGAGCACGAAGAACCCCCCGTTGGTCCAGCCGCCGTCACCGCGCGGCTTCTCCTCGAACTCGATCACCCGCTCGCCCGCGATGTCGAGCGCACCGAATCTCCCGGGGGGCTGGACGGCGGTGACGGTCGCGTCGGCTTCCTGGGTGCGGTGGAAGGCGATCAGGGCCGTGATGTCGACGTCGCTGAGGCCGTCTCCGTAGGTGAAGCAGAAGTCCTCATCGCCGAGATACGGGAGGACCCGCCGCAGGCGCCCGCCGGTCATCGTGTTCTCGCCGGTGTCGAGGAGGGTGACGCGCCACGGCTCGGTCTCAGAACGGTGAACCTCCATGTCGCCGCCCGCGAGGTCGAAGGTCACGTCGCACGTGTGCAGGTAGTAGTTGGCGAAGTACTCCTTGATCAGATAGCCCT
>DAIRTT010000054.1:0-14344 GCA_036803745.1 Solirubrobacteraceae bacterium | reverse complement strand
GGGCAATGGCACTACGCCGCGCGCCACCACTGCTTCAGCTCCCCGCTGGCCCGCCGAATATTCCTCGAGGCGCTCCCCAGGCAGCTTGATCCCACCAGGGGGTGGGGCATCCCCAACGTGCCGCCGGAGGGGCGGTAGGCAGCCGCGGGGCTGTGGTGGCGCTCAGGGGCGAACAGCAGGGGCAGCGGCTGGGCTCCCCGTCGGCCCGCTACCCGCGGCGACAAGCGTGACTCGTCTCGCCAGACGAGCAAAACGCACGGAACCGAGCGGCGCAAACCAACGGGCAGTCCCTGGTAGAGGGCGGACACGCCGCGACCTTTCGCGAGGTCGCGGCGGCCTGCGCAGACAGGCGTGAGCGAGCATCGACGGATCTCGTGGCCGGTCACACGGCGCTGCGGTCAGTTACTTGCCGTGAGCTACCACCGACCCAGGGCGCTCTGTTTGCCCCGCCCTCAGCCCAACGAGCCATTGAAGCGCGAGCCGCTGACCGAGGCTCAGATCGAGTTGGCGATGCGCCTGTTCCGGGAGCCTGATCGCAAGCGTCGCGAGAACGCGGCGGCCATCGAGCGCGAGCTTCTCGCCGAAGCCCGCCGCGCGCTCGGGCTCGCTCCGATGCGCTGCCGGCGCTAGCGACCAAATCCGTTCCGCCCTTCGCGCCGTGCCTCGGCGTCATCGAGCCGCCGCGACACGCGACGATAGCCGCTCGGGGTGATCGGCGGGCTGCGCGGATGTGCCGCTGCGCAGCAGGATCGCTGCGCCAAGCGCACGACGCTCACAGCGCCCAGCCCGATCGACCGCTGGGGCAGAGATCGGCAGAGCTCGCCTCCGCGCGGAGCCCACGGGACTACCTCCACAAGTCAGGGCACCTCAGCGCAACTGAGGGCGTCTGACGAGATCGCCTATCGCGTTTTGACGGGCAATTGGACCCCGTTTGGACCCCGTCGCGCGTTTCAACGGCACCCGGCACGCGCCAAAAGATGCCTATTAGCAGGCATTTCCTAAAATCGGGGAGACAGGATTTGAACCTGCGACCGCCCGGCCCCCAGCCGGGTGCGCTACCAGACTGCGCCACTCCCCGTGGCAAAAACAAGCGGGCGACGGGAATCGAACCCGCCCTAGAAGCTTGGAAGGCTTCTGTGCAGCCACAACACTTCGCCCGCACGCCCAGTGGGCTCCATGTTACCGGCGTGTGGCGCCCCGCCGCACCTGCCCTCGAACGGCCTGCGCCCGCGCTATTTCCGCTCCTCGACGGGAACCTCGCCCGTGTCGTCGGCCAGGCCGACGGGCGGCCATGGCCCCGCCCAGTTGTCGCGAGCACCGTCGAGCGTGACGGTCGTGCCGCTGAAGCCGCGACCGAGGGGCGAGGCGAGCAGGGCGACGAGCCAGGCGTGCTCGGAGACGGTCCCCATCCGCTGGAGGGGCACCGAGCGGGCCATGCCGTGGCGCACGCTCGGCGGGTACTTGACCATCACCTCGGTGTCAAACGTCCCGGCCGCGACGGCCATCACGCTCACGCCCGACCCCGCCCAGCGCTCAGCCAGCTCGCGTGTGAGAGCCTCGACGGTCGCGCGGGCGGCGCCCGAATGGGCCATGCCGGGCATCCCGTGGTGGGGTGAGAGGGTCACGTTGACGATCGTCCCGCCGCCGCCCGGCGAGAGCGCCAGCTCGTAGGCCGCCTCGGCCATGTTGAGCATCCCTTCTACATTCAGTCGCCATACGGCCCGCCAGCCCTTGGCCGCGATCAGCTCGGCCGGGCTGAAGAACTGGCCGCCAGCGTTGTTGACCAGCAGATCCAGCTTCCCGTTCTCCTCCAGGACCGTCCGCAGCAGCCGGTCGGCGTCGCCTGCTTCGCGGATGTCGCCCACGAGCGCCCGTACGTGCCGCCCGGCTTCGCCACCGATCTCCTCGGCAGCCTCCTCGAGGACCTCGGCGCGGCGGCCGGCGATCGTGACGCTCGCGCCGCAGCGCGCCAGCTCGAGCGCCGTCGCACGGCCGAGGCCCGTGCCGCCGCCGGTTACGAGCGCCACCTGGCCGTCGAGGATGCCGGGAGCGAAGATCTCTGAAGCGCCGCCGCGGCCGTTCATGGCCCGCGATCATAGGCCCCCGCACGGGAGCGGCCCCACCCAGGCGACGGTCCGTCCCCGTACGGGTTTAGGGTTCGCCCGTGCCCCTAAGGCCATTGGTCTTCGTTTCGGGTCTCACCTTCGGCGACTATCTGCTGTGGAACTGGTCGCTGAACGGCAACCTCGACGCTGTCGCGCTCGTGGCCGGGCTGACGCTGCCTCCACTGGCGGTTGCGTGCGCCTGGCTCCTGGCGCTGAGCGTCGCCCGTCTGCTGGCCATGACGGCCAAACGTCCCGCCCACGTGCGCAGGCTCTCGGGCAGGACATCAGGCCGAGCTCCGATGCCCGCCACCGATCCGCAGGACGCGACGGTCGCGGCCGCCTCGACGAGCGCGCAGTCCCGCAAGATCGCCGCTTGACGGCGTCCCGGACAGGCTCATGAGCCCGCGTCGCCCGCGGCTGCTCCCCCGCTCTCGGCGTGTCCGCATCGTGCTCGCCGCGCTGGTCGTCCTGATCGCCGCGGCCGCCGTCGGCGGCTACCTCTACGAGCGCAACAGGACCGGCAACATCTACCACCCGCACGCGCGCTTCGTGCCCCAGCCGACCCCCACCCTGCCCAAGACGGGTCCCGAACGCTTCGCCTGGCCGCTGTACGGCTACAGCCGCAACCACACCCGCTTCTTCCCGGCCCCCGCTCGGGTGCACCCGCCGTTCCGCCGCCTGTGGGTCCACAACGATCACGCCCTGCTCGAGTTCCCGCCCGTCATCTACAACGAGCGCATCTTCCAGCTCGCCGACAACGGCGTCATCAGCGCGATCTCCAGGCGCACCGGGCACACGTACTGGACGCGCTCGCTGGGGCGCCTGTCGGCCTCCACCCCGGCCGTCAACGCGAGCACCGTCTACGCGACCGTCCTCTCGACGGGCCACCCGCACAGCCCCGGGCGCGTCGTCGCGCTCAACGCCAAGACCGGCGCGATCCGCTGGTTTCGCGCGCTGCCCTCGCCCACCGAGTCCTCTCCCCTGCTCGACCACAACCGTCTGTTCTTCGGCTCTCAGAGCGGCATCGTCTACGCGCTCGACGCCCGCACCGGCAAGGTCATCTGGATCTACCATGCCAGCGGCGCCGTCAAGGCCAGCCCGACGCTCTCGGCCGGCCTGCTCTATTTCGGCGACTACTCGGGACACCTGCAGGCGGTCTCCGAGTCCAGCGGCAGACGCGTCTGGCGCAGCGGCTCCGAAGGCGCCCTGCTCGGCAGCGGGACGTTCTACTCGACCGCCGCCGTCATCTACGGCCGCGTCTTCCTCGGCAACACCGACGGGCGCGTCTATGCCTACGACGCCGTCACGGGCAAGCTCGACTGGGCGACCCAGACCGGCGCCTACGTCTATGCCTCGCCGGCCGTCACCAACGCGCCGGGGCTCGGCCCGACCGTCTACCTCGGCTCCTACGACGGCACGTTCTACGCCATCGATGCCCGTACCGGCCACGTCAGCTGGCGGTTCAACGCCCACGGGCGGATCTCCGGCTCGGCCACGATCGTCGGGCGGACCGTCTACTTCGCCGACCTCGGCGAACACCGCACCTACGGCCTCGGCATCTCGACCGGGCGAGTCCTGTTCCAGATGGACACCGGCGCGTTCGACCCCGTCATCAGCGACGGCAAGAACATCTACCTGACCGGTTACACCGCCCTCTACGGCCTCGCTCCCCGTTAGCCGGACAGCACCCGCGCGAGCAGGTTGCGCGTCATCGCCACCAGGCGCGGGTCGGGCGCCAGTGGCACGTCCGGCGAGGCCTGCGCTACCGGCGAGAGGCCATATAGCCAACCGAGCGTGCCGGTCGCGAACACGAGCGCGCCCGACGGCGCCGTGTAGAGCGTCGTCTCGGCGGCCGTGCCGTTCGCCGGCGCCGGCTCGCTCTGGGGCATGCACGTCGCGCCCGTGCCCGACCCGACGAGGCGGGTCGACGGCGGACTGGCCGCGGTGCGCTCGTCGAGCTCGTAGCCGACGATCCCCGTGATCCGGCTCGCCGCCGTCAACCCTGTGCCAGCGAACAGCCATGCCGGTCGCAGGCTCGGTGCTGGCGCCCAGTCGTAGTAGCGGTACACCGGCGGGCCGGGGACGGCGAGGCGCGGAGTGATGCAGCCGTCATACGCGCTGCCCACGATCCCCGCGCCGCCGCCCGGAAAGACGCCCGACGGTTCGCCCGTGTCGGGGTCGCGTGAAGCGAACTCCTTGTAGGCGACGATCCGATGGCCGGGCGCCCCCGCCTCGCTCGAACGTCCGCCCGCCGGGGCGAAGCGCACCCGCCAGGCCATCGTGTCCGAGCTCAGGAACAGCAGGCTCGTGCCGCGGTCGCGGGCCGCCGTGAACGCGTGCGCCTCGGCCGTCGACCAGTACTCGGAGTGCCCCACGTCGATCAGGGCACTCGCGCCCCGAGCCTGGGCGGCGCTCCGGTCGAGCGACTCACTCGTCGTGTAGCCGACCGGGTAGCCGTAGCGCTCGAGGAAATAGATGATCGAGACCTCGCGCGCGAAGAACTGCCCCGCCCCGGTCTGGCTGTCATAGGGGCGGTCATAGGAGACCTCCACACCCTGGCTCGTGCCGGTCGCGCCCACCCGCGGGCCGCTGCCGGGGTAGAGGCTGTAGCCGCCCCACGCGTTGTAGGCCTCATAGGTCGCCGTCGGGATCTGCACGAGCAGCCGCACCGGTCCACTCGGGCGCACGACGAACATGCAATCGCTCTCGGCTCCCGTCGAGGCCCGCAGCTTGACCACGTACACCCCGCTGACGAGCGCCGAGGGGATCGTGAAGCGCAGCGACGCGCGCCAGTCGCATTCGCTCGCGCCCGTCTCACTCGACCGGGCGCACGCCGTCTGGTGGTAGGCGGGCAGCGCCCCGCTCGCCAGCACGAGCCTGCCCCCTTCCCCTCCGTACCAGCCGATCCGGTACACACGCAGGCGCACCGACCGGGCGCGCAGGGCGCTCACGTAGACGCTCTCCGTTTCGCCCGCCGCGACAGCCTGCTCAGAGACGTAGCGGCGATCGCACCGTGGGCCGCTCCGCCGATCAGCTCCACAGGTCCGGCAGCCGCCACGCCCGCGTCCCCCGCGCGCGATTCTCCTGCGAGACCGACGGCGGCGCTCCCGCGGTGGGGACCAGCCAACGGTATTGCGAGGAGCCCGCCGCCCCGGACGCTCCCCCGCTCCGCGCAGAAGTCGCCGCTCCGGGCTTCCCCGACGACCCGCCGCCACCGCAAGAACCAGCGAGCATCGTGCACGCGAGGACCGCAGCGACCGAGACGCCGCCGCGATCGAGACCGAGCCTCAGGCGCACGTTCTCGCGCCTGAGCCGATCGCCCGCCCGAGTGAGAACCGGGCTTCGAGCACTACCGTCCCGGGTGCGCTCACGCGTACCGATGTCCATCCGCCCGGTGCTCGGCTGACACAGCCGTGCCCGGCGATCACCGCCCAGTAGCGGGTGTAGCGCACGCGCACCAGATCGGTCCCCGGCGCAGCGGCGCGGAGAGAGAACGAGTCATGCCCGAGGCTCTGCAGTCGTGCCGCGCCCGAGACGAGCGGCGTCGCGCCGAGGACCTCGAAGATGCGCCAGTGCTCGCTTCGTGAGACTTCGCGCAGGAACGCCGGCCCGCTCCGGATCAGCCGCCCCTCCTGGGCGCTCGATGGGTCGAGGGCGACATCGGGGAGCGCCACATAGGAGACCGCCTGCTCGCGCAACCAGCGTGCATACGCGGCTCCCGTCAGCCCAGGCCTCAACAGCACGCTGTCATAGCGGGTGTCCATCTGCTTCTCCCATCCCCGCGCAAGTGACACGCTCGGCGCCAGCAGCGCGGCCTCCCAGTGAGTGCGCGTCAGCGGCACCTCGATCCGCAGCGGACCACCCGGTGCAGTCGCGACGAAGCGCTCGACCGGCGCGTAGTAGGCAGCGCTCGTCGCCGGGCTTCCAGCCACAGCGACCGTCTCGCGCACGGGGCCCCAGAGGACCCACACCACAGCGGCGCCCAGCGCCAGCGCGAGCGCCGCACGCGGCGAGGACCGCCGAGCTCCCGTCGATGCGCCCGCCGCGCGATCCGCCAGGACGGAGCTGAGCAGCAGCGGGCCCGCCAGCAGCACGCCGTAGCGCTCGATGTTGCTGCCAAACGGCGAGTCGATCAGCAGGCACCCGACGCACACCAGCAGGTACAGCACGGCGCCGATTCGAAGCCCACGCTCGGACCTCGGCAGCGCGGCCAGGAACGCGAGCGTCACCAGCGCGGTCGCCGCGAACGAGAGGATCGGATAGGGCTCGCGTCCGCCTTCCGGGAACAGGGCCGCCAGTGCGAGGACGATGACTGCCGCGGGCACGGCGAGGACGAGCAGCGGGCGGCGCGTGCCCGAGGCGAGCGCCGCCGTCAAACCGGCGAGCCCCAGCAGTGCGCCCGCGACCGGGCTCGCCGCCGCGCACAGCCCCGCCAGCAGAGCGCTCGCAAGTGGATGCCCACGGCGCAGCGCGAGCGCCGCAGCGAGCGCGAAGGGAACGCCGAGGGCGAAGGCCATCCGCCCCGCCCAGACATCCCCGACGGCCGCCACCGCGAAGAACGCAGCCCCCCAGCCGGCTGGCGCACCGTAGAAGGATCGGGCCAGACGCTCGAACAGGATCGTCGAGGCCGCCACCGCGATCATGCCCAGGGCACGCAGACCGACGAGCGTCCCGAGAGGTCCGAGCAGGAGGCTGTAGCCCGGGAGATGATGGCCCGCGTACCAGTGCTCGTCCCACACCGCCATCCCGATCTGGCGGAAGAGCTCCACGCGGTAGACGGCCGCCGCCAGGTCCGGCGTCTTCGGATATGCGATCGCCCAGACCGCGATCAGGCACACCGTGAGGGCGCCCGCGAGCACCTGCGCCCGGCGCCCGTCGGCGGTGGGAAGATCAACCGGGGTCCGGTGTGCTACCCCACCGGACCCCGGCACGTCCGCCAGCTCGCTGACGGACCCGTACCCTTCTGAACAGTCGAGAGCCCCGGAAGTAGCTGTGCTTCTGATAGGCACGCCAAGATAATGACGCCGATCAGCACCGTCACCGCCACGCCCGCCCGCCGGGCGCTCCTCAGGACCGCGCTCGCGCTCGCCGCCGCCGCGGCAGTTCTGGCGGGCGCAGGCTGCGGAACCGGGCACCCGGGACCGATCGCGGCAGGCGAACTCACCGAAGCGCAGACGTTCCCCTACTTCCGCGTCTACTGGGCCGGGCACAGCTTCGAAGGCCACCCCCTGGCTGCGGTGGACGGCCTGCGCGGCTACATCGACAGGGTCGGCGACAGCGTCTACTACGGCGACTGCGTCCAGAGCAAAGGCGTCTTCGGCGGCGGCAGCTGCCTGCTGCCGTTGCAGGTCACGACCGTGATCTACCGGCTGCACTCCAACGCGACGCTCGGGCCCCAGCGCAACATCGTCGTCCGCGGCGTGCCCGCGACCGTCTACGACGAAGGCCGCTCGATCGAGGTCTACACCGGCAGGGTCGCGATCGACGTGTTCTCCAACACGTTCGCGCGCGCCCTGCACGCGGCCGAGGAGCTCCTGCCCGTCAACGCCCCCGGTTCGGGCACCGGTCCTCTGCCCGCTCCGATCTACTGCCCCGAACTCTCAGGTCCCGTCGACCGAACCGTCCAGCGCGTCATGAACGCGCTGCCCAACCATGCCTGCCAGCGCGCATCCGCCGCGCTCGCCTACGCCGAGGAGCTCTCCGGATGAGGCGGGCGCACGGGTGACGCTCAGCCCGAAACCGCCGGCGCGACCGGCTTGCCGATCTCGCGCCTCAGGCTGACGAATGCCAGCGAGCCGATCACGGCGGGAATCCACAGCGACACCGCGCGGTAGATCACGACCGCGGCGATCACGATCGAGCCCGGTCGGGCGCCGAACAGGAGCAGCATGCCGACCAGGCCCCCTTCGACCGCGATGAAGCCGCCCGGCACGGGCACCGAGTTGGCGAGCATGCCGACCAGGTAGGCCATCGCGACGACCCAGAACGAGGGCGCATGGCCGAACGCCGCGAGGCACGCGTAGAGCACGAGGTTGTCGAACAGCCAGTAGCCGACTGCTCCGAGCAGACGCCAGTCGCGTGCCCTGATCAGCCCCAATGCGTCCTCTACGCCGCCGCCGATCGCTGTGAGCGCGACCGTCATGCGGCTGTGCTTTGAGCTGCGCCCGTCGGCCGCCCGTCGCGCCCATGCCGCCAGCCCGATCGTCGCGATGATCGTCACCAGGGCCGCGGCGGCCGGCAGCAGCGTCAGCAGGGGGTTGCGCGACCCCGGCATGAGGCCGAGCCACATCGGGACCCCGATCAGGATGACGGCGCCGACGTTGACGGCGCTCGTGAGAACGAAGATGAGGACCGAGCGCTTGGCTATGCGCTCGACCGAGAAGCCTTTGCTGCGCAGCACCCACGCACCCAGCGCGATGCCCGCCAGCCCACTGACCGACACGACCGAGTTGACCGCCAGCTCCGACAGCGACAGGCGGGAGCTGATGCTGCGCCCGAGCCGGCCGAAGACGAGATCGAACAGCACCACGTAGCCGACGCACGAGAGGAGCTCCATGAGGACTGCGGCGGCGACCCACGCCGGCTTGGCGTCGGAGATGTGATCGCCCGCCGACTTCAGCCCCGGGACGCCCAGCAGCAGGGCGGCTACGAGCCCAAAGAAGACCGCCAGGCTGATGATGCTGTTGCGCAGCGTCCGCGACTGCGCGGCGAGCACTCCGGCGGTGTCTTCGTCTTCGGCGTGGCTGTCGGAGGTGATGTCTGCTCCTGCTCGCTCGTCGGGTGCCGTGCGGCGCCCCTGATCGACCTACCCGCAACAGCCATCACGCTAGCCTGAATGCTGCGTGTCCCCGCCCGCGGCCAGGACGCCCGGCCCGGCCGAGAGCGGATAGCGCGCCGCCACCATGGCCGAGCAAGCCCGCATATTGGTCGTCGACGACGAGCCCGCAGTGCAGAGCGCGCTCTCCCGCGCGCTCCTGCTCGAAGACTACGACGTGGCCCAGGCCGGCGACGGCTACGAGGCGCTCGAGCGCCTCGGCGCCTCGGCGTATGAGGCGGTCATCCTTGACATCGCGATGCCGCGGATGGATGGTCTTGAGGTGTGCCGGCGCCTGCGCGACGGAGGCGACACGACGCCCGTGCTGATGCTGACCGCGCGCGGAGAGGTCGACGACCGCGTCGCCGGTCTCGACGCTGGCGCCGACGACTACCTCGTCAAGCCTTTCGCCCTGCGCGAGCTGCTCGCCCGGGTGCGCGCGCTGCTGCGTCGCGCGGGCGATGAGGAGCAGAGCGAGAAGGCGCTCACATTCGAGGACCTGCGCCTGGATCTCGTCGGCCACGAGGCATGGCGCGGCGAGCGGATGCTGCATCTCACCCGCACCGAGTTCCTGCTCCTGGAGATGTTCATGCGCCATCCCCGCCAGGTGCTCTCGCGCTCGGTCATCTTCGAGCGGGTGTGGGGGTATGACTTCGGCTCGAGCTCCAACTCGCTCGGCGTCTACATGGGCTACCTGCGCCGCAAGACCGAGACGGGCTCCGAGCCTCGACTGCTGCACACGGTCCGCGGCGTCGGCTACGTCCTGCGCACGCCCTCGTGAGCTTCCGCAGACGCATCACGATCGTCTCCGCGGCGGCCGTCGCCATCGCGGTCATGCTCGCCTCACTGCTGACCTATGTCCTGACGTCCAACCAGCTCCACCGCCAGGTCGACAAGCAGCTCCGCGACCGGGGCCAGGAGACGGGCCGCCTGGTCCGCTTCCTCGACCGCAGCGCCCGGGCCTCCTCCGCCACGACGAGCACGGCCACGGCAGCCGGCGCCTCGACCACGGCGACCACCAAGCCGACGCAGAGCACCAAAGGGCGCAACGGCCGCACTTCGAGCTCCTCGGGCAACCTGTTCGGGCGCCTGCCGCCGAACCCCGACGAGGTCCGTGGCTATCAGCAGGTGGTCGACTCGCGCGGGCGGATCCTGCTGCGCTCCTCGCCGCGGATCTCGCTGTCGGTCGACGCCGGCACTCGACGCCTGGCGGCCGCACCCGGCGCGGCCGAGCTGCGTGACTCGCTCGTGGGCGAAACGCACCTCCGCGTCCTGTCGGAGTCCTTCGGCAGCGGCCGAGCCGTCCAGATCGCGCTCCCGCTCACCGAAGTCGACAGCCTGCTCTCGCGCCTGCGCCTCATCCTCGTGCTGATCAGCCTCGGCGGCATCGCCCTGGCGGCCCTGCTCGGCCGCCTCGTGGCGGGTGCGGCCGTACAGCCGCTGCGCCGGCTCACCGACACGACCGAGCACGTCGCTGTGACGCGCGATCTGAGCCGTCGCATCGAGCCGGCGGGCGACGATGAGATAGGGCGTCTGGCGAGCAGCTTCAACGCGATGCTCGACGCGCTCGAGCGTTCGGTGAGCGCGCTCGATGCCTCCGTCCACGCTCAGCGCCAGCTCGTCGCAGACGCCTCCCATGAGCTCCGTACGCCCGTGACCAGCCTGCGGACGAACATCGAGATCCTCCAGCACCAGGGGCCGATCATGGGGGCCGAGGATCACCGGCGGCTGCTCGACGACGTGGTCGAGCAGATCGAGGAGCTGACGTTGCTGATCAACGACCTGATCGACCTCGCCCGGGGCGAGGAGCCGCATCTCGACACCGAGGAGGTCCGGCTCGACCTGCTCGTCGGGGAGGTGCTCGACCGCACCCGCCGCCGGGCCGCTGAGACGCCGCTGGTCGCAGACCTCGAGCCGACGCTGCTGGTCGGCGTACCCTCGCGCCTGGAGCGGGCTGTCGGTAACCTGCTCGACAACGCCGTCAAGTACAGCCCTCCGGGCGAGCCGGTCGAGGTGCGCCTGCAGGGCCAGGAGCTGACCGTCCGCGACCACGGGCCCGGCATCTCGGCAGAGGACCTGCCACACATCTTCGACCGCTTCTACCGCGGAGCCGAGGCGCGCGGGCGACCCGGCTCGGGCCTCGGTCTGGCGATCGTCCGCCAGGTCGCAGGGCAGCAGGGCGGCAGCATCGTCGCCGAGGCCGCCGCCGACGGCCGCGGGACACTCATGCGCCTGCGCCTCCCGGGCGCCGAGCGACTCCCCGCCGGCGAGGCCGACCGCGTCCCGGTCCCAGCCGAGTGGCACTCGCCGGCGACCACCGCACCCTAAGCACGGGCGGCGCGCGCCAGCTCACGCCGAGCGCGGGCAGCCTCGCGGAAGCCGCCCGGCGCGAGGCCGTAGCGGCGCCGGAAGGCCCGCGCGAAATGGCTCGGCTCGCGGTAGCCGACGAGGCGCCCCACGTCCGCGACCGCGATCGACGGCTGTTCTGCCAGGAGCGCGGCGGCCACCGTCATCCGGCGGGCGGTCAGGTCCTCCCGGAACGTCGTGTCACCGCACTCGCCATAGGCTCGCTGAAGCTGCCGTGGCGAGCTCGACAGCGCCGCCGCGAGTGCCTCGAGCGTCAGCGGGCGCCGATAGTGGCGGGCGACGGCCACCCGGGCGAGCATGTAGAGGCGCCTGCGCGACGCGACTGTCTCGGGACGCATGTACCCCTATCCGACCGCCGCTCCCGGGCGGGACGGGCGTCAGCCGCCGTAGCGGACGGCGATGCGCTCGACCGAGCTCCCGTAGAAGCCGCCGAACAGGACGGCATGAACGAGCAGCGGCAGGAGCTGGTGCAACTCGACCCGCTCGCGCCACCCGTCGGCGAGCGGAGCCGCCTCCTCATATGCCGAGAGGATCCGCGCACAGGGCACACCGAACAGGCGGAGCATCGCCAGGTCGATCTCGCGATGTCCTCCGTAGACGGCCGGGTCGATCAGCCAGGCGTGACCGTCGGCGCCGGCCAACACGTTCCCCGACCACAGATCACCGTGCAGGCGCGCGGGCGGCTCGGGCGGACCGAGCAGTCGATCGAGCGCTGCACAGGTGCGCTCGACGGCCCGGAGGCCTCGGGCGGAGAGCGAGCCCTGCTCGGCGGCGATCCGCGCGAGCGGCTCGAGCCGGCGCTCGGCGTAGAAGGAGCGCCAGTCCGCGGCCGGCTCGTTTGAGATGCGCAGGCGGCCGAACCCCCAGGTGGGCGCGAAGCCGGGGTCTCCGAACGCGGGCGCGCCGGCTGCGTGGGTCACCGCCAGCGCCCGCCCGAGCTCCTCGGCGGCCGCCTCGCTCAGCTCGCCTGCGGGCACCCACTCGAGCGCGAGGTGAGTGGGTGCGATGTCGAGCACGGCGGGCGTGCGAACCGACCCGGGCTCGGCCAGCCACCTCAGGCCCGCCGCCTCGGCCGCGAACTCGCCCTCCGCGACATCCTCGCGAGTCTTGACGAACGCGTCTGCGCCGTTCGCGAGCGTAACCCTGAAGGCCTCGTTGATGTCGCCGCCGACGACGCGCTCGAGCATCCTCGCGCCCGGCGGCAGGCTCACCGGATCCGGCCGGCGCGGATCTCCTCGAGCAGGCCCGCGCACGCGGCCCGGACGAGGTCGTAGACGTCGTCGAAGCCGCCGTCACCGCCGTAGTAGGGGTCGGGCACGTCGAGGTCGCAAGCCACCGCACTCGCCGGGTCGAACTCGCGCAGCATCCTCACCTTGGCGCGCTCATCCACGCCGCCGGCCGCCAGAAGCAGCTCGCGACGGTTGGCTGCGTCCATCGCGAGCAGCAGGTCGAAGTCCTCGAAGTCGGCGGTCGTGACCTGCCGGGCGCTCCCCTCGAGGCGCACGCCGCGGTCGAGCGCCGCCGCAGACGCGCGCGCGTCGGGAGCGCTGCCGACGTGCCAGGCGCCCGTGCCGGCCGAGTCGACCTCGATGCTCTCCTGCATCTCCGCGTCGGCGATCAGCGAGCGCATGACGCCCTCGGCGGTCGGCGAGCGGCAGATATTGCCCAGGCAGACGAACAGCAGCCGCAAGCTAGTCCTCGCCGAGCTCGAGCACCGCCAGAAAGGCCTCCTGCGGCACCTCCACGCGGCCGACCTGCTTCATCCGCTTCTTGCCCTCCTTCTGCTTGGCGAGCAGCTTTTTCTTGCGCGTGATGTCGCCGCCGTAGCAACCCGCGATCACGTCCTTGCGGAACGCCTTGACGGTCTCGCGAGCGATCACGTGAGCGCCGATCGCAGCCTGGATCGGCACGTCGTACTGCTGACGCGGGATGCGCTTGCGCAGCTTTTCGGTCAGCGTCCGGCCCATCTCATACGCCTTGTCGCGGTGGACGACCATCGAGAGGGCGTCGACCGTGTCGCCCGCCAGCAGGACATCGAGCTTGACGAGGTCGGACTCCTTCATCCCGCTCAGCTCGTAGTCGAGGGAGGCATAGCCTTTGGTGCGCGACTTGAGCTGGTCGAAGAAGTCGAGCACGATTTCGGCCAGCGGCAGGTCGTAGGTCATCTGGACGCGCTCGGGCGAGAGGTAGTGCATGCCGATGTGCTCGCCCCGGCGCTCCTGGCAGAGCTCCATGATCGCCCCGACGAACTCTTTGGGCGCGATCACCGACGCCCTGATGAACGGCTCGCGGATCTCGGCGATCGTGCCGGGGTCGGGCATGTCGGATGGGTTGTGGACCTCGAACTCCTGGCCGTTGGTGAGCGTCACGTCGAACTCGACCGAGGGCATCGTCGCGAGCAGCTCGAGGTCATACTCGCGCTCCAGGCGCTCGCGCACGATGTCCATGTGCAGCAGTCCGAGGAACCCGCAGCGGAAGCCGAAGCCGAGCGCGTCGGAGGTCTCGGGCTCCCACGACAGCGCGGCGTCGTTGAGGACGAGCTTCTCGAGGGCGTCGCGCAGGTCGGGGTAGTCGTCGGAGTCGATCGGGAACAGCCCGCAGAAGACCATCGGCTTCACCTCCCTGTAGCCGGGCAGCGCCTCGGTGGCTTCGCCGGCCGTGGAGCGCCCACCGGACCCGGGCCCCTTGGCGCGGGTGGTCAGCGTGTCTCCCACGCGCAGCAGGGTGACGTCCTTCAGGCCCGTGATCAGGTAGCCGACCTCGCCCGCGGCGAGCTGATCGGTGGGCATCATCTGCGGGCTGAAGAAGCCGATGTCGTCGATGTCCGCCTCCGTGCCCGCGGCCATCGCCCGGATCGGCTCGCCCTTGCGGAACACTCCGTCCACCACCCTGATGTAGGCGATCACGCCGCGGTACTGGTCGAACTCGGAGTCGAAGATCAGCGCGCGCGGCGGCCCGTCAGGATCGCCCGTGGGTGCGGGCACGCGCGCGATCAGCTCCTCCAGCACCTCCCCCACGCCCTCGCCGGTCTTGCCGCTGATCTTCAGGATCGACTCGG
>DAIRTT010000053.1:0-14595 GCA_036803745.1 Solirubrobacteraceae bacterium | reverse complement strand
CTCGGTCCGGGATGGTGTAATTGGCAACACGCGTGCCTCTGGAGCACGAATTTGGGGTTCGAGTCCCTGTCCCGGAGTATGCGAAGGCCCCGCGAGTGCGGGGCTTTTCGCGTCCAGGGACGCGGCGGCGGCTTCGCGTCGGGCGCTGCAGGCCCTCGACGTGGTCGTCTAGTGGCTCTCCTCGTCGGGTCGGTCGGGCGGCCGCCTGTGACTGTCGATGTCGTCTGCGAGATTGGAGACGCGTACCGCCTCCTCCTGAACAACGTCTGCAAGATCCGTCAGCGGCTTGCCTTCTTCGCCGTGTGCATCGTCGAGGTCATCCGCCGCACCCTCGAGCGCACTGTGCGCCCAGTCCGCGCGCTTGGCCGCACGCGTGATCCGCTCATCATCCTGGCGCACGTCGTGGGCGCTTCGACGGTCGGTCTTGTTGTCGGACACCGCCTGTCCTCCTCACTCGCGCAGCAATCCCTCTCAGCTATTGAGCTTACGCCCTTGGCGCCGCGGGAACCCGGCCAGTGGTCTGCCGGCTCTGGGAGCCGAGAGCGACCGTCGGCGCGGACCACACCGCCTCGGGCTCCTCCGCGGCACGCTCGCCAGGGGGATCCTCCCCGCGATGACTCAGGAAACCGTCGAGATCGTCAGGCGGCTGATGGATGCGGTCCACAGGAGGGACGTCGACGCGCTGGCCGCGCTGACGACACTCGACCTCGAATGGTTCCCCGTGTTCGCCGCCCGTGTCGAGGGTGACCCCTACCGCGGACGCGAGGGCATCGAGACGTTTCTGCGGGAGGTCGATGAGACCTGGGCGGAGTTCCTCCCGCTGCCCCAGGAGTACCGCGACCTGGGCGAGCGGGTCCTGGGGCTGGGGCGGCTGAGGACACGCGGTCCCAGCAGCGGCGTGCCGATGGACTCGCCGTGGGGCGGCGTCTATGACCTACGCGGTGGCGCCGTCGCGCGGATTCGCACGTATCTCGACCACGTCGAGGCGCTCCGGGCGGCTGATCTCGAGGGGTAGGTCGCGCATGCAGAGGGGGTCGGGGGCGCTGTGCGGGCTAGGCTGCCTGCTCGAACAGTTCCAGAATGGCTGTGACAGCGCGGATTTCGGCTTCGTACTGCTGCTTCCAGCCGCTGAGCCCACGCGGATGCTGAGCCGCCTCCGCGAATGCCGCCCGCTGCTCGGGAAGGCACTCGATGACCGTGGTCGCAGCCGCCGCGCGCCACACCCTGCAGCCCTGACTCCATACCGCGTGGTCATCCTCATCGCCGACCATCCTGGCCGAGTGCAGGACGTACTCTCCGCCTGAGCGGTGCTGTTCGATCAGCGGCCTATTGCGGGTTTGGTCGGTGCGTGTCATCTCAGGTGCATGGTCCCATCGGCACCATCGGCGAAGGAGTTCAGTCCTGGGATGACGGTGGCGTCGCGGGTGCTCGCCGAGGGCGGCGGCCCCGGCACATCCCGGGACCGTCGGGGGAGCGCGCAAAGATGGTCGGTATCGGGCGACGACGCGGCGGAGTTGGCGGGCGTACGGGCATCGAGGGCCGTGCGCCCGTCCGTAGGGGGCGCACCACGTGGTTTTCACCCCTCGAACGTCCGCTCGCACACCGGTGCTGCGCTCGGACTATGCTCGCGCGATGGGCCTCGGCGAAGTCGACATCACGGCACTGGACCCCGGGCGCCTGCGCGATGTTCTCGCACCCGACGCGGTCGAGCGCTGGGGGCACACGCTCGCCCGGGGCCGGGAGCTGCTCGAGGGGCGGACATTCTGGAATGTCAACTCGACGGCCTTCGGCGGGGGTGTCGCGGAGATGCTGCGCTCGCTCGTCGGATATGCCTGCGGCGCCGGAATCGACGCGCGCTGGGTGACGATCGCGGGCGACCAGCAATTCTTCGAGATCACCAAGCGCCTGCACAATCACCTGCACGGCCACGACGGGGACGGCGGCGCCTTGGCAGATGCCGAGGGCTCGGCCTACGAGCGGATCTGCACTGCCGGGGCGCGCGAGATGGTCGAGCGGGTGCGCCCGCAGGACGTCGTCCTGCTCCACGACCCGCAGACGGCGGGCATGATCCCGCTGCTGAAGGAGCGCGGCGTCCCGGTGATCTGGCGATGCCACATCGGCGTCGATCCGCCCAACGAGCTCGTGCGCGATGCATGGCGCTTCCTGATGCCCTACGTCGCGGAGGCTGACGGGGTCGTATTCAGCCACCCCTATTACGTGTGGGACGAGCTCGATCGCAAGCGGGTGGCGATCATCCCGCCGTCGATCGACGCGTTCTCGCCGAAGAACCAGTCGATGTCCTTCGCGAGCGTCACGGCCGTCCTGCGCGCGAGCGGCCTGGGCGCGGGCGAGCACCACAGGGCCCGCGCGGTGTTCGAGCGTCTCGACGGCAGCGTCGGCTTCGTCGAGTCCCGGGCAGAGCTGATCGAGGAGCAGCACCTGCGTCTCGACGTCCCGCTGCTCGCCCAGGTCTCGCGCTGGGATCGCCTCAAGGATCCCCAGGGCGTGATCGCCGCGTTTGCCGAGTACGTACACGCCGAGGACGATCCCCACCTGATCCTGGCGGGGCCCGACGTGACGGCCGTCGCCGACGACCCCGAGGGGCAGACGGTCTTCGAGGAGGTACAGGCGATGTGGGAGGCGATGCCCCGGCGTGTGCGCCGGCGGGTGCATCTCGCGCTGCTGCCGATGGCGGACGCAGACGAGAACGCGACGCTCGTCAACGCGCTGCAGCGGCGCGCTGACGTGGTCGCGCAGAAGAGCCTCGCCGAGGGCTTCGGCCTGACGGTCTCTGAGGCGATGTGGAAGGGCCGCCCGGTCGTGGCGTCCGACGTCGGGGGCATCGGCGAGCAGATCGTCGACGGCCACAGCGGCTTCCTCGTCGAGCCCAACGACCTGGCGGGGTTCGGGGCGCGCGTGAGTGAGCTGCTGGCCGACCCCTACAGGGCGGAGCGCATGGGCGCCGCGGCCCAGACGCGGGTGCGCGAGCTGTTCCTCGGCCCGCGCCATCTCGGCCAGTACGTCGAGGTGCTCGAGGACGTCATCGGAGTGCGTGCCTGAGCACCCGCGCCGGGTCGATCAGGCCGCCGCCTGGGAGGCCCAGTCGCGGTAGAGGCGGTAGTAGAGGCCTTCGGCCGCGATCAGCTCGTCATGGGTGCCCTGCTCGGCGATCTGGCCGCGCTCGAGCACCACGATCCGCCCGGCCTGGCGGATCGTCGAGAGACGGTGGGCGATCACGATCGACGTGCGGCCGGCGAGCAGCCGGCGCAGGCCCTGCTCGATGCGCCCCTCGGTGTGCAGGTCGACGTTCGATGTCGCCTCGTCGAGGACGAGGATGCGCGGGTCGGCGATCAGTGCCCGGGCGAACGCGATCAGCTGGCGCTGGCCGGCCGAGAGCTGGGAGCCGCGCTCGCCCACGTCTGTGTCGTAGCCGCGGTCGAGCTCGGCGATGAACTCCTCGGCGCCGACCGCCGCAGCGGCCGCGCGCACCTCGTCGTCCTCCGCGTCGGGGCGTCCGAAGGCGATGTTGTCGCGGATCGTGCCCGAGAACAGGAACGCCTCCTGCGGCACGATCCCCATCTGCGAGCGCAGCGAGGCGCTTGAGACCTCGCGAAGGTCGTGCCCGTCGACGAGCACGGCGCCCGAGGTGGGGTCATAGAAGCGCGCCACGAGCTTGGCCATCGTCGACTTCCCGGCTCCCGTGGCGCCCACGAGCGCGACCGTCTGCCCGGGCGGGATCGCGAGACTCACGTGGTCGAGTGCCAGCACCGTCTCCTCCGCCGGGGCGTCGCCGTTGGCGGCTGCCTTGGGCCGGCGGCGCCGATATGCGAAGGAGACGTCCTCCAACTCGACGGCGCCGCGGATGCGCCCGAGCTCGATCGCGCCCGCCCGATCCTCCAGGTCGGGCCGCTCGTCTAGCAGCTGGAAGATCTTCTCCAGGGCCGCCATGCCCGACTGGTAGGTCGCATAGAGCTGGGAGAGCTGCTGGATCGGTTCGAACAGGTTCGACAGAGCCGCCACGAAGGCCACGACCGTGCCCACCGTGATGTGGCCGTTGATGGCCTGCAGGCCGCCGTAGAAGACGATCACAGCGACGGCCACGCCGGAGAGCATTTCGACCGTCGGGAAGTAGGCGGCGTTCAGCCGCACGGTCGTCATGTTGGCCTCGCGGTTGTCGCTGTTCAGCGCAGTGAAGCTCGACTCGTGGTGGGACTCCTGGGCGAAGCTGCGCACCACGCGGATGCCCGAGAGGGTCTCCTGGAGGTAGGCGGTTATCGCGCCGATCGTCTCCCGTGTGCGGCGGAAGGCGCCCGCGGAGACGATTCGGAACCACAGCGAGCCGGCGAGCAGCAGCGGCAGCACGCAGAACGTGATCAGCGCAAGCCTGACGTCGAGATAGAGCAGGATGCCGATCGTCCCGAGCAGCGTCAGGCCGGCCTGGAAGAGCGTGACGACCGAGTCTGTAACGAGGCTGTCGAGCGCCTCCACGTCGTTGGTCATGCGCGAGATCAGCACCCCCGCCGGCCGGCTCTCATAGAAGCCGACGGGCAGCGTCTGGAGGTGCTTGAAGATGCGGATCCGCAGGTCGGCGAGCGCGCGCTGGCCGACCCAACCGACGAGATAGGTCTGCGCGTAGGTCATGCCCCACACGATCACGGCCGAGATGAGGAAGACGACCACGACGAGCACGAGCGTGCCGGTGTCGTGACGGTCGATGCCCTGGTCGATCGCTGCACGCGCCAGCAGCGGCGGCGCCAGCGAGGCGGCGGTGCCGAGGACCAGCGCGCCGACCATCACGAAGGCGCGCGTCCGGTAGGGGCCCAGGAGCTGGAGCAGGCCGCGAAGGTTGCGCCCGCGCGTGCCGCGGCTCGCGCGCTCGCCGCTCCACTGGGCGCCCGGGCCCCTGCCGACGGCGGGGCTCATCGGCGCACCTCGGCCGTGATCTCGAGCTGCGTGCTCACAGTCCGCTGACCTCGCGCTCGAGCGGCGCCCGCGTCAGGAAGACCTGGTCTGGCAGCCCCTTTTCGACGATCTCGCGGTAGAGCTCGGATGCGTCCAGAAGCTCGTGGTGGTCGCCGTGGGCGACGATCCGCCCGTGGTCGAGCACGACGATCTCATCGGCCAGTGAGATCGTCGAGAGGCGGTGGGCGATCACAATCGTCGTGCGCCCGGCCATCGCCTCGTCGAGCGCCAGCTTGATGCTCTGCTCGGTCGAGGCGTCGACCGAGGAGGTCGCGTCGTCGAGGATCAGGACACGCGGGTCGGCCAGCAGGGCGCGGGCGATCGCGATGCGCTGGCGCTGGCCGCCGGAGAGCGAGAGGCCGCGCTCGCCGACGCGCGTGTCGAAGCCCCGCGGGAGCCGCATCACGAAGTCATATGCCTGCGCGCGGCGAGCGGCCTGCTCGACCTCCTCGCGGGCGGCCGATGGGCGCCCGTAGGCGATGTTCTCGGCGACCGTCGCCGAGAACAGGAAGGGGTCGTCGCTGACGACCGCGACCGCCTGGCGCAGCGATGCCAGGCTTACCGTGCGCACGTCGGCGCCGTCGAGCAGCACCTCTCCGGCGCTCACCTCGTACAGCCTCGAGATGAGCGACACGAGGCTCGTCTTGCCCGAGCCTGTCGCCCCCACCAGGGCGACCGTGCTGCCGGCCGCGACGTCGAGGTCGATGTCCTCCAGGACCGCGCGGCTGCCTGCGGTGCGCCTCCCGGCGGCGTCTGAGGCCATCGAGGTGCCCGCCTCGCGCCGGCCCGCGTAGACGGCGCCGAAGTCGTCGACCCCGTCGTAGCGCAGTGTCACGCCGCGCAGCTCGACGTGGCCGCTGCCGGGCGGCAGCTCGGGTGCGCCGGGCAGCTCGGTGATGCGCGGCTCACGGTCGAGCACCTGGAAGATCCGGGCGCCCGAGGCGGTCGCGCGCTGGGCCAGGCCGAGCGTGACCCCGAGCGAGCGCATCGGCCCGATCAGCATGTTGAGGTACAGGTAGAACTGGCTGAACTGCCCCAGCGTGAGGTGAGCGTGGATGACGCTTCGCCCGCCGATCAGCAGGACCGCCGCGAGCCCGAACTGGGGGAGGAACCCGATCGCCGGGTTGAACCGGGCCTCCAGACGCGTGGCCACCATCGACTGGTCGAAGACGCGCGCGACGCTGTGGCGGAAGCGCTCGAGCTGGCGCGGCTCACGCGCGAAGGACTTGACCACGCGGACGCCCGAGATGTTCTCCTCGGCGTCGGCCGTCAGCTCGGCGATCCGCTGTTGGACCTCCTGGATGGCCGGCCGCGCACTGCGCCCGTAGCGCTGGGATATGAGGACGACAAACGGCACGGGCGCCATCGCGATCAGGCCGAGGCCGGGGTTGATCGCGATCATCGCCGCCCCGGCCAGGAGGAGCGTCAACGCCGATTGCAGGATGAAGACGAGGCCGTAGCCGAGGAAGAAGCGCACCGCCTGGAGGTCGACCGTCGCGCGGGACATCAGCTGACCGGTCTGCTGGCGGTCGAAGAAGCTCAGCTCGAGGCGCTGCAGGTGGGCGTACATGCGCTGGCGCAGGTCGTACTCGATGCCGAGCGAGATCTGCCCGGCGATCATCCGCCGCATGTAGGTCAGCACCCACCGCACGAGCACCGCCACCCCGATCACGATCGCGAGCACCAGCAGCGTGTGGCGGTCGTGGGCGCGCGCGGTGAACTGGTGCAGGTTGGCGTGGGTCGCGCCGCGCCTGATCGCTTCGACCGCAAGGCCCGTCACGTACGGGAGCAGGACGGTCATGACCATCGCGAGGCTGGCCAGCGCCCACGAGGCGGTCAGGCCGCGCTTGTATGGCCTGAGGAAGCCGAGCAGTCGGTAGAAGGTGCTCATAGTTGCACAGTCAACGATTATCGCAGGATCGTGCGCCAAATGGCGCCCGCGCGCCGGTCGCGCCGCCGCTTAAGCTCTGAGGACATGCCCGAGCCGAGCACTCCGCCGATGCACACGGGTCCACCGGCGGGCCTGTGTGAGAGCTGCAGCCACCAGCAGGTCGTGCGCAACACCCGCGGCTCGGCCTTCTCGCTCTGCAGGCTCTCGCGCAGCGACCACGCCTACCCGCGATACCCGCGGACACCGGTTCTCTCCTGCCCCGGATACGCGCCCCGTCCGCCGATGGAGCGAGCACCCTGATCGACTCCTCCACCGCGCCTCAGCCGGCCATCGCGCCGGCCGGCTCGCCCTCGTGGTCGGGGGTCTCTGGGGCCGGGCCGCTGGCGACGAAGTCGTGGCTGCGGACGAGCACGAAGGCGAGCACCGATCCGACAATCGCGAGCACGCCGGCGACGATCAGGATGTCGGTGAAGGCGCCGGTGAAGCCGACCCGGTAGGCACTCACCAGCGCTTCATGGCCGCCGCTGGACAGCGAGTCGGCGACGCGCTTGATTTCGCCGGACTCGAGCAGCGTCGAGAGTTGGCCGTGGGCGGCCCCGGCGACCTCGCGCGCATGGCCGCTGTGGGCCAGCGCGGCCGTCGTGCCCTTGGTCACGCTGTGCTGGAAGATCGCGCCCAGCCCGGCGATCCCGGTCGCGATGCCCATCTGGCGGAACGTGCTGTTGATCCCCGAGGCCATGCCGCTGCGCGAGGCCGGCACGACGCCGATCGCCGCCGAGGCGAGCGGCGGATTGACGAGCCCCACGCCGATGCCCGACAAGACGAAGCCGGGGATCAGCGTGGTCCAGCCGGAGGTCGCATCGACCGCGGTCATCGCGAACAGGCCGATGCCGATGAGGGCCAGGCCCGTGCCGAGCAGCATCCGCACGGGCACCCGCACGGTCAGGCGGCCGGCGATCGGGGCCACCGCGAACGACAGCAGGGTCGTCGGCAGGAAGCGCAGGCCAGCCTGCAACGGCGAGTAGCCGAGCACGTTCTGGATGTACAGCGTCAGGTACAGGAACATCGCGAAGATCGACCCCGACAGGGCGAAGGCGACGATGTTGGCGCCTGCGAAGGCTGGCCGGCGGAACAGCGTCAGATCGAGCATCGGGCGCGCTTGGGCGCGCTCGAAGACCACGAAAAGGACGATCAGGACGGCCGATCCAGCGAGCAGTCCGACGATCTGGGTCGAGCCCCAGCCGGCGTCGTTGCCGCGCACCAGGGCGTAGACGAGCAGGAACAGCGACCCCGAGAACGTGAGGAGCCCAAGCCAGTCAACGCCCGTGGCGTCCGGGTCGCGGGACTCCTGCACGCGGCTGACCGTCAGCACAACGGCCGCGATGCCGATCGGAAGGTTGACGAAGAAGATCCACTCCCAGCCGATGCCCGAGGTAATGAGGCCGCCGACGAGAGGCCCAACCGCGACCGCCGCGCCGGTGACCGCGCCAAAGACGCCGAAGGCCGTGCCGCGCTCGCGGCCCTCGAAGGCCTCCGCGAGCAGCGCCAGCGAGGTCGCGAACATCATCGCGCCACCCGTGCCCTGCAGGCCGCGCGCGAGGTTCAGCATGAGCGCGCTCGAGGAGAGCCCGCACAGGGCAGAGGAGCCGGTGAAGACGATCAGGCCCGCGACGAAGACGCGCTTGCGCCCGAGCTGGTCGGCGACCGAGCCCGCCGTCAGCAGGAACGCTGCCAGCGTCAGCGAGTACGCGTCGACGACCCACTGCAGGTCCTGGAAGCTCGAGTGCAGCGAGCGCTGGATGTCGGGAAGGGCCACGTTGACGACCGTGATGTCGAGAAGCAACATGAAGATCGCCACCGATACGGCGATCAGCGTCCACCACTTGCGATCCACGCGATCCTCCTCTCGGCTCGACGGTGTGCGCGGCTGACGCACCGCACTATATGAACGCGATCAGGAGCCGCTGAGGTGGCGGGCGAGGAACGGCACGACCCGCTCCCAAAGCAGCGCCGCCGCCGCCGGCCGGTAGGTCGGGCGGTAGTCGGCGAAGAACGCGTGCCCGGCGCCGTCGTAGAAATCGACTCGGACGTCCTGGCCGCTCGCCGAGGCCGCCTCGCGCAGCTGCGCCCCCAGCTCCGGTGAGGGGTTGTGGTCCTCGGCGCCGACGGCCGCCAGCAGCGGGCAGGCAAGCCGGGCCGCGAGCTCCAGCGGCGGGGTGGGTCGCTCGGGTGTACTCGCCTGCTCAGGGGTCGCGCGGTCGATGAAGCCGCCCCAGCAGTCGACCGCGGCGTCGAGGCGGTCGCTCGCACAGGCGAACAGCAGCGTGTAGCGCCCGCCCATGCAGAAGCCGATGCAGCCGACCCTGCCGTTCACGTCGCTGCGCGCGCGCAGGAGGTCGGCGGCGCACTCGAGGTCGCCGAGCACCGTCTCGTCGGACATCGCGAACAGCCGCGTCATCACGGCCTCCATGTCATCCATCGGAGGAGGGCCGCCTTCGCGCGTGAAGAGGTCGACCGCGACGGCCACGTAGCCGATGTTGGCGAGCCGGTTGGCAACATCCCGGATGTGCGCTCCGAGGCCGCTCGCCTCGTGGATCACGACGATGCCCGGGTAAGTCCCCTCGGCGGAGGGACGGGCCAGGTAGGCGCTGATCTGCTGCCCGCCATGGCCCCGGTAGGTGAGGTCCTCGGCGAGGACCCCGCGCGTGTCGGTGAGCGCTCCGGGGACGCCCTCGGGGCTCGGTTGGACCTGGGTGCTCGTCATGTGCTCGCTCGCCTCCTTCCTCGAGAACGCATGGGTCGCCTAGAGGATCGCCTTCGGATACGCCCGCGTGGCGGCAGCGAGCATGATCGCGAAGAACGCGGCGACGACGAGGAAGTCGAGCCACACCTCGCCTGCGCCGCCGACGCCGACCAGCATCTGGCGCAGGCCCTGCACCTCGTAGGTGAGGGGGTTCACGCGTGCGACCGCGTGAAGCCATCCGGGCATCACGCTGAGCGGATAGAGCGCGCTCGAGGCGAAGAACAGCGGCATCATGATGAGCTGCCCGATGCCCATGAAACGCTCGCGCTCCTTGACCGCGGCGGCGAGCAGCATCGACATGCAGGCAAAGGCGGCGGTGCCGAGCATGAGCATTGCGAGCGTGCCGAGGATGCCCGGAACGCTCCAGCGCACGCCTATGCCGGCGACCGCGAGGACCACGAGCAGGAGCAGCGCCTGGACGAGCGCACGGACGCATGCGCCGGCCGCCTTGCCGAGCACGATCGAGGTGCGCGAGAGGGGGGTGGCGAGCAGCCGCTGGAGCTGGCCGACGTCGCGTTCCCAGATGACCGCGAGGCCGAAGAAGATCGCGATGAACATCGCCGCCTGCGCCATCACGCCCGGGGCGATGTACGCGCGGTAGTCGAGCGTCCCGAGCGTCAGCGAGCGGTTGTTGCGCAGGGCCGTGCCGAAGATGAACAGCCACAGCAGCGGCTGGACGGAGCGGGTGACGATGTCGAGGTGGTCGTGGCGCAGCTTGCGCATCTCGGCCTGGGCCATCGCAAGCGTGCCCTCGGCCATGCGCGCGAGCGGCCCCTGGGCGAGCGCCGCCGGGCGGTGCTCAGCCGAGGCGGCGGGCGACGCGGCGCTGTGCGCGGACATCGGCGAGGCTCCCTTCCTCGCTGTCGGCGGGCCCTGCCAGCGATCGGCCGGTGACGGTCGTAAAGACATCTTCGAGGCTGTCGGCGCCGTGGCGCTCGATCAACGCGGCCGGCTCGCCCTGCTCGACCAGGCGACCGTGGTCGATGATCCCCAGCCGGTCGCACTGTCGCTCGGCCTCCTCCATCAGGTGGGTCGTGACGAGGATCGTCGTACCAGCCTGCTCGCGCAGCGCCTGCAGGCGCTCCCAGACCATCCGGCGGGCGGTCGGGTCAAGCCCCACGGTCGGCTCGTCGAGGAACAGCACGGCCGGCCGGTTGAGCAGCGCGCTCGCGATCTCCAGACGCCGCAGCATCCCGCCGGACAGGGTGCGGGCGAGGCGGTCGAGCATCGGCTGCAGGTCCATTGTGTCGATGACCTCGGCGATGCGTTTGCGGCGCTGAGCTCTTGGCACGCCGCTCACACGTCCGTAGAAGTCGAGGTTCTCGAGCGCTGTGAGGGCGCCGTCGACCGAGATCGCCTGGGGTATGTAGCCGATGCTCGCGCGCACGGCGAGACTGTCGGTGCGGACGTCGTAGCCGGCGACCAGGGCGCGACCGGCCGTCGGCGCCAGGAGCGTCGTGAGGACCCGGATCGTCGTCGTCTTACCCGCGCCGTTGGGCCCCAGAAGGCCGAACACCTCGCCGGGCGCAACCGCGAAGGAGACCCCGCCGACCGCCTCGAACTCGCCGAACCGGACGACCAGATCGTCGACCAGCAGGGCCGGCTCGGCGACCGTCGCGCTCACGTTTCCGGCTGTCGGGTGAGGTCGAGCTCGCTGTCCGGAGCGAAGGCGCCCTGGGTGCGCGCGTCCTGCTCGCGGATCTTGCGGCGCACGCGCTTGCGCGTCTCATGCAGCTCGTGCTCGAGGCGGCTCAGCTCGGCGGCACGGTGGCGCACGAGCTCGAGCTGGCGATCGATGTGGCCGAGCGCCTCGCCGAGCAGCTCGCGGCGGCGGCCCGGTTCGACATCCTCGCGGCGCAGCTGGGCGCGGACCTCCGCGCGTGCCTCCTCGGCCGTCAGGAGCGTCTTGAGCTCCTCGAGGGAGACCCCGAGCAGGTTCTTGAGGCGCATGACCTCGCGCAGGCGCTCCACCTCGGCCTCGGTGTAGAGGCGGTGCTGACCAGCGGCGCGTGCCGGCGCCTCGGGCAGCAGCCCGATCTCCTCGTAGTAGCGGATCGTCCGCGGCGTCGTCTCGACCATGCGGGCGACGTCGCCGATTCGCAGGGTGCCCGGGCGCTGCGCCTCCTCGGCGTCGGGGAGCGCGGTGTCCGCACGGGGTGGGGGAGGGGCGCTCATCGGTTGCTCGCCGGGACCGCGGGGCCTCGCGATGCGGAGCGCTCTGCCGCGATCGCGCCGATGCCCGGTTCCGGCCCGACCTCCAGGGGCCGGCGCGCGCCCCGGCCGGTGTCCTCCTCGACGTGGCTCGGGCGCAGCAGGCAGACGAACGTGCCGATGAAGGACACGGCCGCGAGCACCCACAGGGCGCTGTGCATGTTGGCGATGAAGGGCGCGAGCTTCTCGGGGGAGAGGCCCTTGGCGACGCCGGAGAAGATCGCGAACAGCGTCGCTTTGGGGATCGCGGATGTGACGATCGCCATCACAAAAGCGATCGAGAGCACCGCGCCGGTGTTCTGCAGCAGTGTGCGGGCTCCGGCCGCGATCCCGCGCCTGTGCGCCGGTACGACGCCCATCATCGCGGCGGTGTTGGGGCTGTTGAACATGCCCGAGCCGATGCCCACGAACAGTAGCCACAGAGCGCTCTGCCAGTAAGCGGTGTGGACCTGCAGCGTGGTCATCAGCGCCAAGCCGACGGCGCTGACGAGCATTCCCATCGCGGCGAGCGCGCGCGAGCCATGGCGGTCCGCGTAGATGCCGGCGAGCGGCGAGGCGACGAGCATGCCGAGGGCGAGCGGGATCAGCTTGATCCCGGCTTCGATCGGCGTGTTGCCCTGCGCGCCCTGGTAGTAGAAGACGAACAGGAACATCAGCGCAAAGCGCGCGAGCCCGTTGATGAAGGCCGCGGCGCTGGCGGCGGCGAACAGACGGTTGCGGAACATGCCGAGGTCGAGCATCGGCGCGCGCGAGCGGCGCTCGATCACGACCCACAGCGGCAGCAGCACGGCGGCGGCGGCGATCCCGGCGATCACGACGGTGTCGTTCCAGCCGCTGAGCCCGCCGCGTGAGACGCCGAGCACCAGGCCGGTGAGGCCCACGACGAAGGTGCTCGTGCCGAGCACGTCGTATCCGCGCACCGTGTCGGGCTTGGCGAGCTCGCGCAGGATCAATGCGCCCCACAGCGCGCCGCCGAGTGCGAACGGAACGTTGAACCAGAAGACCCAGTGCCAGGAGATCGCGACGAGTGCGCCGCCCAGCACCGGCCCGAGCACCAGGCCGATCGCGGCGACCATCGTGTTGGCGCCCATAGCCAATCCCAGCTGCTCCTTCGGGAAAGCGTCGGTGACAAGCGCGGCGGCGTTGGCGAACAGGAAGGCCGAGCCG
The DNA here is from genome assembly GCA_036803745.1 of Solirubrobacteraceae bacterium. Taxonomy (GTDB): domain Bacteria; phylum Actinomycetota; class Thermoleophilia; order Solirubrobacterales; family Solirubrobacteraceae; genus Palsa-744. The sequence goes on along the minus strand of DAIRTT010000053.1, from coordinate 1,561 downwards.
ATGCCCTGCAGGATCCGCCACAGGATCAGGACGGTGCCGTCGGAGGAGAAGCCGGCGCCGAGCGAGGCGAGCGCGAACAGCACAAAGCCGCCGACGTAGGCGCGCTTGCGCCCGAACAGGTCGCTCAGCCGGCCGGCAGTCAACACGAGCACGGTCGCAGCGATCAGGTAGGCGAGGATCACCCACACGAGGGCCAGCAGGCTCGTGTGCAGCGATCGCTCGAGGTCCGGCAGCGCGATGATCAGCGTGCCGGAGTTGGTGGCGGCGAGCAGCATCCCGAGGCTCGTACACGACAGAGCCCACCACTTGTAGTGCTCGTGCCCGGCGGCGACGCCGAAGCGTCCGCCTGCCGCTGCTCGCTCCTGCGAGGCCGTCATCGCTGCGTTGCCGTCGTCAACCGCATCGCCTTCCCTGCCCATCTAAAACTGACGTGAACGTAAGGATTAGAATAGCAGCGTGGGGTGTAGTTCGGAGGGGGCCACGGACGCTGGACCCGTGCTAGAACTGGTGCATGTCATCAGCGGAGCCGAAGGTCGCCAAGTCAGAGCAGGAGTGGCGTGAGCAGCTCACTCCCGAGCAGTACGACGTGCTCCGCAAGGCCGGCACCGAGCCGCCGTTCACGGGGGAGTACGTCTACAACAAGGCCTCCGGCGACTATCGCTGCGCCGCCTGCGAGGCGGTCCTGTTCAGCGCCGACACCAAGTTCGAGTCGGGCACCGGCTGGCCCAGCTTCACGGAGCCTGCGGTCGCCGAGGCGGTCGAGCTGCGCCCCGACAGGAGCCTCTTCATGCGCCGGACCGAGGTTCTGTGCCGCCGCTGCGGCGGGCACCTCGGGCACGTGTTCGACGATGGGCCGGGACCGGAGGGGCAGCGTTTCTGCATCAACTCGGCCGCGCTCTCGTTCGACCCCGCCGACGCGGGCGCCTCTGAGGTATCCAGCGACTCCGCTGATGCTCCGGGCAACCCCGCCCGGTAGCCTCCCCGTCCGATGGTCATGTTCGAACAGTCACGTCGGCTGTCCGAGCCCCTGCGGTGGGGACGGAGGGAGAAGCTCGCCCTCGGTGCGTTCCTCGGCTGCGTGGTGCTCGCGCTCATCGGTCTCGGCATCTACGGCCTCTCGAGCGGCGCGCCGGCCCGCGCCGACTGCATCCGCGTGACGTTCGCCAGCACGCTCGGCGGCGCCGATCTGCACGGTTGCGGGGCCCAGGCCCGGCGCATCTGCGCCTCGGGCGAGTTCCGCAGCATCGCGGAGGAACTCCGCGCCGCGTGCGGCCATGCCGGCATGCTCTACCGGGCTCCGCACTAGCCGTCTAGACAAATGTCGAAACGTCCCGGTCAAGTGTTGGCCACGGTGGCCCTACCGGCATTCCTGCAAGCCGGATTTCATACCCGGACTGTCATCGGTGTGCGGCGAGTGCCATTCGTGGGGCGGTCGCGCATCGCATTCAACGTAGGAAACGGAGGCCCATGTCCTGGCTGGCATACCCAAGTTGGCTGAACGCAGGAGACAACGCGTGGCAGATGACCGCTGCGACCTTCGTCGGGCTGATGAGCCTGCCGG
>DAIRTT010000052.1:3660-14916 GCA_036803745.1 Solirubrobacteraceae bacterium | reverse complement strand
CCTACCAGCCGCTGCGCTTCGCGATCGAGGACCCCGAGCGCCAGGCGCGCTACGCCTCCGTGTTCGCCGTCACCGCCGGCGCCTTCGTGCCACTCAACTTCATCGCCGTGCGGCTCTCCACCGCCTACCTGCACCCGCGCGTCCTCGGCAGCACGTCGAACCTGCCCGGCTCGATGGCGCTCACGTTCCTCGTGAGCCTGATCGCGATGGCGCTGCTGTACGCCACGCTCTGCAAGTACGAGCTGACGGCCAAGCACACGCGTGCCCAGGTTCGCGCACTGCGCCGCCGCCTGTCGGGAGGGGAGCCCGGCGCGCGGCGCTCGCGCAGTGCCGCGCCGACCCTGCCCGCGGGGGCCCCCGCGGGCGCCGCGAGCGCCGGACGGACGGCGGCGTGATGGGCATCTCGATCCTCGCCGACACGCCCGCCCTGCCCCTGCACGAGGCCGGCAAGTACGTCGCCGGGGCCTACGTCGTGCTGTTCGTCATCCTGCTCATCTACGTGGCCATCATGGCCCTGCGCCTGAGCCGGATCGAGCGCGAGCTCGGCGAGCTGCTCGAGCTGCCCGAGCAGAACACCCAAGAGGAGCCCGCCGCGCTCGGGCGATCCGAGCGGGAGTCGACGCCGGCATGAGCGAGATCGTCGCCCTCGGCATCTCTCACAAGACGGCGCCCGTCGCGCTGCGCGAGCGCCTCGCATTCACCGAGAGCGAGGCGACCGAGTTCGCCGTCCAGGCGACGACGACCGACGAGGTCCGCGAGGCGGTCGTGATCTCGACGTGCAACCGCACCGAGGTCTACCTCGTCGTCGGCGACCCCGTCCAGGCCGAGGCCGACGTGCTCGGCCTGCTCGCCCTCCGCGCCCACATCCGCCCGACCGAGCTGGCCGAGGCGATCTACTCGCCGCGCAACTGCGACACCGCTCGCCACCTCTACCGCGTGAGCGCCGGCCTGGACTCGATGATCGTCGGCGAGGCCGAGATCCAGGGCCAGGTCCGCCGCGCCCACGAAGCGGCCATGCGCGCCGGCTGCACCGGGCCGCTGAGCAACCGCCTGTTCGCCGCCGCGCTGACGACCGGCAAGCGCGTCCGCTCGGAGACCGAGATCGGATCGAGCCGGGTGAGCGTGCCGTCGGTCGCAGTCGACCTCGCCCTCAGCGTCCTCGGCGGCCTCGAGAATCGCCACGTCGTGATCCTCGGGGCCGGCGAGACGAGCGAGCTGACCGCCCGTGCGCTCGCCGATCAGGGCGCGGGGACGATGTTCGTAGCCAACCGCCACGCCGACCGGGCACTCAGCCTCGCCAAGCGCTTCGGCGGGTCGGTCGTCGGACTGGACAAACTGCCCGACCAGCTGTTGCACGCCGACATCGTGCTGTCCTCGACCGCCTCGCCGCACCCGATCGTCGGGCGCGAGGAGCTCGAGCTGGTGATGGCCGGCCGCCGCGGGCGCCCGCTCGTGCTGATCGACATCGCCGTCCCCCGCGACATCGACCCCGCGTGCGCCGAACTCGAGGGCGTCAGCCTGTACGACATCGACGACCTCCAGGCGGTCGTCGCGCGCAACATCAACACGCGCGCCGAGGAGGCGCCGCGGGCGATGGAGATCGTCGAGGAGGAGATCCACCGCTTCGCCCGCTGGCTCGGCCAGCTCGACACCCTCCCGACCGTCAGCGCGCTGCGCGAGCACGGCAACACGATCGTCGAGCAGGTCCTGGCCGAGAACTCAGGCCGCTGGGAGACGGCCTCGGCTCGCGACATCGCCCGCGTCGAGGCGATCGCCCGGGCGGTCATGAGCCGTCTGCTGCATGAGCCGACGATCCGGCTTCGCAGCTTCGGCGCCGACCGCGGCCACGCGAGCCTGGAGATCGTCCGCGAGCTGTTCGGACTGCAGGAGGATGCTCCCGCCGAGGACCAGGGCTCGGACGAGCTGGCGGAGGTTCACGACCTGCCTGTGCCCATCAGGGCACGCCGCCGCAGCGAGCGCTGATGCGCATCGGCACCCGCCGCAGCGCGCTGGCGCTCGCGCAGGCCAACTTCGTCGCCGGGCTGATCGGCGACTGCGAGATCGTCCCGATCACCACCAGCGGCGACCGCGGCGCGCCGCAGCTGGACAAGTCGCGCTGGGTGATCGAGCTCGAGCAGGCGCTGGCCGGCGGCGACATCGACCTGGCCGTCCACTCGGCCAAGGACCTCCCGGGCGAGCTCGCAGAGGGCCTGACCCTGCTCGGCACCCCCGCCCGCGCGGCCCACGCCGACGTGCTCTGCGGCGCCGCCTCGCTCGCCGAGCTGGAGCCGAGAGCGCGCATCGGCACGAGCAGCCTCCGGCGCATGGCCCAGCTGCGAGCCGCGCGCGAGGACCTCGACGTGGTCGAGGTGCGAGGCAACGTCGACACCCGCCTGAGGAAGCTCGCCGAAGGCGACTCTGGAATTCGCGCGATCGTGCTCGCCCGCGCCAGCCTCGAGCGCCTGGGGCGCACCGGAGAGATCGGCGGCGAGCTCACCGGCGACGCGTTCCTCCCGGCTCCCGGTCAGGGGGCGCTCGCCCTCGAGGGCCGCACCGGCGACGAGGCGGCGGGCCGCGCCGTCGCCTCCATCACCGACTCCGGGGCGCTCGGCTGCCTGCTGGCCGAGCGCGCCCTCGCCCGCGCGCTCGGCGCGAGCTGCCACACGCCCCTCGGCGCCCTCGCCCAGCCGGGCGCCGCCGGCGGCGAGCTGCGCCTGGCTGCCTGGGTCGGGCTGCCCGACGGCTCGGCGTGGGCGCACGATGATCTGTCGGGTCCGGCGTCAGACCCGGAGGGGCTGGGCGGAGCGGTCGCGGATCGGATGCGTGCGGCGGGGGCCGGGGAGATGCTGCGCAGGGCCGAGGAGATGGCCGGTGTCGCGAGCGCCTGAGGAGGCAGCGCCCGGGCGTGTGCATCTCGTCGGCGCCGGGCCCGGCGACCCCGGCCTGCTGACCGCGCGTGCACTCGAGCTGATCGCGACGGCCGACACGATCCTCTACGACCGGCTGATCCCCGCCGCGGCGCTCGAGGGCGCCCGCGCCGACGCCGAGCTGCTCTACGTCGGCAAGGAGGGCGGCGGCCCGTCGGTGCCCCAGGAGCGCACCGAAGAGGTGATGGTCGCCCGTGCGCTGCAGGGAAGAACGGTCGTGCGCCTCAAGGGCGGCGACCCGTTCGTGTTCGGGCGCGGCGGCGAGGAGGCGCTCACCCTGCGCAAAGCCGGGGTGCCGTTCGAGATCGTCCCCGGCGTCACCGCCGGGGTCGGTGCGAGCGCCTACGCCGGCATCCCCGTCACCCACCGCGGGCTCGCCAGCGCCGTCGCGTTCGTCACCGGCCATGAGGACCCGGCCAAGGAGGAGCCCTCGATCGACTGGCCGGCGCTCGCAGCGTTCCCGGGGACGCTCGTGCTCTACATGGGCGTGCGCCGGCTGCCCGACATCACGGCCGCCCTGATCGGCGCCGGGCGCCCCGGCTCCGAGCCCGCTGCGGTCGTCGAAAACGGCACCCTGCCGACCCAGCGGACGGTCACCGGGACGCTCGAGACAGTCGCTCAGATCGTGCTAGAGGAGGGCATCGGCGCCCCGTCGATCACGATCGTCGGCCCGGTCGCCGCACTCGCGGGGGAGCTCTCGTGGCTGCCGCCACGGCCGCTCGCCGGCCGCACCGTAGCGGTCACCCGCGCCCGCGCCCAGGCAAGCGGACTCGCGCGCTCGCTGGAGGCGCTCGGCGCCAGCGTGATCCAGACTCCGGTCATCCGCGTGCGCGATCTCGACGGGCCGCCGCTTGACCCGAGCGGCTACGACCTCATCTGCCTCACGAGCCCCAACGGGGTGGCGGCGATGTTCGAGCGCCTGCATCGTGGCGGACGCGACGCGCGCTCCCTCGCCGGCGCGAGGGTCGCCGTGATCGGCCCCGGTACCGCGCGGGCGCTCGCCGAGCGCGGCATCACCGCGGACGTCGTGCCAGGGCGTTTCGTCGCCGAGTCGCTCGTCGAGGCCCTCGCCGAGATCCCCGTCACGCGCGCGCTCGTCGCGCGGGCACGGGAGGCGCGCGACGTGCTGCCCGACGCCCTGCGCGCGCGGGGCGCCGAGGTAGACGTCCTCGAGCTGTATGAGACGATCGCCGAGCCACTGGCCGAGGCGACGCTCGCTGCCGCCCGCTCCGCCGACTACATCACGTTCACCTCCTCCTCGACCGTCCGCTTCCTCGTCGAGGCCGCCGGCGGCGAGGCCGGCCTGTCGGCCTCGACCCGGGCCGTCTCGATCGGGCCGGTCACGAGCGATGCGATGCGCGAGCACGGGATCGAGCCCCACGTAGAGGCCGACCGCCACGACATCGAGGGCGTCATCGACGCGCTCGTCGCCGACGCCGGCGCGAGGCCGGCGGCGGACGCCGGCTGACCGGACGATGGCGCGCGGCTCCTCCGCACCCGTGCCGATCGGCTTCCTCTCCGACTACGGGCACGCGGACGAGTTCGTCGGGGTCTGCCACGGGGTGATCGCGGGTCGCTGCCCGGGCGCCCGCGTCATCGACATCTGCCATGCCGTTCCCCGTCACGACGTGCGGACGGGCGCGCTGATGCTGCGAGCGGCCCTGCCCTACCTGCCGCGCGGGGTGGCGCTGGCGGTGGTCGACCCCGGCGTCGGCGCCGCCGAAGCAGACGGCGGCGCGCGCCGGGCGCTCGCGCTACGGAGCGCCGATGAGGCGTGGCTGCTCGTCGGACCCGACAACGGCCTGCTGATGGCCGCCGCCGAGCACTTCGGCGGTGTTGGCGAGGCGGTCGAGGTCGGCGGATCCCCCGTCCGCCTGAGGCCGGCCTCGCGCACGTTCGCCGGTCGCGACATCTTCGCGCCCGTCGCCGCCGCGCTCGCGGCGGGAGCTCCCCTGCACGAGCTCGGCGAGCCGCTCGACGCCCCGTCGCCGTGCACGATCGAGCTGCCGCGGGCGCGCGCCGTCGACGGCATCCTCATCGCGCACGTGGCGCATGTCGACGGGTTCGGGAACGCGGCGCTCGACGCGACCGTGGCGCAGCTCGACGATCTCTGCGACGAGGGCGCTCAGGTGAGCGTCGGCGCGGCGAGCGGCATTCGAGTCGCCCGGCGGGCCGACGCGTTCGGGGACGTGGCGCCCGGCGAGCTGCTCATCCACGAGGACGCCCGCGGCATGGTCGCGCTGGCCGTCAACCTCGGCTCGGCCGCAGAGCTCCTGGGCGTCGTCCGCGACGACGAGCTCGAGCTGATGCACCCGTGAGCGGGAACGTGCCCGCCGCGCAGCCGCGCGCGCTCGGGCACCCGCGCGTACACCTGCGCTGCACCGACTCGACCAACGAGCGGGCGCGTGAGCTGGCGCTCGGGGACGCGCCCGACGGCACGATGGTCAGCGCCTCCGAGCAGAGCGCGGGCCGCGGTCGCCAGCGCCGGCGCTGGGCGGCGCCGGCGGGCAGCTCGATCCTGATCTCGCTCGTGCTGCGCTCGCCGCCGCGGCTGCTTCCGCTGATGGCGGCGCTGGCCGTCTGCGACGTCGCAGGCGAGGGCGCTCGGATCAAGTGGCCGAACGACGTGGTCCTCCCCGGTTCGGGGGAGGGGTCAGCCGGCTCCGGAACCGCGCTGGCCAAGCTCGCGGGCATCCTGATCGAGGGCCGCCCGCAGCAGGGCTGGGCGGTGCTGGGCATAGGCATAAACGTCGCCGTCGACCTGGCTGAGCTGCCTCCCGAGCTACGGCCGGGCGCAGCGCCTGCAGCAGAGGGGGTCGAGGCCCGCCCCGCGGCTACGCTGGGGCTCGGGCGGGAGGACGTCGAGCCGACCCTTGCACGGCTCCTGCAGGCGCTCGAGGTCCGCCTCGCCGAATCGCCCGATCACACGCTCGAGCAGTGGCGGGAGCGCGACGCGCTGCGCGGACGCGAGGTCTCCTGGGCCGCGGGCCACGGCCGCGCCGAGGGCATCGACGGCGACGGACGGCTGGTCGTCGCGCTCAGCGACGGCGGGCACACGGCGATCGGCTCGGGTGAGGTTCACCTCGAGCGGATCGGCTGACCCAGGCTCAGGCCTTCTCGCCGGCGTGGTCGAGCGTGGCGTCGCGCGCGAGGCCCTCGCGGACATCGCGGCGGAGTTCGCTCTCGGTCTCGACGCGGTCCTGCTCGACCTTGACCTCGGCCCGCGGGGCGCCGTTGGCCGAGGCGCCCCCCTTGGAGCCCTTGCGCCGCCGGCGGGCGTTGCGTGCGCGCCGTTTGGGGAAGTTGCGCAGCAGCTCGCGCGCGAGCGCGGGAGGCTTGCGCGCCATCCGCGTGCGGGCGCCGCGGAGCGCCTCCTCGGCCTCGGGCGTGTGCGCGAGCGCGGCCGCCAGCAGCGCGGCGGCCAGGCGGCGGTCCTGCTTGCGGGCCGCATGGATCAGGCGGCGGGCGTTGCGGGCGTGGGCGCCGCCGGCGGAGTTGACGAGCAGGCCGAGCAGGCGCTTGGTCTCGGGCCAGCGCTGGACGGCGTACTCCTCGTGGACGTCGCGCGTGTACTCGGCCAGGCGCCAGATCCACGCGTTGGCCTGGTCGCGCCGGCCGATGCGCCGCTCGACGAGCGCGCGCAGCATGATCTTGGTCGCCTCCTTGCGCTCCTCGCGCGGCCAGCCACCGATGATGTCGATCGCCTCGTCAAAGGAGTCCGGGTCGCGCAGCGCGGCGATGTCGGCCAGCGCGCGCAGGCGCAGCTGCGGGTTCTTGTTGCGCTTGACCGCCGTGATCAGGAAGCGGCCCTTGAGCTCGCCCGTCTTGTCGAAGTGAAGCATCGCCCGCGCCCTGCGCCAGCCGTTGGGCGCCACGCGGGCGCCGGCGAGGGCAGCCCACAGGTGCTGCTCGCCGTAGTCGAGGTGCTCGACCGCGATCCGCCACAGCTCGCGCTCGAAGACGGCGAAGCGCCGCTCCTCCTCGGCGCAGACGGGCAGCACGCGGCGCTCCACACGCATCCGCCGCCCACGCCCGCGGCGCACCGGGCCGACCACGATCGCGCCGCCGCGATATACGTCGCGATCGAGCAGCGAGTGCAGCGTGACCACGGGGTCGTCGTGCTTGGTGGCGGGGTGCACGAAGTCGACGACCAGGCCGGCCTCCTTGCCGGGATGGCGACGCGTGACGCGTCCCACGCGCTGCTGGTAGATGCGCTTGGAGGCGGTCGGCGCGAGGTGCACGCAGACGGTGGCCCGCGGGCTGTTCCAACCCTCGGCCAGCAGCTGGGCGTTGATCAGCACGTCGATGTCGCCGCGCTCGTAGCGCGCGAGGATCTCGACGAGCTCGCGCTTGGGAGTCTCGCCGGAGACGCCTTCGGCCTTGATGTTCTCCGCACGGAACGCTTCGGCGAGGTTGTAGGCGTGGCGCACCCCGGCGGCGTAGACGACACCTGGAACGCCGTTGAAGCGGGTCTTGTAGAGGTTCGCCACGGCCATGTTGAAGGGCTGCTGGTCGAGCAGTTTGGCGAGCTCGTCCTGGTCGAACTCGGTGTCGACCTCGCCGCGGCGCAGCGGCACCTTGGCGATCGTGCGCACGCCGACACCCGGCGAGATGCGCACGCAACGGAGCGGCGCGATCACGCCGCGCCTGGCTGCCTGGGCGAGGTCGAAGCGCGAGGTCTGTGTCGGGAACAGGTCGGTGACGTGCCGGGCGATCAGCGCGCCGGTGGCCGTCATGCCGATGAAGATCGGGCCCGTCCAGTTGCGGATCGCGCCGCTCGTCTTCTCGCCGAGGGCAGTATGTGCCTCGTCGCAGATGACGATCGTGTAGGCGCCCGAGATCTTGCCGGCGTTGCGCACGAACCACTGGTAGGTCTCGACCGTGACCGGGCCGTTGACCGAGTCCTCACCCTGGAGCAGCGGACGGCTGATGCGCTTGGAGTAGCCGCGGTCGCGCAGCTCGCCGTGGAACTGATCGACGAGGTTGCGCCGGTGGGTGAGGATCAGCACGCCGCCCGTCTGGGAGGCCTCGACGAAGCCGAGCGCGGCAACCGTCTTGCCGGCGCCGGTCGCGTGCTCGAACCAGAAGCGCTTGGCGGCGTTGGGATCCTCGGGCTGCTCGCCTAGCGACTCCTCCTCGTCCTCGTCTTCAACCCAGTCGCGGGGCTCCTCCTCGGACTCGGTCTCCTGCTCGGGCTCCTCGTCCTCGTCGTCGAGGTCCTCGTCGTCCTCGTCCTCGTCGTCCTCGTCCTCGTCGTCCTCGTCGGGGGCCGCCCGCTGGACGGGTCCGAGGTCCTCGTCGTCGTCGATGTCCTCCTCGTCGTCTTCGATCTCCTCTTCGATCTCCTCCTCGTCGTCCGCGTCGCGGGCCGCCTCGACGGGCGCCTCGACGCCGTCGTCGGCCGGCCGGTCGTCGGGCCCGAGAATGTCGGCGGAGGCGAGCAGCTCCGGCGATGCCGAGCCGCGGCCGTTGGCGCCCGGCCCCCTCGTCTGTGCCTCGGCGAGCAGCGCAGTGAGCGTGCCCGACAGCGCGTCGACCTGGTGGGCCGAGAGGACGGTGCCGTCGACGAGCGTGGGCTCCTCGTCGGAGAGCAGGCGCTCGAGTCCCAGCAGCAGCGAGAACTCGCGCCGCCAGGACGTCGACGGGTGCTTGGCCTTGGGGTCGGTCTCGAGCTCGGCGAGGGCAAAGTCGAGCGCGCGGCGGCGGGGCGTCCCGGCCGCGAGTGCGACAGCAGCGTCCTCGCCCTCGTGCAGGAAGCGCTCGCGGACGAGCTTCTCCGCCCGAGCGATGTCGGCGGAACTGGGTATCGGCGCGGCCGCGAGGGCCACTGAGGTGGACTCGGCCAATGGAGGCTCTGGACTTCGAGACAGAGCCGCTGTCGAAATGTGGCTTCGGCGCGGCTCGGAAGACATGGCGCCCTGATGGCGCCGGTTAGCCCAATGCTCGGAAGCGCGGGCTCAGACGTGTCCCTGAGGATATAGCACCTGGAGGCGCGATTGAAGTGCCCGCGATCTGGCACCCTTAGCGGCGATGACGCTCAAGAGCTCCTCGATCGCAGCCGTGGCGCTCGCGGTCCTGATCCTGCTGGTCGTCGGACTTCTGCAGCTGCGGTCCAGCTCGCCCGCGACTGCCCCCTCGCGCCTGACGCTCGCGCAGATGCAGAGGAGCCTGGCGGGCGCGCCCGCGCCGCTCGCGTCGCTCCACGCACAGGGTGCGCAGATCCTCGGCGGCGGTCTGCCGGCGCTGCGGGCGCGGCTCGGCGGGCTGCGGGGAGAGCCGACCGTGATCAACAAGTGGGCGTCGTGGTGCGAGCCCTGCCGGGCCGAGTTCGGCGTCTTCCAGCATGTCTCCCTCTCGCGCGGCCGGCAGGTCGCGTTCGTCGGGATCGACTCAGGCGACACGAGCCGGGCGGCGGCCGTCGCGTTCCTGCGCTCCTTCCCGGTCGCCTATCCGAGCTACTACGACCAGGACGGAGCGGCGGGCGCGGCGATCACCGACTCGACGTTCACTCCGGTGACCGTCTTCTACGACCGGCGCGGCAGCCAGTACATCCACCAGGGCCCGTATCCGACGGTGGCCAAGCTCGAAGCCGACATCCGCCGCTACGCGCTGGGCGCCTAGGGATGCCTGAAATCCGCATCGACCCGTTGAGCGGGCACCGCACGATCGTTGCGGGCGAGCGCTCGCGCCGGCCCGGAGGCGAGCCGACGTGCGCGCCTCCCGAGGAGATCGACACGGCCAAGGACCCGTTCGCCGACGGCCACGAGGGCCGCACGCCGCCCGAGCTCGACGCCGTCCGCGCGGAGGGCGCGCCGTCGGACTCGCCGGGATGGTCGGTGCGCGTCGTTCCCAACCTCTATCCCGCGCTCGACGGCGCAGCGGGCGGCGGGCGGCGGCCCCCTTCGCCCGCGGGCGAAGGGGTCGCGGACATGTTCTCGCCCCTGCCCGCGACGGGCGCCCACGAGGTGATCGTCAACGGACCGCAGTCGGTGCTGTCCCTGGCCGAGCTGCCGGTCGAGCAGGTGGTCGCGGCGGTCGAGGTGTGGCGCCGGCGCATGCGCGCGCACGCGGGCAGCGCATACCTGCAGCTGATCGTCAACGAGCGGCGCGAGGCGGGCGCGTCGCTGCCCCATACGCACGCCCAGCTCTACGCGCTGGACTTCGTCCCGGCGGCGATCGCGCGAGAGCGCGAGCGGGCGAGCGCGTACACGACGCGGACGATGGGGCAGAACCTGCTCGGCGACCTCGTGGCCGAGGAGGTGCGCCGCCGCGAGCGGATCGTGGCGATCGACGAGGAGGCGGTCCTGCTGGCGCCCTACGCCTCGCGCCTGCCCTTCCAGCTGATGCTCGCTCCGCGCACGCCGCGGGCGCGCTTCGAGGACGACGGGCCATCGGGCGCGGCGCTGCTCCACGACGGCCTGAGCCGCCTGGCACGCCACCTCGGCTCCAGTCCGCCGCTCAACCTGTGGGTGCGCACGGCGCCCCTGGGCGCCGAGGACTTCTGCTGGCGCATCGACGTAATGCCCCGCCTGACCCATCTCGCCGGCCTCGAGCTCTCGACCGAGGTCAACCTCAACATCGTCGCTCCCGAGGACGCCGCGGCGGCCCTGCGCGCCGCGTGAGCCGAACGCTGCGACGGTCCGGCAGCTAGGGTCCGCGGCGATGCCGCCCGAGGAACGCCTGCTGCCCCGCTTCGCCGCCGAGCCACCGCAGGAGGAGCTGCCCTACGGCCGCTGGCAGGAGCGACTGAGCGAGGAGTTCCTGGCGGCGGCCCTGGCGCTCGAGAGCGACGAGGACCTCGGCGAGCCTGGTCCGATCGCCTGGTATCCCGACCGGACATGGCACGGGCGCACCTACGTGCCCGGGACCGCCCGCACGGCGGCGGGCTATGAGCTGTTCGGCTTCGTCCGCTTCGTGCCCGGAGGCGAGGACGGCGAGCCGAGCGGGTTCTCCGCCCTCCTCGACTTCACCGACGACACGGCCGAGCAGAACCCGGATTGGAAGCTCGACCTCTGCGATGAGGTCATCGGAAGCTGGCGCGGCCAGCTCGGGGCAGTCGCCTCGATGACGCTCGTTTGGGGGCGCCCGCTGGTCTCGGGCGGCCGCGTGGCGACCGCCGAGCTCGCCGACCTGGCCGTCGATCAGTGCGAACTGGTGGAGGAGCGCTTCACGCTGATCGCACCCGACGACTACCGCCAGGACCTGCTCGAGATCAAGCTCTTCGACGTCAAGGGACGCGAGCTCGCGCGCGAGTCCCTCTACGCGGGCGAGTAGGAGTAGGAGTAGGAGTAGGAGTAGGAGTAGGAGTAGGAGTAGGAGTAGGAGTAGG
>DAIRTT010000052.1:0-3560 GCA_036803745.1 Solirubrobacteraceae bacterium | reverse complement strand
GGAGTAGGAGTAGGAGTAGGAGTAGGAGTAGGAGTAGGAGTAGGAGTAGGAGTAGCCGCGACCGAGACTCCGGTCTATCGGCTCGCTACTTGGTCTTGCAAGCGGACAGCGCCTGTTCCTTGGCGGCTCCGCCCGGAACTTTGGAGCTGTTGACCACTTCTTCGCAGACTTCGCGTGCCACCTGCTTGACGGCGGCGCTGTCACCTTTGGCCGCCTTTTCGCAGACCCCTTCGAGCTTCGATTTGGCGCCTGCCGGCAGCGTCGTCTGGGCTTTGATCTGGTTCTTGCAGAGGCTCACGGCCTGGGTCAGCGCGGCACCGCTGAGCGCGGGCGTGCTCGGCGTGCTCGACGTCGTCGCGGTGGTGCTCGTCGTCGAAGTCGTCGCGGCCGGCTTGCTGGTGGTGCTCGCGGTCGAGCTGGACGTCGAGCTGCTGCTGCCGCAGCCGGCGATCAGGGCGCCACACGCGAGAACGCCGACGAGCCACAAGAATCGGCTTCGAATCATTGGTTACCCCCCTGGGGTTTTCGAGAGAATGCGCGCCGTCGGCCGTCGGCCGCCTCGCGCAACGTCTGGGACCCGAAGGCTATAGCGCTCCGGCGACGGCCTGCGGTGTCAGCTCGCGGGCGGCGCGCGTGGCGCTGTCGTTGGCGCGCTCGGTCGTGCTGAGCGCGCCGAGCACGACCGCGGCGAGGCCGCAGCCGGCGACCAGCGACCAGCCACTGTGGCTGGCGCTGACGAAGTCGGGGCCCACCGAGCGCGCTCCGGCGGCCGCGATCGCCCCCGCGAGGGCCACGCCGAGGGTCTGTCCGACCTGGCGCGAGGTCGACGCGACGGCCGCCGCCACACCGGCCTGCGCGGGGGGCATGCCCGCGACCGCCGTGTTGGTGATCGGGGGGTTGATCATGCCGAAGCCGAGTCCGAAGACGAAGTAGGCGGGCAGCAAGGAGGAGAGATCGGTGTGGCGGGTCAGGCCGGTCATCATGAGGCCCCCGGCCGCCATGCCGAGCCCCCCTACGACGAGGCCGATGCGGGGCCCGCGTCGGCCCGTGACACGCCCTGACACGGGGGCGAAGATGAGTGTCATCGCGGCGATCGGGAGCGTGTAGAGGCCAGCGTCGAGCGCGGAGAGGCCGCGGACCTCCTGCAGGTAGAGGGTGTTCAGGAACAGGAACGCGCCGAGGGCGGAGAACGAGAGAACGGCGATCGCGCTCGCGCTCGAGAAGGGGATGCTGCGAAAGAAGCGCAGCTCGATCAGCGGCTCGATCCGGCGGCGCTCGTAGAACAGCAGCGCCCCGAGTGCCGCCAGCGAGACGGTGAAGAGCGCGACACTCTGCGCCGAGCGCCAGCCTGCCGAGGGGCCCTCGATGATCCCGTACGTCAGCGACGCGAGCACGACGACAACGAGCACCTGCCCGACCGGGTCGACACGGCGAGGGTGCGGCGCTCGCGACTCGGGCACGAAGCGCATCGTCAACACGAGCGCCAGCAGCCCGACCGGGATGTTGATCCAGAAGATCGAGCGCCAGCCGACCGACTCGACCAGGCCGCCGCCGACGACCGGGCCGAGCGCGAGGCTGAGGCCGATCGTGGCCCCCCACATGCCGATCGCATGGGCGCGCTCGCGGGCGTCGGTGAACACGTTGCGGATGATCGACATGGCGACCGGGTTGAGCATCGAGGCGCCCACGCCCTGGAGCATGCGGAAGGCGATCAGCCAGCCGAGGCTCGGCGCGACGCTGCACAGCAGCGAGGCAAGGGTGAACAGGGCCAGCCCGGCCTTGAAGACCCGCGCGCGGCCCAGCCGGTCGCCCATCGAGCCCGACAGCATCAGCATGCTCGCGAGCACGAGCGTGTAGGCGTCGACCGTCCACTGCAGCCCCGACACGGTCGTGTGCAGCTCGCGGCCGATAGACGGCAGCGCGACGTTGACGATCGTGTTGTCGAGGCCGACGATCAGGAGGCTCATGCAGCAGATGGCCAGCACGAGGCGTCGGCGCTGGCGCGTCATCTCGGGGGCGTCGGTCGGCGCGGCTGGGGTCGGGCTCACCCGTTCAGTGTGCCTGCGCCTTCAAGGGGTCCGGCTCCAAGGATGCTCGCTCCAGACCCAGCCGCGAGCTTCGTCCCAATCCGTTGAGACGCTCGCCGCCATGCCTGACGGCCGCGACCGGGCACGATCCTGCGGGACCCGCGTGCCCGCGCCTGCACGACCGCCGCGCATAGACTCCGACGAATGGTCGAGCCAGCGGAGACGGTGCTCGTCACCGGGGGGACGGGGTTCCTAGGCGGATGGTGCATCGCCGAACTGCTCGACCGCGGCTACACGGTGCGCACGACGGTCCGCAACCTCGGCCGCGCCGACGACGTGCGCGCCTGCCTCTCGGCCGCCGGGGTGGACCCTGCCGACCGGCTGACGGTCCACGCGGCCGACCTCGGCGCGGACGACGGCTGGGCAGAGGCTGCGGCCGGATGCGACTACGTGCTGCACGTCGCCTCGCCGTTCCCGGCGGCCCAGCCGAAGGACCCGGATGAGCTGATCGTGCCCGCCCGCGACGGAGCCCTGCGCGTGCTCGGGGCGAGCCTGGCCGCGGACGTGAAGCGGGTGGTCATGACCTCCTCGATCGCCGCCGTCCGCCACGGCCGCGACCCGTCCCCGGGCAAACCGTATGACGAGAGCGACTGGACCGACCCGGCCGACACGCACCCAACCCCCTACGTGCGGTCAAAGACGATCGCCGAGCGCGCCGTCTGGGACCACGCCCGCGCGGCCGGTGCCGAGCAGCACCTGGCGACGGTCAACCCGGGCGCGATCATCGGTCCGACATTGAGCGATGACCGCTCCTTCTCGCTGCAGGTGGTCGAACGGCTGCTCAACGGCATGCCGGCGGTCCCGCGGCTCGGCTTTACGTTCGTCGACGTCCGCGATGTCGCCGATCTCCACATCCGTGCGATGAGCGCGCCCGGGGCCGGCGGCGAGCGCTTCCTGGCCACCGACCGCTTCCTGTGGATGAAGGATGTCGGCGCGATCCTGCGCGAGCGCCTCGGACCGGCCGCCGCGAAGGTGCCGACCCGTGTCGCGCCCGACCTGATGATCCGGGCGATGTCCCTGTTCGACCCGGGGGTCCGCTCGATCGTGAGCGATCTCGGGCGTTCCTCGGAGTACAGCGCCGAGAAGGCCAGGACCGTCCTCGGCTGGAGCCCGCGACCGATCGAGGACTCGATCGCCGACACGGGGCAGAGCCTGATCGACCGTCGGCTGGCGGGGCCCGGGAGCTAGGGCTCGGGGGCGCGGCCAACGCTCCCCAGGCGATCGCAGGCGTTAGCGTCGAAGTCCATGTTCTCGGGCTTCAGTCCCTCACATCGCGGCGGCTCGGGACCGCCGCTGCTCTGCCTCCACGGGTTCATGGACACGTGGCGCACCTGGGAGCTGGTGTTGCCGGCGCTCGAGCGCCGTCATGACGTTCTTGCCTTGACGCTGCCCGGGCACGCGGGAGGGCCTGCGAGTCGCAGCTCATCACGACCAACTTCGAGCACATTCCGCCCGACCTCCTCGCGCATCAGA
>DAIRTT010000051.1:0-15106 GCA_036803745.1 Solirubrobacteraceae bacterium | reverse complement strand
GCAGCGCCGCCGGCAGCCCGCAGGTAGCGCGCCGCCGCGAAGATCGCGTCCGAGGGGTTGTAGGGGTCCATGTAGCCGTCGCCGTTGGCGTCGACCCCGTACTGCGCCCACTCAGCGGGGAGGAACTGCATCCAACCCTCGGCCCCGGCGCTCGAGACGCTCAGGTCGCGTCCGTAGTCGGTCTCGACCTCGTTGATCGCGGCGAGCACCTGCCATGGGATGCCGTACGCGGCGCCGGCGGCCTGGTAGATCGGCAGCAGGAAGGGCGGGATCTGGAAGTTTTCGATGAAGAAGCCGGGCACGCCCGAGATCGAGCCCAGACCCGCGGGCAGCGACGGCGTGAGCGCCGACGGCGAGATCGCCTTGACCTTGGCGCGCGGCCCGCTCGTGCTCGAGCCTTCGCCGGGCGTCGCCGAGCTGTTCGGGACCGTCTTGGCCTTGGCCTTCGGGGACGCGGTGTCGCTCCCCGCGCTCGCACCCTGGGAGTGCTTTGCCTGAACCTGCGGGGCCGCCGGTTCGGGGGCCGTGGGCGGCGCGGGCTGCGGGCTCGGCGTGCTCGCGGGGGGCGGTTCGGATGCCGGGGCCTGCGGAGCTGCCGGCGCGGGCGTCGTGACGACCGTTTCACCGGCCGCACCCGCCGCCGGCGCTGCGATCGCAGCCATCGCCAGGAGGGCGAGCAACGGGCGCAGAAGTCGAAGTGTCCTCGTCATCGTCCTAGTTCCCCAGCAGGTAGTTGAGGAGCAGGCCGCCGGCTTCGTTGCCTTCACCCGACGGCGAGTAGTACGTCGTCCCGGCCGTGGAGCCTCCGACCGGCTGGGTGCTCGTCGCCGGCCCGCCCTGGCCGAGCGTGGCGAGTTCGTTGGCCGACGGGGCCGAGCCCGGGTATTTGGCGAGCGCCTGAGCGGGCGTCGCGCCTTTGAGCACGGCGAGCGTCCTGGCCATGACGAGGCCCGTGGTGTTGGGGTTGATCGGCTCCGCCTTCGCGGCCGAGGCGGTGGCGGTGCTGCTGAACAGTTTGTGGTTGCAGCCCGGCAGCGGGTTCGGCGTCGCGTAGGTGAGGCACGGAACAGCCACGGCTTCGGCGCGCAGGAAGTGCCCGAGCGAGTCGTATCCGTTGGCGGCGCCGGCGCCCAGGAAGATGAAGTCGAGGATGCGCTCGAGCCCGCCGCTGTTCTTCAGGCTCGACAGCAGCGTGGCGAGGTTGTTCGAGAACGGCCCCGCGGCGCCACCGAGCGTTTTGAGCTTGGCGAGGAGCTGCTTCGTGGAGACGAGCGCCGGCCCCGATCGCTTCGAGGTCTTGCCGAGGTCTTCGAAGAACGTGGTCGAGCTGTTCGAGAACGCGGGCAGGCTCGTGAAGGCCTTGTTGATGCCGGGCGCCGCGATGCCGAGGTCGGTGAACACGGGGGTCGTCTGGTCGGCGAAGCGGCCGAGGCGTTCCATCGCGGGCCCGAGCTGTTCGAGGAACGGCGGGAAGTCTTTGAGGTTCTGGGCCAGCGCGCCGCGGTGGGCGGCGGTGGCCTGCGCGACCTTGTTGCTCTGGACGATGAAGTCGGCGACCCTGCCGCGGACGGCGGCCAGCGGCGCGAGCGCCTGGTCGGAGTCGCTGGCGAGTTTCGCCAGCACCTTGTTCTCGCTCGCGAGGATCGCGAGCACGCGGTCGAATTCCTGCAGCGCCGGGTTGGCTCGCTGGATCACGTCGTGCAGGTCGCTTCCCCTACCGGCGAGACCAGCGCCGAGTTCGTTGAGGATGATCGTCAGCCGCTGACGTTCGGGCAGGCGGCTGATGTCGCCGAGCAGGTCGACATCGACCGGGCTGTGGTTGTTGGTCACCGGCAGCAGGTACTGGCCCGAGCCTTCGCCGTGCTTGATCTTCTCGAGCGGCGGCGGCAGCGGCGTGCCTTCGACTCGCGGCTGGGTCGGCAGGCAGTCGACGTACTTCTCGCCGATCAGCGCCTGCGGGCGGACCGTGCAGCTGGCATCGGAGCGGAAGTCCTGGAAGCCGGTGTTTTCGATGTGCAGGATGACCGCGGCCTTGGCCTGCGGTGTCGCCGTGACGTCGCCGACCTTGCCGACCATGACGCCGCCGATCTTGACGTCCTCTCCGGAGATGATGTTGCCTGCGTCGTCGAAGATCGCGCGGACGGTGTATTCGCCGTTGGATCCCCCTGCTGAGGTGGCCAGGCCGACGACGAGCGCGAGCGCGAGGAGGCACACCGCGGCGGCAGCGGCGGTCGCGACTCCCCTCCTCCCGATCATCTGCCTCCTCACCCCGTTCCCTCCTTGCCTTTTACAACGAGGCGGGCGACCCCACCTTGCGATGAGGTCGCCCGTCCCACTCTGCTTCTGCTGAGCTTACGCCGTCCGGCGCGAAAGCTCCCTAGAGCTGCCCACGCTTACTTGCGGGGGCAGGGCGCTCTGTATGTCGCCGGCACGGTGACCGGTTTGCTGGTTTCACCGTTTTCGGCGAACGTCAGTTCCGTCTTGACCAGGAAGCCGGCCTTGGGGCACTGGCCCTTCTTCGGCACGCGGCCGTAGAAGATCGTCTTGCCGCCCTTCTTGATGGCGGAGCCGGCCTTCACGTTGATCGACTCGACCGAGGCGAACGGCGCCCCCGGAACGGTCGACACGAGCGGCACTTCGGCGACCAGCTTGGGGCCGAAGCCGCCGCCGCCGCCGAGGTTGATGTAGTGGCCGCTCGACAGGATTTCCAGCGAGACCGGCGAGTGGCCGTCGGTGAAGAACTCGATGCCGCCGCCCGGTGCGTAGAACGACGACAGTTCGGCTTTCTCTTCGACTCGTTCGGTGCCGAAGGAGACGATGCCGAGCACGGTACCGACCGGGCCGGCCGACGAGCTCTTGGAGCATTTGGTGGGGCCGAACTGTTCGAGCGTCGACTTGGTGCATGTCGGGAAGCCCGACGGGTGCAGGACGGCGCCCTTCGGCAGGGAGAACGTGACGCCGATCAGCGGCGGCGGGAATCCGCCGTATTCTGTGCCCGAGATTTTGTATTCGGCCTGGATCGCGGCGCCCGCGCCGTAGATGTTTCCGGTGTGGGCGTAGCCCGGGATCGGGACCGCCTTGGCTTTGAACGTCACCGTGGGGGCCGCCGAGGCGACGCTTGTGAGCGCCAACACGGCGAGGGCCGCTACGGCAAGACAGGTGGATGCTCTGCGCATCAGGTCTTCTCTCCTCTATTGATGGACAGGTCCGCCTCGATCCGGGTAGCTCCGGAGCCATGCCGGTCCGGCGACATCGAGATCTCGGACCCGTGGCCCGAGAACAGTGGCGACTGCTGGTTCAACCTTATCCGTCACCGGCGACACGTTCAACCTGGAACCGCGCCGGCAACCGACCTGTTGGCTGATACCCAACGGGACGGCTTGCAAAACGCCCGCGGTGCTCACACATGGGCGAATACTTGCAAACCCTGAGGCTCAGCCTGAGGGTCAGTCTACTCGGCGGAGAGCTCGAGTTGAGCGCTGGAGTAGGTCACGTCGACTGGCTCGAGGACGACCTGGCGCGGTCCCTCCTCGACGCGACCGGCGACGAGTGCCGAGAGCCCTAGACCCTCGGCGAGGGCGACGATCCGAGGGCCGTCCCCGGGGCGGCAGTAGAGCGCGTAGCCGGCCCCCATGTTGAACGTCGAGTACGAGGCGGCCGCGTCGAGCGCGGCCTGCTCGACGAGGAAAGCGAGAACGATGGGGACCTCGGGCAGCCGCTCGACCACGTAGCTGAGCGGTCGCGTCGGGCGCATCAGCTTGAGCAGGCCATGACCGGTGACGTGGCTGATGTAGGTGAGGTCGATGTCGGAGGCGAGCAGCGCGGCGACGAGCGGGACGTACATGACGGAGGGCGCCAGGAGCGCCCGCCCGAACGTCTGGCCGTCGGCGAGCTCGGTCGCCCAGCCGTCGTCCAGGCGCCCGGCGATCAGACGGGCCAGCGAGGCGCCGTTGGCGTGCAGGCCGCTCGAGGACACGAGCACGATCTCATCGCCGGCGGCGAGCAGCTCGCCGAGGATCGGCCGCCGCCCGCTCGGCACCGCCCCGACGGCGGCGCCCGCGAGCTCGATGTCGCGCTCGTCGAGTAGCCCGTGGAGGGAGGGGGACTCTCCCCCGCCCCACACGCAGCCGGCATCGACGCACGCGCTGCGCCAGCCCTCGAGCAACGCGGCAGAGCGGTCGCGCTCGAGGTACCACTCCGACGCGCCGGTCGCGAAGTACGCGTTGACGACGAGTGGCAGGGCGCCGACGCAGCAGAGGTCGTTGAGGATTGCCGCGACCGTGTCGTAGGCAACGTCGGCGAAGTGGTTTACGCCCTGCTCCTCGAGGACCTGGCGGGCGACGACAGACTTGGTCCCGAGGCCCTCGACGACGAAGGCGAAGCTCTGCTTGCCGAGCTCGAAGACGAACGCGGGCTCGCCGCGGGAGTCGTCGAGCGCGCGGCCTCCGTGGGCGTGCAGGAGCGAGGAGGTCGAAAGCGCCTTGGCAATCGCCAGGCGCTTGCCCGCGTCGAGCGCGTCGTAGTCCACGCCCGCGGCGCGGTAGCTGGCACCGTCCTGGCTCATGAGCGATGATCCTAAGCCCTTGCCGCGACCGAGGAGGACCGATGGACTTTGAGTCGAGCCAGCGCTGTTCTGAATTCAAGGAGCGCCTGACGGCGTTCATGGACGAGCACGTGTATCCGGCCGAGGCCGTCTACGAGCGCCAGATGCAGGAGTCGGGCAACCCCCATCACCAGCCGCAGATCATGGAGGACCTCAAGGTTCTCGCGCGCGAGGCGGGGCTGTGGAACATGTTCCTCCCCGACGCCGACCACGGCGCGGGGCTCTCGAACGCCGACTATGCGCCGCTGGCCGAGATCCTGGGGCACTCTCCCATCGCCTCGGAGGCATGCAACTGCTCGGCTCCCGACACAGGCAACATGGAGGTCCTGCACCAGTTCGGCACGCCCGAGCAGAAGGACCGGTGGCTGGCGCCGCTGCTCGACGGGGAGATCCGCTCGGCCTTCGCGATGACCGAGCCGGCCGTCGCGAGCTCCGACGCGACGAACATCGAGCTGCGGATCGCGCGCGACGGCGAGGACTACGTGCTCAACGGGCGCAAGTGGTGGACCTCAAACGCCATGCATCCGCACTGCAAGATCATGATCGTGATGGGCAAGACCCAGACCGACGGCCCGCGCCACAAGCAGCAGAGCCAGATCCTCGTCCCGATGGACACGCCGGGCGTGACGGTCATGCGCAACCTGCCGGTGTTCGGCTACGACGACCAGGAGGGCCACGCCGAAGTCGACTTCGTCGACGTGCGCGTCCCCGCGAGCAACCTGATCGCAGGCGAGGGCGACGGCTTCATGATCGCCCAGGCGCGCCTGGGTCCGGGGCGGATCCACCACTGCATGCGAGCAATCGGGACGGCCGAGCGGGCACTCGAGGCGATGTGTGCGCGGGCGGTCTCGCGCACGACGTTCGGCCAGCCGCTGGCGACGCGCGGGAACGTCCAGGATTGGATCGCCGACTCGCGCGTGGAAATCGAGATGGCGCGCCTCTTGACGCTGAAGGCGGCCTGGATGATGGACACGGTCGGCAACCGCCAGGCCCGGACGGAGATCGCGGCGATCAAGATCGCGGCCCCGAACGTCGCCCTGAAGGTCGTCGACCGCGCGATCCAGGTACACGGCGGCGCCGGCGTCTCGGACGGCTTCATGCTCGCCGCGGCCTACGCCCACCTGCGCACGCTGCGACTGGCGGACGGTCCCGACGAGGTACACAAGATGGCGATCGCCAGGCGCGAGCTGGCCCCGCACATCCCGCGCGAGGCGTGACACCCACCCGATGAGCGCAGCATCAGCCGCCAGACGCCGCGTCCTGCGCTCGGCGTCGCTCCCCGGGGCGCTGGTCGTCGTGCTGCTCGCCACGAGCGCGGCACCGGCGGCCGGGCCGGTGGCGGCGATCTCGGCTACAGCGACACCTGCCGAGATGACGATCGGCTCCGAGACGTCGGTCAGCGGCACGATCAGCGAAGGCGCCGGCCCGCTGGCGGGCGCGGCGCTCGCGCTCCAATCCGATGGCTATCCGTTCGGTGAATATACGACGATCGCGCGGCAGGCCAGCGCGCCCGACGGACGCTTCTCGTTCACCGGACTGCGCCTCGACCGCAACACCCGCCTGCGGGTCGTGCTCGAGAGCTCGCCCGCGGTCGTCAGCGAACGGGTGCCGGTGATCGTCGATCCGAGCGTCGCGCTGAGCACGCGGACGCTGGGGCCGGGACGGACGCGGCTGAGCATCCGCGTCGGGCACACGGTCAACGCCGGGTCGACGCGGACGAGCGTGGCGTGGTTCGTGGCAGCGAGGGGGACGCGGCTCTTCCACCTCGCGGACTCGACGCCGATGCGCGAGATCGCGCGGGGCGTGAGCTACGCGAGCACGATCGTCGACCCGCCCGCTGCACACTTCGTCTACCGGGCGTGTCTGAACCCCGGATGGGAACACGCGATGGGAGCGCGCGCCGCCCACGGCCGGTGCCCGGTCACAGGCTATGAGGTCGCAGCGAATGTCCGTTGATCGCATCCGCCGCAGCGCCGTCGCCGCGATGCTGCTCGCTCTAGCCGCGGCAGTCTCGATCGCGTCGCTGCCCTCCCCGTCGCCCGCCTTCGAGTACGGCGGCAGGGCCCGAGGCATCCCGGTGGCTGCATTCCCCTCGGCGGGCGCGATCGCGGCGGCGAGAAGCTATCTCGACGGCCGCTCCGGGCGGACGTCCTTCGCGGTCGTGGACAGCAAGGGCCGGCTCGACGGCACGCGTCTGCGCGAGCACTTCGAGACGGCGAGCGTCGTCAAGGTGATGATGCTCACCGCCTTCCTGCAGATGCGAAGCGCGCAGGACCGTCCCGTCAGCTCGGCGGACAACGCGCTGCTCTACCCCATGATCCACATCTCCGACAACGAAGCGGCGTCGGCCGTGTTCAACATCGTCGGCTCGGACGCGGTCTCGCGCGTGGCCCGAGAATCGGGCATGAGCGACTACGCGCCGGGCGTCGGCTGGTGGGCCTACACGCAGACCTCGGCCGCCGACCAGGCACGTTTCTTCTTCGAGCTGGACCGGCTGATCCCGCGACGTTTCTACGCATACGCGCGCGGCCTGATGGCGGGCATCGAGCCGTCGCAGAGCTGGGGCGTCCCGCCGGTCGCGCGGCCGGGATGGCAGGTGTTCTTCAAGACCGGGGCGCTGCCGTCGCAGGGCCTCTTCAACGAGGTCGCCCGCCTTGAGCGCGGCGGGGTGACGTTCACGATCGCCGTGTTCACCGACGGCGATCCCTCGATGGCCTACGGCGAGCAGACAATCGAAGGCGTGGCGTCGATCCTGCTGACGCACTCGCCGTGAGCGACATGCTCATCTACCGTGAGCGCCGGCCGGCCGGAGAGCCCGAGGGCATGTTGATCCTGCACCACGGCCGCGGCACCGACGAGCACGACCTGCTGGCGATAGGCGAGCTGCTGGACCCCGAGCGCCGCCTCCACATCGTCACGCCGCGAGCTCCCCTGCAGCTCGCGGGCTCGCCCGGCTACCACTGGTATCTGGTGCCGCGCGTCGGCTACCCGGACCGCGCGAGCTTCGACTCGGCGCGCGCGCAGCTCGGCTCGCTCCACGACGAGCTCGCCGAGCTGACCGCTGTCCCGCCCGCTCGCACCCTGCTGGGCGGCTTCTCAATGGGAGCGGTCATGAGCTACGCGCTCGGCCTCGACGGCGAGCGCCCGGTGATGGCCGGCCTGCTCGCGTTCTCGGGGTTCATCCCTCAGGCCGAGGGCTTCGCGCCGGACCTCACGGGCCGCGGGGACACACGGGTGTTCGTCGCCCATGGGGACCGCGACGCGGTCATCGATGTCGAGTTCGGCCGTTCGGCGGTCGCGACGCTCCGCGGGGGTGGCATCGAGGTCGAGTACCACGAGTCGAGCGTCGGGCACAGGATCGACCCGGCGCACCTGCCGCCGGCGCGCGCGTGGATCGGGGCGACGCTCTTCGGCGAAGGCTCCGCCGGGCCCTGAGCAGGGGAGCGCGGAAGCGCATATGGTTTTGCCTCCCGGCGGGGATGGTTGGGAAATGGAGAGGAGCGGTCGCGTGTCGAGTACCACGGTCAGGCCAGAGCCAACGGCGAAGCGGGCCCTCGAGGTCATCATCGTCGGCGCGGGCTTCGGCGGCGTAGCGGCCGCGATCGAGCTGCGCAGGCACGGCATCGATCGGATCGAGATCCTCGAGCAGGGCGCCGACCTCGGCGGCACCTGGTTCTTCAACAGCTACCCCGGCGCGGCGTGCGACGTGCCGAGCCACCTCTACTCCTTCTCCTACGCGCAGCGCCGCGACTGGGAGCGCCTGTGCTCGATGCAGCCGGAGATCCTCTCCTACATCCACGACGTCGCCCGCTCGGAGGGAGTCGACAGGCTGGTCACGACGAACACGACGGTGACGGCCTGCAGCTGGGACAGCGAGCGCTGCCGCTGGACGGTCGAGACCGCGGACGGCGCCAGTCGCGAGGCGGATGTGGTGATCCTGGCGACCGGGCAGCTGCACCAGCCGGCGCGGCCGGCGATCGACGGCGCGGAGAACTTCGCCGGCCACTCGTTCCACTCGGCCGAATGGGATCACGAGTATCCGCTGGCGGGCAAGCGCGTGGGTGTGATCGGGACGGGCGCGAGCGCCGTCCAGTTCGTGCCCGAGATCGCGGGGGAGGTGGCCCACCTGAGCGTCTTCCAGCGCACCGGCAACTGGTTCATGCCGCGTCGCAACCGTCGCTACAACCGTCTCATCCGCGCTGCCGTCGCCGGAATCCCGGCCCTCCAGGCCATGCGCCGGCAGTTCGTCTTCCAGTACACCGAGTCGCTTACGCTCGCGATCCGCCACCCGAGGACGGTCGGACGGCTGACCCGACTGCGCTCGGCCGCGTTCATGCGCAGCCAGCTTCGCGACCCGGAGGTGCGCGAGCGGGCATGGCCGGACTACACGTTCGGATGCAAGCGGATTCTCTTCAGCTCTCACTTCCTGCCAGCGCTGCAGCGCCCGAACGTGGAGCTGATCACCGAGCACATCACGAGCATCACCCCGAGCGGGATCGTGACGGCCGACGGCGCCACGCGCGAGCTCGACTGCGTGATCTGGGCGACGGGCTTCAACACGAACGACTTCATGTTCCCGATGCAGGTCAGCGGCAGCGACGGCGCCGCGCTGGGCGAGTCCTGGCGCGAGGGCGCCCATGCCCATCTCGGCATGACGGTGCCCGGCTTTCCCAACATGTTCATCCTCTACGGGCCCAACACGAACACCTCGGGAGGCTCGATCATCGTCTACCTGGAGGCGCAGGTCGCCTACGTCCGCCAGGCGCTCGAGCAGCTGCTCGCCCGCGACGCCGCCGCGCTCGAGGTGCTGCCGGAGGTCGAGGCGGCGAGCGACCGCGCGCTGCAGGCGCGCTTCGCAGGGACGGCCTGGACGCGGTGTGACTCTTGGTACCGCGACGAGCACGGCCGGATCGTCGCCAACTGGCCCGGCTACATGCGCGACTACCTCGAGCAGACGAGCCGTCTGGACCCGAATGAGTTCAACTTCATTCCCTCACCGGACCGCGCCGCGGCACGAGCATAGGCAACGGGAGGCCTGACCATGCACGACTACATAATCGTCGGGGCAGGCTCGGCCGGATGCGTGCTCGCCAACCGCCTCACGGAGGACCCGTCGGTCAGGGTGCTGCTGCTCGAGGCCGGCGGCAAGGACCGCTCGCTGAAGATCAAGATCCCGGCGGCATTCCCCGAACAGTTCCACACGAAGCTCGACTGGGATTTCGCGACCGAGCCCGAGCCCCACGTTGACGGGCGCGAGCTGTTCATCCCCCGCGGCAAGGCAATCGGCGGGTCGAGCTCGATGAACGCGATGCTCTACGTCCGCGGCCGCCCGCTCGACTACGACGGCTGGGAGGCGCAGGGCGCACCCGGCTGGAGCTATGCCGACGTGCTGCCCTACTTCATCCGCTCCGAGGACAACGTGCGCGGCGCGTCGGAGTACCACGGCGCCGGCGGTCCGCTGCACGTCAGCGAGCAGCGCTCACCGCGCCCGCTCGACCGCCGCCTGCTCGCCGCCAGCGAGGCGGCGGGGATCCCGCGGATCGCCGACTACAACGGCCCCGAGCAGGACGGCGTCTCGATGTTCCAGGTCACGCAGAAGAATGGACGCCGCTTCAGCGCCGCCGACGGCTATCTGCGTCCGGTGCTCGGCCGTCCGAACCTCGAGGTCCGCACGAACGTGACTGTCCTGGGTCTCGAGCTCGAGGGCGAGCGCGCGGTCGGGGTGCGCCTGCGCCGGGGCCGGCGTGGCGTCGAGGTGGCGCGCGCCGGACGCGAGGTTCTCCTGTCGGCCGGAGCGATCGGCTCGCCGCATCTGCTCCTGCTGTCGGGCATCGGCGCCGCCGATGAGCTCCGCGCCGCCGGCGTCGAGCCGCGCCACGAGCTGGCCGGGGTCGGGCGCAACCTCCAGGACCACCCCTTCGTGACGATGATCTGGGAAGTCTCAGACCAGGACACTCTCTACGGAGCTGAAAAGCCCGCGGCGCTGGCGGAGTGGCTGCTGCGTAAATCGGGCAAGCTCAGCTCGACGGTGGCCGAGGTGGTGGCCTTCACGCGCACTCGCGGGGGCCTACCGGCGGCCGACATCCAGTTCCACATGGGCGCGGCCTACTTCGAAGACCACGGCGCCGAGACCTATGAGGGTCACTGCATGGTGATCGCACCCGTCCTCGTCTCGCCGAAGGCCCGTGGCCAGGTGTGGCTGCGATCGGCCGATCCGACGGCCAAGCCGCGAATCATCACGAACGCGCTGTCCGAGCCCGAAGATGTCGAATCGATGCTCGCCGGCATGGCCCTCGCGCGTCGGATCGCCGCAGAGAGCGCGCTCGAGGACGTCACGATCAAGGAGCTCAAGCCGGGCGCCGAGACCCAGGACCACGAGCAGCTCGAAGCCGATCTGCGCCGTCGCCTGATGCTGATCTACCACCCCGTCGGCACGGCGCGCATGAGCGACACCGACCCGAGCGCCGTGGTCGACTCCTCGCTGCGGGTGCATGGCATCGAGGGGCTGCGCGTCGTCGACGCATCGATCATGCCGACGATCGTCGGCGGAAACACCAACGCACCGACGATCATGATCGCCGAGCGGGCGTCCGACCTGATCCGGGGCCGCGCGTGAGCGCCTCGATCAACCATCACCGCCAGGGCGAGGGCCCGACGCTCGTCCTGCTCCACGGGGTCGGCCACCACTGGCAGGCGTGGCGGCCCGTGATCGACCTCCTCGCCGGCGAGTTCGACGTGATCGCCTGCGATACGCCCGGCTTCGGGTGCTCGACGGCCCTACCGAGCTCGATCGAGCCGACGATCCCCGCCTACGTCGACGCGTTCGAGTGGTTCTTCGCCGAGTTGGGCCTCGAACGCCCCCACGTGGCCGGCAACTCGATGGGCGGCGCGATCGCGCTCGAGCTGGCTCGCCGGCGGGCTGTCCGCTCCGCATGTGCGTTCTCGCCCGCCGGCTTCTGGACGACGCCCGAACTGCGCTTCTGCCAGCTCTCCCTCGGGCTGCTCGCGGGCGTGCCGGCGGCTCTGCGCCCCC
This sequence comes from Solirubrobacteraceae bacterium, assembly GCA_036803745.1. Taxonomy (GTDB): domain Bacteria; phylum Actinomycetota; class Thermoleophilia; order Solirubrobacterales; family Solirubrobacteraceae; genus Palsa-744. The sequence goes on along the minus strand of DAIRTT010000051.1, from coordinate 3,470 downwards.
ACATCGAGGCCCTCGCCCGCACACGCGCGGGCCGTGTGGCCCTGTTCTCACAGAACTTCGGCTACCCGGCGCGGCTGCCGGCCGAGGAGGCGGTGGCGACACTCCGTGACGCGTGGGCCTCTCCCGCCTTCGGGGCGACGCTCCGCAGCTTCTCCTCCTACCGCTTCGACTCGCCCGAGCAGTTGCGCAACACGCCGGTGTCGATCGCATGGGGCATCCGCGACAAGCTGCTGCCCTACCGCCTCCAGGCGCCGCGCGCGCGGGCTCTGGTGCCATCGGCGACGCACGTGGCCCTCGGTGGGGGCCACGTCCCCTTCTACGACGACCCGGCCGCCTGCGCCGAAGTCATCCGGGGCCGGGCACTCTCGGCCGCGACGTCCGGCCGCGCGTCGGCCGGACGCGAGCGCTAGAGCACCGGCTCACACGCGCGCGGGCGCTACGGCGAGTCCCGCTATCTCGCTGCGCGCCCGCAGCAGGGTGCCGCCCGTGTCCGGGCTCACCCGGTTGTCGGCCGTGGTGATCAGCACGTCGCACATGTCAGGCCCGCCGAAGGAGACGCTTGAGACGAACCCTGCAGGGATGTCGATCACCTCGTCGAGGCGCCCGTCGGCGTGAAAGCGCGCGACGGCGCCGGCGTCGCCGAGTGCGACCCAGACCCCGCCCTCGCAGTCGACCGCGAGCCCGTCGGCGGAGCCGTCCGGGCAGCCGCAGAACTCGCCGGCCGAGCCACCCGTGCTCGGCACGGCCAGGACCGCGGCGCGTGAGTAGTCGCTGATGTAGACAGTCGCCCCGTCGGGGGAGACGCCGATGCCGTTGGGCCACACGACGTCCTCGCTGAGGACGCTCAGCGCGCCGTCGAGCCCGAGCCGCACCAGCGCGCCGGGGCGGGGCGGCTCACCCGCGAGCGGGCGGTAGCGAAGGACGCCCGCCAACAGCTCCCCCGCGGCGGTCGTCGAGATGTCGTTGTACCCGCACGCGTGCTCGTCGGCGAGCAGCTCGCGCTGAGAGCCCTCGGGCGAGCAGTGCACGACCGTGCGCCCGCTGAGCACCCAGCCACCGTCGGCGTGGGGAACGATGCCGCCGACGCCGCGGCGCTTCGGGAGAAGCTCCTCGATGTCACCGTCGGGGCGGGCTCGCCACACGCCGCCGGCAATCACGTCGCTGTAGATGAGACTGCCGTCGCCGGCGATCCTCGGAGCCTCGAGCAGCGAGTGGGGGCGCGCCAGCACTGCCGGCACCGGCTCGGGCGGGCTGAGCAGCGCCAACTACGCCCGCATCCCGTGGATGATCAGCTCGAGGTGACGCCGCCAGTCCCAGCCGGCCGCCCGCTTGTCGATCGCCGCGCAGACACCGCACATGACCATCGGGATGTCTTGGGCGATGAACTCCGGCCGAAGCTGCCCGGCGGCATGCGCGCGCTCGACGAGCTCGTCGGCGAGCACCATGAACTCCTCCCGCTCGGCGCTCGCGTGGGCGAAGACGCGCTCGCCGCCGCTCATGAACGCGAAGCGCGTCGCCGCGTCCTCGGCGACCGATGCTGCGTTGTCGCGAATCGCACCCGTGAGCGCGTCGAAGGGCTCGGCATCGCGTTCCTCCAGCGCCGTCCGCAGGCGCTCGTTGAACACGCCGAAGCGCTCGCGGACAAGTTCGCCCATCAGCGCCTCCTTGTCGGGGAAGTGGCGGTAGACGGTGCCCACGCCCACGCCGGCCCGGCGTGCGACATCGTCGATCTGCACATCGGACTCCTCGCGGGCGAACAGCTCGCGGGCGGCCACGAGGATGCGTTCGCGGTTGCGGCGCGCGTCGGCGCGAAGTGGGCGCTTGCTATCTATGAGCTCAGTCATCGGTCTGGGGCCGCTCGGAAAAATCGATTGACAAACGGAACTCTACCTCCGTATCATGCGCGGCGCAACTGGAAACGGAGTTCATGTTCCACAAGGAGGACTGGGCTCCTCCGGGCATCCAGATCGAGAAAGAGGCAGCCGTGACCCCGCGTGCCAAGAACCTAGCCCTGATGCTGCTCGCGATGACCCAGTTCGTGGTTGTCATCGACGCCTCGATCGTCAACATCGCACTGCCCTCGATCGGCCGCGCGCTGAAGTTCTCACAGGCCGACCTCTCGTGGGTGGTCAATGCCTACACGCTGACGTTCGGTGGCTTCCTGCTGCTGGGTGGGCGCCTCGCCGACCTCATGGGACGCCGGCGCATGTTCATGTCCGGCCTGATCCTCTTCTCGGTCGCCTCGCTGCTCGGCGGCCTCGCGCAGTCGGAGGCGTGGCTGATCGCCGCACGCGCCCTGCAGGGCCTCGGCGCCGCGATCGTCTCGCCGGCGGCCCTGTCGATCATCACGACGACGTTCGCCGACGGACAGGAGCGCAATCGCGCGCTCGGCGTGTGGGGCGCGGTGGCGGGCGCCGGCGGCGCGGCGGGCGTTCTGCTCGGCGGCGTCCTCACGAGCGGGCTGAGCTGGCGCTGGGTCCTGTTCGTCAACGTGCCGATCGGGGTGCTGTGCGCCTTCCTTGCGCCGCGCATCCTGCTCGAGAGCCGCGCCGAGGTCGAGAGCCGCAACTTCGACGTACCCGGCGCGGTGACGGTCACGGCGGGACTCGCGCTGCTCGTCTATTCGCTCGTCGACGCCGTCAACGTCGGCTGGGGCTCGACGGCGACGATCCTTCGCCTCGCCGGCGCGGCGGCGCTGCTGATCGCCTTCGTGGTGATCGAGCGACGCCAGCGCGCGCCGCTGGATGCCCTCCTCGATCTTCCGGCTGCGAACCCTACGGGGAGCAGATGTCGTCGCGCTGCTGATCGGCATGTCGCTGTTCTCGATGTTCTTCTTCGTCTCGCTGTACATGCAGCAGGTGCTGCACTTCTCGGCCCTGAAGGCCGGCGTGTCGTACCTGCCGCTCGCTGTCACGATCATCCTTTCGGCCGGCGCCGCGTCGGCGGGAGTGACGCGATTCGGCTTCAAGCCGGTGCTGCTGAGCGGTCTGCTGTTCATCGCCGGCGGCCTGTTCTGGTTCTCCAAAGTCCCCGCCACGGGAGGCACGTTCGCGGCCGACGTCCTCGGGCCCTCGCTGCTCGCGGCGGTTGGGCTCGGTCTCTCGTTCGTGCCCGTCACGATCGCCGCCGTGAGCGGCACGCGTCCACACGAGGCGGGGCTGGCCTCTGGGCTGGTCAACACGGCACAGCAGATCGGCGGCGCCCTCGGCCTCGCGATTCTCGCGACCGTCGCCAACAGCCGTACGAAGTCGATCCTCCACGGCGGCGGGCACGACACCGCGTTCGCCCTGACCAAGGGCTTCGAGCGAGCCTTCCTCGTAGGCTCGGGCTTCGCTGTCGTGGGCGCGATCCTGACGATCCTCATGATCTCCTCCCGCGACAGCCGCGCCCACTCGACCGAGGCGCGCGAGAGCCAGGCCGCGCCCGAGACCTCACCCGTCTCAGCCTGACAGCGGGGGCGCACGCCCCTC
>DAIRTT010000050.1:0-15174 GCA_036803745.1 Solirubrobacteraceae bacterium | reverse complement strand
CGCCCTCCTCGCGGAAGTAGATCAGCAGGTCCGGGTCGCGCAGCGTCGGCAGGTGCACGCGTCCGGCGCCCGAGCCCGTCTCGCGGAACGGCTGTGTCACGAGGTACTCGTGCGCAAACGGCACGATCGGGACCCGCACGCCCGCCATCCGGCCGATCTCCGCCGCGAACATCCCCCCGGCATCGACCACGACCTCCGCCTCGATCCTGCCCCACTCTGTCTGCACACCGCAGACCCGAGGATGACCCGGCACGGTCTCGTCGAGGTCGATCGCCGTGACCAGCGTGTGCGTGAACACCCGGCAGCCTCCCGCTCGCGCGCCGTCGACGAGCGCCGTGGTCAGCAGCGAAGGATCCAGGTAGCCGTCGCTCGGCAGATAGGAGGCGCAGCGGACTCCTGCCGTGTCCATCAGTGGGAACAGCTCGGCTGCCCGCTCGGGCGTGATCAGCTCGAGCGGCAACCCGAACGTCTTCGCCCAGGCGACCTGGCGCATGACCTCCTGCTCGCGCTCGGGCGTGCAGGCCAGCCGAATGCCGCCGCACTCGACCCAGCTGCAGTCGAGTGTCCGGTAGAGCTCGACCGAGTCCATCATCATGCGCGTCAGCGACACGCTCGAGCGGAGCTGCCCGACGAGCCCGGCCGAGTGGAAGGTCGAGCCGCTCGTCAGCTCGTTGCGGTCGAGCAGGACGACGTCGCGCTCGCCGAGCGTGGCCAGATGGTGTGCGATCGAGGCGCCGCCGACGCCGCCGCCGATGATGACGACGCGAGCACGGTCGGGGAGTTCGCGCGGTCTCACCATGGTTCGCTCATGCCGCGGCTACAGCGAGCCACTCCTGGAAGTCTCCGCCCTCGACCGCACTCTCCAGACGCCTGAAGTGCTCTGCGCCGTAGCCGGCGAAGTCGAAGTCCAGATCGGAGATGCTCGCCTGCACCACACCCCATGCGGCCTCGCGGACGTCTGACATCACCCGCATCAGCTTGAGCGAAGCCCGGCGGTCATCCGACGGCGGCTCGCCGTAGTAGGAGGCCAGCAGGCGCTCCTCGGTCGCCTCGTCGAAGCCGTTGTTGGCCGCGAGGTTGCCGAGGTCGAAGCGCCGGTCGCCCATCCCGGCGTACTCCCAGTCGACGATCATCAGCCTGCCCGAGCCGCTCTCGCGGATCACGTTGGCCGCCAGGAGGTCGTTGTGACAGGGACGCGCCCGCTCTCTGCTCAGAGCCGCCCGGATCCGGGCGGCCCACGAGCCGGCCCGGATGAGCTCCTGCGGCACCGTGCCTCCGCGCTCGCTCACGATCGTCTCGTAACGGCCGACGAGCGCGACGACGTCGAACCTCGCTGCCAGCTCCACGCCCGAGTCGTGGAAGCGCCGCAGCGCCGTCGCGATCTCCTCCACCGCCTCACCTACCTCGGCAGGCCCGACCGCGCTGCAGGCGACGAAGCTGGTGATCGTGCAATCCGCGACCGTCCCTGCCACGGCCGGAGCGAGACCGAGCGCGGCCGCGGCATCGTTCGCCGCCAGCTCGGCGCCCCGGTCGATCCCCAGCAGGTCGGTGTCCTTTCCCGGGCGCCTCACCACGTACTCTTCGCCGCCAAGTGTCACCCGATAGTTGCGATTGGTGATCCCACCAGTCAACGCGCTCGACTCGCCCGACAACGGGCCGAGCGCGGACTCGAGACCCTGCAGGATGTCGTTCAGCTCGCCCACTGCCCATGCACCGTTGCGCGATAAGGCCCGGAGCCTATACCTTCAAGTGCATGGCTCGTCGGCGTCCGACAATCTCACTTCACGCCCGTGGATAGGCACGACACGGCCATGGCCTCGCCGGCCGAAATGATCGCCGCGGTCGATTCCGAGGCGGCTGCCGAGGCGATCGCGGGCGTCGCCGTGCGCACTCCGATGGTGGGCTGTGAGGATCTCCAGGAGATTGCCGGCACCCCAATCGCGCTCAAGGCCGAGTGCCTGCAGCTGACGGGCTCCTTCAAGCTGCGCGGCGCCCTGCACAAGGTCGCCGCTCTAGGCGACCGGGCGGCCGCAGGGCTGGTCACCGCGAGCGCTGGCAACCACGCCCGCGCCGTCGCGCAGGCCGCCCGCGTCCGCGGCATCAGTTGCGAGGTGTTCATGCCGCGCGACGCCTCCGTATCCAAGGTCGCCGCCGTCGAGCGCCTCGGCGCGAGCGTCAATCTCACCGGCGCATCGGTTGAGGAGGCGGTCGACCTCGCCCGCGAGCGCGCCGATTCGGGAGGCCCGGCCTTCGTACATCCCTTCGACGATCTCGACGTGATCGCCGGCCAGGGAACCCTCGGTCTGGAGCTGATCCAGGACGTCCCCGACCTCGCCCGCGTGGTCGTGCCGATCGGCGGCGGCGGGCTGGCAAGCGGCATAGCCATCGCGCTGCGCCGCGCCGGCGTGGACGCGCAGATCATCGGGGTCCAGGCGAGGGTCTGCGCGCCGTGGGTCAGCGCGCTCGGCGGAACGCCCGAGATCGGCGGCGAGGATCTCCCGGCCGCGGCCACGATCGCCGACGGCATCGCCCTCAAGCGTCCCGGCCGGCTCACGCTCCCGCTCCTGCGTGAGCTGCTCGACGGAATCGAGACGGTCAGCGAGGAGGAGATCGCCGACGCCATGGTGTTCCTCACCGACCGGGCCAAGCTCGTCGCCGAGGGCGCAGGAGCGGTCGCCGTGGCGGCGCTCCTCAGCGGCCGGCTCGCCCCCGTCGCGGGCACCACCGTCGCGGTCCTCTCGGGCGGTAACGTCGACAGCGGTCTGCTCGCAGGCCTCCTGCGCCGTCGCGAAACCGAGGAGGGCCGGCGCGTACGGATCTTCACCCGCGTCGCCGACCGACCGGGCGGCCTGGCCGACCTGCTCGGGCTCGTCGCCGGCGCCCGCGCAAACCTCGTGAGCCTCGAGCACGTGCGCGAGGCCGTGTCGCTGCACGTGCGGGAAACGGGCGTGGAGCTTCTGCTGGAGACCCGCGGGCCCCTTCACACCGAGGAGGTCGTGGGCACGCTTCGCGACGCCGGCTACGAGGTTCTGCTCGACTGACCGAGTCCTGTGCCTCGGCTCCGCTTCCCCCGATCTGACAGAGTTCGCGAGATGGAGCGTTACGAGCTGACGGGGCGCGTCGCCCTCGTCACAGGCGGCGCGCGTGGGATCGGTCTCGCGACATCGCGCGCGCTGATTGCGCGCGGCGCTTCGGTCGTGATCGTCGACCTCGACGCCGAGGACGCTGAGCGCGCCGCCTCCTCCCTGCACGACACGCGGGCGCTCGGCCTGGCCGGCGACACGACCGATCGAGGTGCGATGCAGCGCGCCGTGGCCGGCGCCGTCGAGCGCTTCGGCGGCCTCGACGTCGTCGTCGCCAACGCCGGCATCGCCTCGCGCGTGGCCACCTTCAGGGCGACGCCGACCGAGACCTTCGAGCGCGTCCTCGACGTCAACCTGATGGGTGTCTGCCGCACCGTCGAGGCGGCGCTGCCCGAGATCATCGCCCGCCGTGGCCATGTCGTCGTCATCTCCTCCGTCTACGCGTTCACGAATGGCATCGGGGCGGTGCCGTACGCGATGAGCAAGGCCGCCGTCGAGCAGTTCGGCCGAGCTCTGCGCGCCGAGCTGCACCAGCACGGCGCCAGCGCGAGCGTCGCCTACTTCGGCTTCATCGACACCGACATGGTCCACCGCGCGATCGATGAGGACCCGCTGGCCGTCTCGCTGCTCGCGGGCTTCCCGAGTCCTCTGCGCAAGCGCGTCGCGCCGGTCGTCGCAGCCGATGCGATCGTCGATGGCATCGAGCGCCGGCGGGCGCGCATCATCAGGCCCCGCCGATGGGTCCTGATGTCGCTCCTGCGAGGGCTCATCAACCCGATCTCAGACGCGCAGCTCGAGCGCGACGAGAAGACCCAGCAGGTGCTTCGCCAGATCGACAGCCGCCCGGCCGACGATCGCCCGGCGACCACCGCCTGAGAGCACCCCCTCGCCGACTCGAGCGATCTCGCCCGTCGCTCAGGGGAGCGACGGAACCTGTTCGGCGATCGCGGCGCCCGAGTTTTTCGACACGCCCTCGATCGAGGAGATCGCGATGTTGGCCGTCTCGATTTCGGCGAGGTTGAACTTGCCCGCTTTGAGCTTCGCCAGCGCGGCCGCGAAGCCGGTCGTGAGGACGTTGAGGGGCTTCACGAGACTCTTGAGCGCCGCGCTGCTGTGCGTATCGGCGCTCGCCAGCTTGAGCTCGTGGTAGATGAACGCGGCGGCCGCCGTCGCCTTGACAACCGCGAGCTTGTGGCGCAGAAGACCTTTGAAGTCTCCGGCCAGGAGCGGCTTGTAGATGTAGCGGTGGAAGGCCCCGAACGCGAGGCCGGCGTGCGCGACGAACCTGACGGTCGCCAGGTGGGTCGTTCCGGAGCCTGAGCTCTGCGCCGCCGTGGAGGACGCGCCCGTCGAGTTGGACGAGCTGCTCGAGCTCGATCCGCAACCAGCGAGAGCGAGGGCAAAGACGACCAGCACCACCGACAACATCCGCATTCCGGCCTCCCGATTGACGTAGTCCAAAGATCGTGCGCCCGCTCACTGCGGGCCCGGCATGAAGCTATCGTCAACCCCTGACGTGAGCGTCATTCGTGCACGCGTGCGCCCATGCCCGCCCTCCCGCCCCATAGCATCAGGGTGTGGAGATCAGGCCGTTCGCAATCGAGCGCTTCTACGAGCGGTGGGAGTTCAGCGCCGAGCTGATGCTGTCCTCGAGCGATTGCGAGTCCCTCGAACTCGGCGAGCTGCTCGTACTCGAGGCCGACGCGCAGGAACGCCTGATGTCCCTCCGGCTCGGCTACACCGAAGTGCCCGGCTCGCTCGAGCTTCGCCGCGCGATCGCCGCCGGTTACGAGCGGACCGGTCCCGACGACGTGCTCACCCTGGCGGCGGCCGAGGAGGGCATCTTCATCGCCTATCACGCGCTCGTCTCGGCCGGCGAGCACGTGGTGGTCGAGGCGCCCTGCTACGGATCGGCGGTCGAGGTGGCGCGCAGCACCGGAGCCGAGGTCAGCCTGTGGCAGCGGCGCTACGAGGACGGCTGGGCCCATGACCTCGACGCGCTGGACGCTCTCCTGCGCCCCGAGACGCGCCTGATCTACATCAACAGCCCCCACAACCCGACCGGGACGCGGATGTCCCATGAGACGTTCACCCGGCTCGTCGAGCTCGCCGCCGAGCGCGAGCTGATTCTGCTCAGCGACGAGGTCTACCGCGGCCTCGAGCACGACGAGAGTGACCGGCTGCCGGCCGCGTGCGACGTCTACGAGCGGGCCCTCTCGCTCAACACGGTCTCCAAGGCCTACGGCCTGCCCGGTCTGCGCATCGGCTGGCTCGGATGCCGCTCCCCGGAGTTGCTCGCCCGCATCCGCGAGCTCAAGCTGTACACGACGATCTGCTCGAGCGCGCCGAGCGAACTGCTCGTTGCCCTGGCCCTGCGCCACGGGGAGATGCTCATCGAGCGCAGCCGGCGCACCGTGCTCGCCAACCTGCCGCTCGTCGAAGACTTCCTCGATCGCCGCAGCGATCGGTTCGAGTGGGTCGTCCCGAGCGCCGGTCCGATCGGCTTCCCGCACGTGAGGGGCGAGGCCGACGTCCAGCGCTGGTGCGAGGACACGGCTCGTAACGCCGGCGTGCTGCTGTTGCCCGGGGCCGTCTACGAGCAGCCCGAGCACGTGCGCTTCGGGTTCGGCCGCGCCAACCTGGCGCAGGCGCTCGACCGCCTGGACCGCTACCTCGGCTAGCGCGCCGCGGTCACAGGACCTTCGACAGGAAGCTCTTCGTGCGCTCGTGGCGCGGGTTGGCGATCACGTCGGCCGGGCCGCCGGCCTCAACGACTACCCCCTCGTCCATGAACACGACCGTGTCGGCGACCTCGCGCGCGAAGCCGATCTCGTGGGTCACGACGATCATCGTCATACCGTCCCGCGCGAGCTGCTGCATTGCCTGAAGGACCTCGCCGACGAGCTCGGGATCGAGCGCCGAGGTCGGCTCGTCGAACAGCATCAGCTTCGGCTCCATCGCCAGCGCACGGGCGATCGCGACGCGCTGCTGCTGGCCCCCGGAGAGCTGTGCCGGATAGGAGTCGAGCTTGTCGGCGAGGCCGACCCGGTCGAGCAGCTCGCCGCCGCGCGTGCGAGCCTGCTCGCGCCCTATGCCCTTGACACGCACCGGCGCGCACGTGACGTTCTCGATCGCCGTCATGTGCGGGAACAGGTTGAAGTGCTGGAAGACCATCCCGATCTCGGCCCGCTTGCGCGCCACCTCGGACTCCCGCAGCTCGTGCAGGCGGGTGCCGACCTGGCGGTAGCCGACGAGCTCGCCGTCGACCGACAGTCGCCCGGAGTTGATTTTCTCGAGGTGGTTGATACACCGAAGGAACGTCGACTTGCCAGAGCCCGACGGTCCCAGCAGGCACATGACCTCGCCACGGGCGACCTCGAGCGTGATGCCCTTGAGCACCTCCAGTCGACCGAAGCGCTTGTGCACTGCTTCGGCGTTGACCATCAGGCCGCTCATGCCCACTCCCGCCTGCCCGACAGGATGCCGCCCTTCCATCGCTGCAGCATCGTCGGCGAAAGTTCGCGCGAGGCGCCGCGGCCGTAGTAGCGCTCGAGGTAGTACTGGCCGACGTAGAGCACGCTCGTGCAGACGATGTACCAGATGCTCGCGACGATCAGCAGAGGGATGACTTTGAAGTTGCGCGAGTAGATGTTTTCCACCGAGCGCAGCAGCTCGGGCACGGTGATCACGCTCGCCAGCGACGTCGTCTTCAGCATCGAGATCGTCTCGTTGCCCGTCGGCGGGATGATCACTCGCATGGCCTGCGGCAGCACGATCCTGCGCAGCGTCTGCACCCTCGTCATGCCCAATGACTGGGCGGCGTCGGTCTGGCCCTCGTTGACGGAGATCATGCCCGCCCGGACGATCTCGGCCATGTAGGCGCCCTCGTTGAGCCCGAGTGCCAGGACGCCCGCGCGAAACGCCGTCACGAGCGTGTTGACGTTGGGGTGGATGAAGGCCGGGCCGAACGGGATGCCGAGCGCGAGCTTCGGATACAGGGCGGCGATGTTGTACCAGAACAGCAGCTGCACCAGGACGGGCGTGCCGCGGAAGAACCAGATGTAGAGCCAGCTGGCCCTCGAGACGAGCGGATTCGGCGACAGTCGCATGACCGCCAGCAGGACGCCCAGCGCGACGCCGATGACCATCGCGATGACGGTCAGCTCGAGCGTCAGCACCAGGCCTTCCAGGACGTTGGCGTCGAACAGGTATTCGCCGACGACCCCCCACTGGAAGCCCGAGCTCGTGACCGCCGAGCGGACGAGCGAGGCCGCGATGACGACGACGATCGCGGCCACGATCCAGCGCCCCGGATGCCTCACCGGGACGGCCGTTATCTCATCCGGCCGTCCCGGCTCCTCGGTGACCTCGGGAGAGGACACCGGCTACTCGCTCAGCTCTTGGCTCCGTTGAGCGCCGGCGTTCCGATCGCCCCGGACTGGACGCCCCATTTCGTGAGGATCTGCTTGTAGGCCCCGTTGGCGATCAGGACCTTCAACGCGGCGAGCACCGGTGTCGTCATGCCGCTGGACTTCGGGATCGCCAGGCCGTACGGGGCCGCCCCGTAGGTTTCGCCGATCAGCGCAAAGCTGCCGCCCGACTGCTTGACCTGGTAGGCGGCGACGGGCGAGTCGGCCATGCCCAGTTCCGCGCGGCCTGTCGAGATCGCGAGGTTCGCGCCGTTCTGGTCGGGATACACGAGCACCGTCACGGCCTTCTTCCCAGACGCGGTGCACTTCTTGCTCTGAGCCGTCGCTTCTTCCTGCTCGGTCGTGCCTTTCTCGACGGACACCGACTTGCCGCACAGGTCCGCGACCGTCTTGACCGCCGGCGGCGAGGACGCCTTGGCGTAGAACGAGATGCCGGCGGAGAAGTAGTCGACGAAGTCGACGGTCTTCTCGCGTTCCTTGGTGTCGGTGAAGGATGACGCGCCGATGTCGTACTTGCCGGCCGCCAACCCCGGGATGATCGTTTCGAATTTGGCGTTGACGACGCTGACCTTCAGGCCCATCACTTCGCCGAGGGCCTTCATGAGGTCGGCGTCCATCCCGATGATGGTGTGCCCGTCGGGTGCGATGAACTCGTTGGGCGCGTAGCTCGCGTCGGCGGCCACCGTCAGCGTGCCCTTCGATTTGACCGCGGACGGAACCTGCGCGGCGACGGACGAGTCGATGCTGCTCGAGGTCGTGGCGGTCGTCGCCGTGGAGCTCGAGCTGCTGCTGCTGCTGCCACAGCCGGCGAGCGCGACCACGGCAAGAACCGGGACGCCGATTCGGGCGAGGAGCTTGCTCATCGGGGGAACCTCCTGCATGGGATTGACATTTGGACCCCGGAGCCAGCTCGAGGCCGTCCCAGTATAAGTAGCGGCGCGCAGGTGCGATCAGGTCGCGTGCGAGGGTACTGCCGAGGAGCCCGCGCGAGCCGAGCGGATCAGGCCCTCGACTGCCTCGGCCGTGTCCGGCCTTCCGAGCAGGAAGCCCTGCGCCATCGCGCAGCCCATCCGCTCGAGCGTCATCATCTGGCTCTGTTCCTCGATGCCCTCGGCCACGACCGACAGCGACAGCGCGCGTCCGACGCCGAGGATCGCCTCGAGCAGCTCGCCGCTGTGGTCCCCGTCGGTGAGCGCCGCGACGAAGCTGCGGTCGATCTTGAGCACGTCGACGGGCATGCGCTGTAGCTGGGACAAGGACGCGTACCCCGTGCCGAAGTCGTCGATCGCGACCCGTACCCCGAGCGCCTTGATGTCTGTCAGGTGGTCGCACGCCGCCGAGATGTCGCGCATCAGCGTCGTCTCGGTCACCTCGACGGTCAGCAGTGAGGCCGCGATGCCCGAGTCGAGCAGCGCGCGGCGCACTTCCTCGGCGAAGGCGCTGCGCCCGAGCTGGTGAGCCGAGACGTTGACGGCCATGCCGATGCGCAACCCCGCGGCCGACCATTCCGCCGCCTGACGGCACGCCTCGCCGAGTACCCAGCGCCCGAGCGGCACGATCAGGCCGCTGTCCTCGGCCAGCGGGATGAAGCTGTCCGGCGGGATCAGGCCGCGAACGGGATGCTGCCAGCGGACGAGCGCCTCGACGGCGACGACCTGGTGGCTGCGCAGGTCGAAGATCGGTTGGTAGTGGAGGAAGAACTGGCCCTCCTGCACGGCGGTGCTGAGGTCCGCTTCGAGTTCCTGGCGGGTCTCGTCGCCGTCGTGCATGCTCGCGTCGAAGAGCGCGTAGCGATCCTTGCCCGCGGCCTTGGCCGCGTAAAGAGCGAGGTCGGCGTCGCGGAGCAGCGCATCGGGCGAGGAGTACTGCCCGACCGCCACGCCGATGCTCGCGGTGACCGAGAAGATCTTGCGCCCGTCGTCCAGCTCGATCGGCTCGCGCAGTACCTCGGTGAGGCGATCAGCGAGCAGGTCGAGGGTCGCCCCCGAGGCGGTCGAGTCGACGAGGACGACGAACTCGTCGCCGCCGAGGCGCCCGACCGTGTCCTCGTCTCGTACCGCTCCCTGCAGCCGCTGGCCGACGGCCTTGAGCAACTCGTCGCCGGCGGCGTGCCCGAGGTTGTCGTTGACGTGCTTGAAGCCGTCGATGTCGATGAACAGGGCGCCCGCCAGCATGCCCGGGTGGCGCGCGGCCCGCGAGAGCAGCTGATCGGCCCGGTCGAGCACGAGTGCCCGGTTGGGCAGGCCCGTGAGCGTGTCGTGCAGCGCTTGGTGGGAGAGCTCGCGGGTCTTCTCCCGGACGAGCGCCAGTGCCCGTGTGCGCCCCGTGCCGAGGACGAGCAGGAGCAGTCCGAACACGATGCTCAGCAGCACCCCGCCGATGAGCATCGTCAGCGCGGGCGGGTCCCCGAACACCCCGCCGACGGCCGCCGTGCCGTAGCTCTGCACCGTCCAGCCGTTGTGCAAGTCGATCTTCGAGCTCTGCGCGCCGGGAGGTGCGTGGCCGCTGTCGAACGTCACGTGAGATTGAAGCGAGTCGTAACTGAACTTGACGGCGAAGTTGGAGTGACCCTCGAGCGCGCGCGCCAGCACGACTTCCGGCTCGACCCGCTCGGCGAGCCAGCCGAGGAACGCGCGCTGGCGCCCGTGAAGGCTCTTGGGCGTCCCGCCGCCCGCGTAGACCGGGGTCTCGATGCCGAGCGTCGTGTTGCCCGCCTCGACGAACGGCGCATAGTCGGGCACGCCCGAGTTACGGGCGGCCATCAGCGTGGGCGCGAGCGCGCAGTAGTCGAGGCCGGCCGGCAGGTATGTGGAGATGTCGCGCGCCAGACCGGCGACCGCGAGGCAGTAGTAGGAGCGACTTCCCGGCGGCAGGACTCCGCTGCCTTCGGGCGGGGGGAGCGTGTTCGGGCCGAGGGGATGCAGGGGGTTGGCGGCCATCCGGGCTTCGAAGGCGGAGAGGTGGGAGGCCGCCACCAGCGTGATCAGGCCGATGTCCTGCAGCTCCGGGTAGCGCCGCATCGCCTGCACCGATTCGGCCCAGCGGTCGAAGTCGGCGGCCGAGGAGTTGGGGTTGCCCGTGACGTAGGCCCTGGCGCTCACCACGAGGTCTTCCTCGTGCTGGATCGCGAGCTTGAGCGTCGAGGCGATCTCGGCCGAGGTCAGGTGGAAGGACAGCCGAGCTTTGTCCGCGTCCGAGCGCGCGACCGCGCGCGCGCCGAAGACCGCCGCCAGGATGCCCGCAAGCAGGAGGACCCCGGTGATCGCCATCCACACTCCGCGGTGCCCATGGGCACGGTCCCGCAGGCGTCCCGCTCGGTGGCGCGGATCGCCTCGGAAGCCACGTCCGGTAGCGCTCTCGGGTGCGGAGGGTCTGTCGTCGCTGGCAGCCACTCCGTCCCTATCGGCTGGCCGGGACACATCCATTACTCCGGTCGGCCCCGATTTCCGAACGCCGGGCCGCACGGCTCGGTCGCCCACCGTAGACGTTCCCTAGACGGATGTCCGCGCGAGTCCGCTCCCCGGGATTTCCCCCGGGCGCGCCCCCGATCGCGCGGGGTAACATCGGCGCATGCTCCCCGAAGCCGCCACGATGCGGCTCCTCGCCCTCTGCGCCGCCGCCACCGCGCTGGTCGGCTGCGGCTCCTCGAGCTCTCAGAGCTCCGTGCGCCGGACAGCCACCGTCGCGAAACCGTCCACGCCCAGGAGCGCGGGGCAGCCAACCGGCGGGAAGGCCGGCAAGGCGCTGCCACTGCCGCCGAGCGTGCCGGCGAGGACACTCGACCGCCGTGAGGTCTCCGGGAAGGTGGGCAGCGCCGACGCTCTGCCGGCCGCCGCCGGTGGCAGCTACGTGGCGCCGGGGGCACCCTCGGATGCGCAGATCAGGGCCGAAGTCGCTCGCGCGCGCAAGGAGGGGATCATCCTGCCGCCGGGCAATTCGGCGCAGTCATTCGAACAGGGCGCCACCTACGTCGGCGGCGGAGGCGGGGCGAGCTGGGTCTTTCCGATCCAGCCGCTGTCGCTGGCGCTCGGGCCAGCGACGTGGAGCGAAGACCAGGGCGTCGACATCGCGACGACGCGCGGCGCCTGCGGCAACGCAGCCGTCGAGGTCGCGATCACGGCCGGGACGATCGTGCGCGAGGGCATCCCCGGCTTCGGGCCCTCGGCGCCGGTCGAGCGCGTTGACAGCGGTCCATACGGCGGCTGGTTTGTCTACTATGGCCACGCCGAGCCGGCGCTCGTGCCGGTGGGCACGCACGTACTCGCGGGCCAGCCGATTGCCGAGGTCGGCTGTGGCGTCGTCGGACTCTCATCCGGCCCGCACCTGGAGATCGGACTGACCCCGCCCGGCCGCGGCACCTGCTGCCCCGGCACGGGCGAGACGGCGCCGGTCGTCGACGGCCTGATGCGCCAGTTGTTCTCGGGGCCCGCCTGAGCAGCCCGACGGTCCGGCCAGGACTTGCGATAGGCTTGCACACGCCCAATCCCGGGCATGTGCCCGGGAGCGGGGGAACCAAGTTGTTGGGGCGAGTTCCACGGTAATCCGTGGGAGGCGCAAGTCGCTAGCCCGTCAGCTAACCCCGTAGGCCGACCACAGGAGCAACCCCTTGCAACGACGTCGAACGTCGCTCGCATTGACGATTGCACTCACCCTTTCCGCGGTCCTTGCCGCAGCCTCGCCGGCGTTCTCGGCGAGCACGGGAGGCACCTCGGTTGCCCCCGCCGCGCCCACGGGCCCGGCCCTCGGCACGCCGGGGACGCCCACAGCCCCTGCGACCGGCGGCACGTCCGCCGTCCCCGCACCCGTCTTCGCCGGGAGTCCCTACCCCATCAGCGCGGGCGGCTGGGTCTTCCCGCTCTACCCGCTCTCCCACGTCGCCCCCAGCAGCTGGTGGTCGCTCGATCAGGGAGTTGACCTCGGCGGCAATGCCAACCAGTGCGGCTCGCACCTGCGCGAGCTCGCCGTCGCGAGCGGCACGATCGTCCACGAGGGCATGGAAGGCTTCGGCGAATCGGCGCCGATCCTGCTCGTCGACAGCGGCCCTGATCGTGGCCGCTACATCTACTACGGCCACGCTGCACCGGCTCTCGTCCCGGTCGGCACCCACGTCAGCGCCGGCCAGCCGATCGCCGACGCCGGCTGCGGCCAGGTCGGCATCTCATCCGCGCCCCATCTGGAGATCGGGCTGCTGCCCGCCGGCGCCAAGGGCTATCAGTACCTCCCCTCCGTGGGACAGACGTCGCACGAAGCGCTCGTCCAGCTGACCTCGGCGTACAAGACGGCGCTCGCCGCCTCCCGCGCGGCCGCCGCGCGGGCTCACCACCGCCGCACCGCCACCCACTAGCCTTCCCCGGGACGCACCGTCGCGGCCGGTGACGCCTGCGGTTGACGCCGTCCCGGGGTCGATCCCGGCGCCCAGCCAATGCCGGTCTCGCGAAGTCGTCCAGAGCGCTAAGGCAACGGGTCCGCCCTGCCGATGAGGGCCTCGTGACCATCTTCGCTCGCTCACTCCAATCGCCCATCGGCAAGCGCTCCGCGGTGGCGCACGGCCTGATCCTCGTCGCATCCCTCGTGAGCCTCATGCTGCTCGCCGTGCCCGCCGGGGCACAGGTGACTCCAATCGGATCACCGCAGTTCGGAGTCGAGCCGCATTCGACGACAGCCTTCACGGAGCCAACCCTTCCCTTGACGTATCACGGGGGGCCGGTCATGCATTCCAACAACACCTACGCCATCTACTGGGATCCCGCAGGCCAGTACGACGGCGACTGGAAGTCCACGATCAATCAGTACTTCCAGAATGTCGGGAGCGCAAGTGAAAGCAACGCCCTGGACAACGTCTACGCCGTGGCCCCCATGTACACGGACTCGACGGGCGGCCGCGCTGCCTACCGTTCGACTTTCCGCGGCGCGTTCACCGACAGTACGACGCCCTATCCGGGTGGAGGGTGCACGGATCCCAGTGCTTCGCCGGGCTTTGCCTGCATCACCGACACGCAGCTTCGCAAAGAGTTGATGGACTTCATCTCCGCCCACCCGGGCCTCAAAACGGGATTGGACACGATCTACTTCGTGTTCACGCCCCCGGGTGTGACCGTGTGCACCGACGCGGGCACGGCCAGCGGACACTGCTCCGACAGCGGTTCGTCGCCCCCAAGCTATGAAAACAGCTTCTGCAGCTACCACTCCTACATCGGTGCCGGCGCCAGTGCCACCCTCTACGCGGTCCAGCCCTGGACGGCCGGTACGCTCGGCATGGCGGGCGCGTTGAGCTCCCACGCCGAAACCGACTGTCAGGCCGGCTCAGGGACCCAGCAGGATCCCAACCAGCTGCCAGGCTCGGACACGGATGGGGATTTCGATGCGGGCCTTCCCGATGTGATCGTCAACGAGATCAGCGTTGAGCAGCTGGCGACCGAGACCGACCCGCTCCTTACCGGCTGGTACGCGAATGCCGGGAACGAGATGCCCGATCAATGCCGCAACTGGTTCGCGCCGACCCTGGGCGGCAATGCCGAAGCGACAACTAAACCAAAAGCCGGGACCCTGTACAACCAGACGATCGGCGTCAAGAACTACTACCTCAATATGGAGTACGATCAGGCGGCGCTCAGTGAAGACTACCCGGGGGTCGCATGCATCCCTGGTGTTGCGCTGGTCCCTCAGTTCACGGCTCCCAACCCGGTTGCATCCACAGATGTCGTTGGATTCGACGCGACGGCGTCAGACGTTTCCCTTGGAGCCACCGAATACAGGTGGGACTTTGCCGACAGGAGTCAGCCGGCCACGGGCGCGAGCGTCTTCCACTCCTTTTCACATGGAGGCATCTACAACGTCACCCTCACCGTGACCGATGGCGGCGGTCACACTGCCAGCGTGACCAACCCGATCACCGTGAGCGGCCCGGCTGAAACGCCCCCAAGCCAGGGCGCGGAAGGTGCGGGCCAGGCTACGCAGACCAGTGGCGGCGCCTCGAGCGCCCCCACTCCGGCGCCGAGCTCGGTGCTTCGCCCGCTGGCCGCCGCGGCGGTCGTCTCGCGCTCGCTCAAGGGCGTCCTGCGCAAGGGCCTGGTCGTGCGCTACTCGGTCAACGAACAGGTCGCCGGCCACTTCGAGGTGCTGCTGAACAAGACGATCGCGCGCCGCCTGGGTATCACGGGCGCACCGGCCGTCGGCATGGCCCCCGGCACTCCGGCGCAGCTGATCATCGCCAAAGCGGTCCTCGTGACGACCCAGGCCGGTCGCAGCACGGTCGACATCCAGTTCCCCAAGCGAACGGCCGCACGCCTCAAACGCCTGCACAAGGTCACGCTGACCCTGCGGTTGATCGTCCGCAACGCCTCGCGCACCCCGGCATCCACGACGGTGCTGAGCACCGTCACGCTGTCCGGCTGAGTCGCGCACCGGCGGCGGGCGCCGGGCCGACGCGGCCTTCAGTCGGCCGAGTCCTTGTTCTTCCTCGCACGCGCCTTGTCGCGAAAGACGAAGTACCACAGCCCGGCCAGCAGGAGATAGACGAAGACCATCGAGATCAGCGACGCGATCGCCAAGGCGGTGTTGCTGCGCGTCAGCGATTCACCGTCGAGCGCGAGCGGCAGATAGTGGACGATGGCACTCGAGAGCATCGCGGCGGGGCCGTCAGAGACCCGGGTAGTGGCGGG
>DAIRTT010000049.1:0-15224 GCA_036803745.1 Solirubrobacteraceae bacterium | reverse complement strand
GTCGGCGAACATGCCGGCGTCGCGGATGAAGCCCGGGAGCACGGTCGAGACGCCCACGCCGCTCGGGCGCAGGTCCGCGCGCAGCGCCGAGGCGAACCCGCGCAGGCCGAACTTGGACGCGTTGTAGAGCGCCGAGTTGGGGGTCGCGGCCTTGCCTGACAGCGAGGACATGAACAGGAGGTGGCCTTGCCCGCGGGCGACCATCGCGGGGATGAGGGCCTTGGCCATGATGATCGGTGCGCGCAGGTTGACCTCAAGGGCACGGTCGATCTCCTCGACCGAGAAGGAGTCGAGCGTTCCGGTCGCGGGAAGAGCGGCGTTGGCGACGAGGATGTCGACCTCACCCGCGTCGGCGAGCAGGCGCTCGACGTCGTCGCGGTCGCTCAGGTCGACGGCGATCGAGCGCGCGCCGAGCTCGGTTGCGAGCGGCTCGAGTACCTCAGCTCGCCGGCCGGTCAGGATCAGCTTCGCGCCGCGCTGCGAGAGCGCACGGGCGATCGCGTGTCCGAGGCCGCCGGTCGCGCCCGTCAGGAGGACTGTGGAGCCTGCGATCTGCATCGACCTGTGACCCTAGCGGCATGCATGTCATCGCGCTCTTCGGACCGACAGGGGTCGGAAAGACGGCCGTCGCGCTCGCCGTGGCCGGGCGGCTGCGGGCCGGGGGGGAGGATCCCGTGGCGGTCTCGGCGGATGCGCTTCAGGTCTACTCCGGTCTGGAGACGCTCACTGGTGTCGCCTCACCGGCCGAACGCGCCCGCCTGGAGCACCGGCTCGTCTCGTTCGTTCCGATCGACGCGACGTTCAGCGCGGGGCAGTACTCGCAGCTGGCACACGCTGAGATCGACGGGCTGCTCGAGCAGGGGCGCCGTCCGATCGTCGTCGGCGGAACGGGCCTGTATCTCCGCGCCGCGCTCGCCGAGCTGTCGCTGCGCCCGCCGCCACCCGAGGGCGTGCGGGAGCGCTGGGTCGCCACGCTGCAGGAGCGCGGCCCGGAGGCGCTTCACGTCCTGCTCGCCCAGCGCGCCGGGTGGGCGGCCGAGACAATCGACCCCAATGACAGCCAGCGCATCATCCGCGCGCTCGAGCTTCACGAGCTGGGCGAGCTCGAGCCGCCCGACGGGCCCTCGCAGCTGTGGAGCGAGGAGCTGCGCCATCGGACTGTGCTCGCCGGTCTGACGATGGAGCGCGACGCGCTCTACGGCGCGATCGACGCCCGTGTCGAGGCGATGGTGGCGGCAGGCGCCGTCGAGGAGGTCAGGCGGGCCAGCGCCGCGGGGGCCTCGGAGACCGCGCGCAAGGCGCTCGGGTTCGAGGAGCTGCTGGCGGGTGACATCGAGGGGATGAAGCGCCGCACGCGCAACTATGCCAAGCGCCAGCTGACCTGGATGCGCAAGCTCGCCGGGGTGCACAGCATCGACGTCACCGGCCGCGACCCGGACTCTGTGGCGCGCGAGATCCTAGACTCCGGCGCCTGATGGCAACGATCCCCTTCGAGAAGTGGCAGGCGCTGGGCAACGACTACCTGATCCTCGAGCGTGACGCGCTCCCATTCGAGTTGACTCCCGCTCGCGTCAGGCGCCTATGCGAGGGACACTTCGGCGTGTTCGCCGACGGCGTGCTGGTGCTCGCGCCGTCCTCGCGTCCCGGCATCCTCGCCGAGTTGCGGATCTTCAATCCCGACGGATCGGAGGCTGAGCTGTCGGGCAACGGCGCGCGCGAGGCGATCCTCTATCTGCGCCGCCGCGGCTGGACCGAGGAGGACACCTTCACGATCGAAACCGCCGCCGGACCGATCCGGCCTCGGATCACCGGGCCGGACACGTGCACCGTCGATATGGGCAGCGCCAGCCTCGGCTCGCGCGACTTCCCCTCCGGCGGCCCGGACGGCCGCGGCACGGTCACCTCCGGCTCCACGTCGTGGGCGTTCCGCCACGTCTCGATCGGCAACCCGCAGTGCGCCATCCACGTCGAGTCCGAGCGCGATCTCGTGGCTCTCGAGCTGCCCGCAATCGGCCCGGCGATCGAAGGCGACCCGCAGTTCCCCAACCGCACAAACGTGTCCTGGTACACGGAGCTGGCCGGGCCGCCGTCGCGACGAATCCGCGCGCGGATATTCGAGCGCGGCGTGGGGGAGACGCTCTCCTCCGGCACGGGCGCGACGGGCGCGGCCATCGCGCACCTCGCCGAAGTGGCTCCCGAGACGGGGGCCGGGCGCGTGGTCGTCGTGCTCGACGGCGGGGAGCTTGAGGTGGAGGTCGGCGAGGGTCTCCGCGTCAACCTGACAGGCTGGGCCCGGCCGGTGTTCGAGGGCCGGCTGAGCGACGACTTCGAAAAGGAGCTGCATGAAACCGAGTAAGCGCCTGGAGCACATCCCGCCGTACGCATTCGCCCAGCTGGAGCGCAAGATCGCCGACAAGCGGGCGGCGGGTGTAGACGTGATCAGCCTCGGCATCGGCGACCCCGACCGCCCGACCCCCGCGCTGATCGTCGAGGCGATGCAGGAGGCCGTCAGCGAGCCCGAGACCCACCAGTACCCCTCCAACCGCGGCCGCGCCGACTTCAGAGGCGCCGTGCGCGACTTCTACGAGCGGCGCTTCGATGTGGTGCTCGACCCCGAGCGGGAGATCATCCCCGCGATCGGCGCCAAGGAGGCGATCTTCAACCTCAACCTCGCCTTCCTGGACCCGGGTGACTACGCATTGGCGGCCGACCCCGGCTACCCGGTCTACACAGCCGGTCCGTGGCTGGCGGGAGCCGAGCCGGTGCTGATGGCGCTCGAGCCCGAGCGCGGCTTCACGCCGAACCTCGATGCGATCGACGCCGACGTCGCAGCGCGGGCGAAGCTGATGTTCCTCAACTACCCCAACAACCCGACCGGAGCAGTCGTGCCCGAGGGCTTCTTCGAGCGCGTCGTCGAGTTCGCGCGCGAGCACGACATCCTCGTGGTCCACGACAGCGCCTATTCCGAGACGACCTATGACGGCTACCGGGCGCCGTCGTTCCTCGCCACGCCAGGGGCCAAGGACGTCGGCATCGAGGTCTTCTCGCTGTCCAAGGGCTACAACATGACCGGCTGGCGCTGCGCGGTGGTGGTCGGAAACGCCGAGGCCGTCGAGATCTACTGGCGCCTGAAGACGAACATCGACTCTGGCCTGTTCGAGGCCGTCCAGCTTGCCGGCGTCGCGGCTCTCTCACCCGACGCCGACGCCGAGGTCGCCTCGATGAACGAGCTCTATCGCCGTCGCCGTGATCTCGTGTGCGAGGCGCTGCGCGGGATCGGCGTCGACGTGCGCACGCCCCGCAGCACCATCTATGTGTGGGCACCCGTGCCCGCCGGCTTCGACAGCTCCGCCGCCTACTGCGAGCATGTCCTCGAGCAGGCCGGCGTGGTGCTCTCACCGGGTGCCATCTACGGTCCCGCCGGCGAGGGCTGGTTCAGGATCTCGCTGACCACACCCGACGCGCGTCTGCTCAAGGCGGTCGAGCGGCTGGGCGCCCTGGCAACGTAGGCCGGGCGGGCTCAGTCGCGACGTTCTCCGCCCCGCTCCGCCGGAGAGGTCCTAGACTCAGTACTGGATGGATTCAAGCCGCAACGGCCACAGCGCCCATGGCGCCAACAGAGCGCGAAACGGGGCTGAGCCGACCGCACGGGCGCGACAGCGAGCGTTCTGCATCGCCGCGCTTCCCGGTGATGAAGATCTCGACGAGCTGGCCGAGCTGCTTCGCACCGCCGGCGTGGGCGTAGTCGGCGAGATGATCCAGCGGCGCGAGCAGCCGCACCCGAACACCTACCTCGGGCCGGGCAAGGTCGCCGAGGCCAAGGCCGCGGCCAAGGCCTGCGATGCCAACCTGATCGCCTGCGATGACGAGCTGAGCGCCCGCCAGGAGCGCAACCTCGAGGAGGCCCTCGGGCTGCCGGTGGTCGACCGCACGACCGTCATCCTCGACATCTTCGCCTCCCATGCCGGCAGCGCGGAGGGCAAGCTCCAGGTCGAGCTGGCCCAGCTCGAATACAACCTCGCCCGCATGCGAGGGCTGTGGACCCACCTCGAGCGCCTCGGCGGCGGCATCGGCACGAGGGGCCCGGGAGAGACGCAGATAGAGACAGACCGGCGCCTCGCGCGCGACCGCATCTCCGCGCTCAAGCGGCGCCTGGAGCACGTCAAGGGGACCCGGGCGGTCCAGCGGGCCGAGCGCGAACGTGCGGCGCTGCCCACCGTGGCGCTCGTCGGCTACACCAACGCCGGCAAGTCGACCCTGCTGAATGCCCTCACGGGAGCCGAGGTGGGCGTCCGCGACCGCCTCTTCCACACTCTGGACCCCACCACCCGGACCCTGCGCCTCAGCGGCCGTCCCTACCTGCTGACCGACACCGTCGGCTTCATCAGCAAGCTGCCCCACCAGCTCGTCGACGCGTTTGCCGCGACGCTCGAGGAGACCCGCCGCTCCGAGCTCTTGGCACACGTCCTCGACGCCTCGGCCCCCGAGGCCCACGCCGAGATCATGCACCACTCCGTCGAGGGGACGCTGGAGGAGATCGGCGCGGGCGAGCAGCCGCGCCTGCTCGTGCTCAACAAGGTCGACCTGCTCAGCGACGAGGAGCGCGAGGATCTGCATCTGCGCCATCCCGACGCCGTCCTTGTCAGCGGCGCCACCGGCGAGGGCCTGCAGGAGATGGGCGAGCGGATCGAGCACGAGTTGGCCCACACGCTCAGACCCATCGAGCTGCTCGTTCCCTACGCCGACGGCGGCAGCCTTGCCGAGCTGCATGACCTCGTCGGTGAGGTCGAGCGCGAGGACACCGCCGAGGGCGTGCGCGTGAGGGCGATGGTTCCGGCGAGGTTGGCCGAGCGTTTCGCCCGCTTCACCCTGCAGCCCCGCTGAGCGGCGCTGGCCGGCGTCCTCGGTCGCTTGCGTGCTAGCGCACGCCACGCTCCCTGCGTCCTTGGCCCGCTTGCTCAGCGAGGCTGCAGGAGGCCGGGTGCATCAGCGCTCGTCGCCGCTGCCTGAGAGGACGCCGCGGCGCTGGCGCGAGGCCAGCTTGTCGAGGTTCGCCTGGGCGATGTCATCGAGCTGGAGGTCGAGCTCGCTGGCGAGCTGGGCGACGTACCAGAGCACGTCGCCCAGCTCCTTGGCCATCGCTGCTCGCCGATCGTCACTGACGGTCCCGCCGTCGTCGCGGATCGCCTTCTTGGCGTGCTCGGCGACCTCGCCGGCCTCGCCCGCCAGGCCGAGCGCGGGGTAGGCGAGCCACGCCTCCCGCGGATACTCGGCGGTCCGCCGTGACAGGCGCTGGTAGTCGGAGAGCTCCATCGCCCGATCCTCGCAGCGCACGCGGCCGGGTGCACGCGGCGATCGTGGAGTTTGCGGACGTCTAGACCCCGGCCGCGCGGCGGGCACTCGCGTGAGCTTCGCGCTCGAGCGCGTCCTCGAGCGGCCGCAGGTGTTCGGGCTCGACGCCGAGTGCCCGCGCGATCAGCCAGTCGGCGAACCACACGTTCTTGGGCAGCAGCGGCCCGTGCAGGTAGGTGCCGATCGTGTTGGCGCTGCGGGCGCCCTCCAAGCCGCTGCGCCCGTCGTTCCCGTGTCCGGCGAGCACTCGGCCGAGCGGCTGCTGGCCGTCGCCCAGATACGTCCGTCCGCCGTGGTTCTCGAATCCGGCGAGCACGCACGCAGAGCCGGCCTCCCGAGCGTCGAGCGAGGCCTCGATGGCGACGTTGCCGATCAGTCGCGGGCCATCCTCTCGGACGGTGTGCACGTCGAGCAGGCCGACCCCCGCGATCTCTTCGCTGCCGAGGGTGTATGAGTGGCCGAGGAGCTGGTAGCCGCCGCATACGCCCAGGACGACGGCCTCGCGATCAGCGGCCGCGCGCAACGCCTCGCGCTTGTTCTCGATCAGGTCCTCGGCGCACAGGCGCTGGTCGCGATCCTGGCCGCCGCCGATGTAGAAGAGGTCCGCCGCATCGGCGTCGAGGGGGTCGCCGAGCCCGCTGCCCGAAAGCTCGAAGCGGATGCCGCGCCAGGCGCAGCGGTGCTCGAGCACGAGCAGGTTGCCCCGGTCGGCATAGATGTTCATCAGGTCGGGGTAGAGCGCGCAGACGCGAAGCACGCCGCCCGACCGGGAGGGGCTGGGCTCAGACACGGAGCAGAACCACCTCGCTGCCGACGTGCTCGTCGGTCGCCGGGATCGACCGCACGCCCGCGGGCCTCAGGCCGGCGCGACGCCCCTCGCGTGCGAGTCCCGCGCTGCTGAGGCGGTCCAGCTCGATGACGTCGTGCTCGATCGGTGCGCGGCCGGCGCCGCCGGGTCTGAGGATCGTGCGCTCCCTTTCGATGCGGATGCGACGGCGGTCGATCGACACACGCACGGCGCGGCTGACGTAGTCGATCCCGCCGACGCTTACACGCTCGGGTGCCGGGCCGTCATGGCTGTTGCGACAGTCGAAGGCATCGAGCTGGGTGACGATCGCGCAGGCGAGCAGGCCGCCGTCGCGCAGGTGGGCGCGGGCGCGGGTCAGGAACGCGGCACGGCCGGCGGGGCCGTCGAGCATCTGGAGTGTCTGCATCGGCACGATGCAGAGCGCGAAGTCCCGTCGGTCGAGCTCCAGCTCACGCGCGTCGTCCCTCACCAGCGTCGGGGCAGGGGTTCCGGCCCGCGCGCCCAGCGCGTCGAGCAACTCGGCATCCAGGTCGACGGCGGTCATCGAGTGCCCCGCCCGCGCGAGCTCGAGCGTGACACGACCGCTGCCGGCGCCGACGTCGAGGATCTCGCCGCCGCCGGCGTCGCCCGCCAGCTCGTGCCACAGCGGCAGGTCGGCCCTGTAGGCGCCGCACTCGAGGTCGTGCCACACGACGGTGCTCGACGAGTCGGCGGAGGTCACGACCATGCGCTCGTGGCCTCCCCGCGCGAGACGAGCAGCTCCCTGAGCGCGAGCATCGCCGTGTACGTCGGCAGCGCATAGAGCGCCGCAGGATGCTCGCCGGTGCTCGCGGCGGCCTCGTCGAGGGCGGTGGCAAGCTGGGGCTGGACGTGGATGCGCTCGGTGTCGACTCCCGCGTACTTCAGCCGGGTCGCCAGGTCCGCGGCCCGGCTCCCGCTGCAGATCACCCGTCTGATCCTTCCGGCCAGCAGCTCGAAGTCGGCGTCCCAGATCCACGACACGTCACGGCCGTCTGCGATCTGGTCGTTGAGGACGCCGAGCAGGTCGTGCTGGCCGGGCTCGAGCGCGAGCGTGCGCAGGACCTCGTTGGCTCCGGCCGGGTTCTTGACGAGCATGATCCGCAGCTCGCGTGCGGCGCTCGCGGGGGAGGGGGAGAGGGCGATCGCCTCGGCGCGGCCGAAGGCCGCCCGAGTGTCCTGCAGGCCGGCGACGATCGTCTCGAGCGGGATCTCCAGGGCGCTCGCGAGGGCCGCCGCCGCGACCGCGTTATAGACGTTGTAGAGCCCCGGTAGGCCGAGCGCCACGTCTGCCTCTCCCGCCGGCGTGTGCAGCCGGAAGCGCGCCGAGCGGACGCCTTCGAGGTGGATATCGGTCGCGAGGACGCTCGGATCGGGACGCCGGCGTCCGCAATTCGGGCAGTGGTAGTGGCCGAGGTGCCCGAGATAGATCGCGTCGAAGACATACGGAGCGCCGCATCGGCGGCAGTGCTTGGCGTCCGCCGCGTGCGCCATGCCGGCGAGCTCGAGGCGATCGTCGTCGAGCCCGAAGTAGACGACCTCGGGCTCCTCACGGCCGAGGTCGGCGATCAGCGGGTCGTCGGCGTTGAGGACGAGTCGTGAGTCGCTCGCGGCGATGACGGCCTGCCAGCTCTCGGCGATGGTCTCGAGCTCGCCGTAGCGGTCGAGCTGGTCGCGGAAGAGGTTGCCGAGAAGGATCGCCCGCGGTTTCAGCTGCTCGGCGATCTCGGCCAGCCACAGCTCGTCGACCTCAAACAGGCCGAGCTCACCCGCGATTGTGTCGCGCGGCCCAGCCGCGTCGAGCAGGGTCGTCGCTATCCCGCCCGCCATGTTGGCGCCCGCGCGGTTGTGGACGAGCGAGATCTCGGCCGCGCGCAGTACGGCGGCGGCCATGGTTGCGGTCGTCGTCTTGCCGTTCGTCGCCGACACCAGCACGCTGCCGCGGCTCAGGCGCGCACCGAGTGAGGCGATCGCGTCGGGTGCCAGACGCCTGAGGACCTTGCCGGGGGCGCTCGTCGCGCCTCCACCGCGCAGCCGCGAGAGTGCACCGACGGCCCGCGCGAGCGCGAGCTTGGCGGACAGGCCCGCGGCCATCAGGCCTCGGGCGAGGGCTCGGGCGGCGTCTGCGTGGCGCGACCCGGATGGGTCGCCGGCACCGAGCCGTTGGAGAGGGGAGAGGGCGTGTCGAACGGTGCGTCGGCCGCGCCGTGGGGTGGGACGAGCATCGTGACGGCGCCGCGCAGCGCACGCACGCGTACCGGGAGCTCACCGATCGGGTCGCCGTCGGCGTACATCGTAAACGGACGATCGGAGCTGATCGCGACTTCCGCCGCGCGGAACACCCGCACCGTCGGCAGCCGCACGTGGGTGCCTCCGAAGACCTTGGGGAGGTTGGCAAGGAAGCGCGCCTTGCTGACCTGTTCGATCGCCACGATCTCGAGCAGCCCGTCGTCGAGCACGGCGTCGGGCGCGAGGCGCATGCCTCCGCCGTAGGCCTTGGAGTTGGCGGCGGCGATCGAGTAGCCGGTGAAACTGTGCCGAACACCCGGCGGATCGAGCTCGATCTCAAAGCGCGCTGGGCGCCACGCCGCGAGGGCGCGAAGCGCGCCATAGGCGTACACCTGGCCGCCGAGCCATGGAGGCGCTTCGTTGGCGATGCGGTTGGCGTCGCTGTCGAATCCGGCCGAGGCGATGCCGACGAATGCCTGACCGTTGCCGCCGGCGCTGTCTGCGACGACACCCAGGTCGATCGGCCGCGCGAGGCCGTGGGCGATCGTCTCGCAGGCGGCAACCGCGTCCTCGGAGATGCCGAGCACGCGAGCGAGGTCGTTCCCGCGCCCGCCCGGGAGGATGCCGAGGACCGCGTCGGGGAAATCGCGCAGCGCGTCGGCGATGACGCCGACCATGCCGTCGCCGCTGAGCGCCACGACCGTCTCGCCGGCCTGCGCCGCGGCGGTGGCGAGCTCGCGGGCGTGGTCGAGGTGCCGGGTGTCGGCGCGGCGCAGCGAGAGGCCGTATCCGCGCAGGGCGCGCTCGACCGCGGGCGCGAGCGAGCCTGCCTTTCCGCCACCGGCGGCGGGGTTGACGATCAGGCAGACGGGCGCAGACACGCCCGCAAGCCTAGTGACCCGTGCGCCCCGCGAGGAGGGGCGGGCTCAGGAGGGGGCTGGTGCCTTGGCCTTCGCTCGCCGGCGTCGTCCGACCGCCGCGGCGACAGCGATCGCTGCGATCACCACGAACAGCCCCAGCAGAAGGCCGGGCGCGACCCCGATCCCGCCGAAGGGAAGCGAGACCAGCTCCACGAGTCCGAGGCCGAGCGCGAGGAAGACGATGATCAGGACGATGATCAGAAGAACGCCGCGGGTGCGGGCGATGATCCCGGCGGAGGCGGGCGGGACGAGCAGCCCCATCGCTCTCAGCGCGAACATCTGCCGCCCGCTGGGGGGTGTCTGTCCGAGACGCTCGACGGCATCTTTGAGATCCCCCGCTCGCCGTTCGGCGAGCGCGAGGGAGGCGTCGGCCATGCGCCTGATCTGCATCCGCTCCTGCGGGCGCGCGGCGGCGATCGCCCGCTGAAAGTAGGCGCGCGCGGCGGGCGCGTCGAAGCGCTCGGAGGCCCTCGCGCCGAGGATCGCCATCGCGGCGGCCTTGTATTTGGTCTCGCCCTCGAGCTCTTCGTCGGAGCGCTGCTCGAGGGCCTGGATCGCCTCGAGTCCGCCGCGTTGCTCGATCCGGATCTGGCGTTGTTTGGGAGCCATGGCCGGCCATTCTATGGCTTCGCGCCCGACCCGCGTGGGGGCCGGGCGCGCTCATGCCAACGCGCGGTCGGGCGGCGTCCGAGCCGGTATGCTCGCGGCGTGCCGAGCCTCACCCCTCGCCGGACCAGCGCACGGCGCCACAGCGCGCCGGCGCTCATCGCCGTCCTGGTCATCGCGATCCTTGCGCTCGGTGCGCCGGGCGCGATGGCCGCGTCGCTGAACGAAGGCAGCGCATTCGGTGAACTGACACAGGGCGGCCAGGAAACGGGCACGACCACGACGACCAGGACGACGGCACCGGCGAGCACCGAAAGCTCGAGCAACTCGAGCAGAACCATCCTGATCGCCTCGGCAGCCGCGATTGTCCTGCTCTGCGCGATCGGCTTCGTAATCGTGCGCGACGCCCGCCGCGTCGCGCCGGCCGGCGACGGGGAACTCACCGAGGGCCGCTCCGGCCGCGACCCCGCGGTCGCGATGCGCAAGCGGCGCGCCAAAGCCAAGGCCGCGCGCCGGCAACGCAAGCGCAACCGCTAGCCGCAGCGGAGGTTCAGTCGGCGATGCGGACCGGACGCTTCGGCGCCACCGGTCCACGCACGCGCGCGGGCGGCTGGGGCGCGGGCGATCCGTGAGGACCGCGGCGCGGCTTGTTCGGCAGCGGCGCGCGGGGGTGGGGGTCCAGCGGGCCTCCGGGCAGCGCGCGCGAGCCGCCGTCTTCATCGGATGAGTCAGTGGAGTCCGGCGGGCGCATCGCCTCGTCGTAGCGGAATGGGATCCACAGCATCAGTGCCGCGATCGGCAGCTTGATCAGGGCGGCCAGCAACAGAATCCACAGCCACAGTGGCATCCCAGTCGATGGTACTACTGGCGTGTGCGATCGCAAACAGACAGGGATCTGCAGAACCTCGCCGAGGAGGTGGCGGCCTGTCGGCGCTGCCCGAGGCTCGTCCAGTGGCGCGAGCAGGTCGCGCGCGAGCGCCGCGCGGCCTTCGCCGAGGAGGAGTATTGGGGGCGTCCGGTGCCGGGCTTCGGCGACCCCCACGCGCGTCTGCTGCTGCTGGGCCTCGCGCCGGCCGCGCACGGCGCCAACCGCACCGGGCGCATGTTCACCGGCGACCGCTCGGGCGGCTTTCTGTTTGCTGCCCTCGCGCGCCGCGGCCTCGCCAATCAGGCGGCCTCGACGGGGCGCGGCGACGGCCTGCGCCTGACCGGGGTCTGGGTCACGGCGGCCGTGCGCTGCGCACCCCCTGCAAACCGACCGACGCCGGCCGAGCGTGATGCCTGCCGGCCGTGGAACATGCGCGAGCTCACGCTCCTCAGCGACGTGCGGGTGATCATGTGTCTCGGCGCGTTCGCCTGGGACGCGGCCCTGCGACTGATGGGCGGGCCGCCCACCGGAGCGAGTCGGACACCCACCGGGCGCCGCGCTGCTCGCCCGCGCTTCGGACATGGCGCGGAGTTGATCGGCGAGCCGTACTCGCTGATCGGCTGCTACCACCCGAGCCAGCAGAACACGTTCACCGGTCGCCTGACCGGGCCAATGATCGACGCGGTCCTGGAGCGCGGGGTGGAGCTGAGCAGCGCGCGGTACTAGCATGGTCGGTATGAGGATCGCGATAGGGGCGACGATGGCGACTGCGGCTGGCCTCCTAGCCGCCAACATGCTCGGCGTCGCAGCCGCCGAAGCGCCGACCGGGACGCCGCTCAGAAGCGTCAGCGTTCAGGGGACTGCGACCGTCTCCATCCCGCAGGGCGCGAACGTCGCGGTCGCCAACGCCACCTACCGTCAGGCGATGGGCGCAGCCGTCTCCGACGGACAGAACAAGGCCGAATTCCTGACGAGCAGGACGGGGACCGCGCTCGGCGGCGTCCAGAGCATCGCGGAGGGCGGAGGCTTCATCTCCTGCGGCAACAGCCCAGGAGGCGAATACCTCGAATACACCGGCGAACAGCCGGACTTCGGCTCCTCGCCGACGGTCGCCTCGCCGTTGCAGGCCCGCGGCGTCGCCGCGCCCACGACAGCGCCCCGGCCGAAGGTCAAAGCGAAACCCAAGAAGCGCAAGACCCCGGCCGCCAAGAAGGCGACGGCCAGCGGCTGCACCCTGAGCGCGCAGGTCGCGCTCGTCTACACGATCGGCTGAATCCTTCGCCCGCCAGGGGTGGCTCGACCGGCGCGCCTTCAGTCATCGGTGGACTACTGTCCGCTGCTGTGGCCTACACGACCGCCGACGCGCGCCAGCAGTTGCTCGACACGCTCGCCGAGGCCGCGGACGATCTCAGCGTGGCGCTGGCGGCGATCAGTGAGGCCTATGAACTGGTCGACGAAGCGACCGGTGATCGCGTCGAGAGCGAGCTGTTCGCGCCGTTGCAGGCGGCCTACGGTCGCGCCAAGCGAACCCACGCCGAGTTCGCGGCCAGGTACGAGCTGCCCGCACGCGAATTCCAGTCGCCGGGCCAGGGCGCGCCGGGAAGGGGAGTCAAGGGCTTCCTCGACTCGGGGGTGCAGGCGATCTCGGCCGCCGATCTGAAGCTCGCGACGCTGCAGGACTCGATGCTCCCGATCGAGGTCGGAGACGCCGAGCTGCGCGCCGGCCTCGAGCAGGTCCGGATCGGGATCGCCGACCTGCGAGCTCACGCGCACGAGCTCGTGCGGACGCTCGGGCGCTAGGCGCCCGCTAGTCGACCGCGAGCCCGTTAACGCTCAGAAGCACCTCGATGTTGCCCCGCGTCGCGTTCGAGTAGGGGCACACCTTGTGCGCCGTCCTGACGAGATCGGCGGCCACACCGGCGTCCTCGACGCTCGGCAGGCTCACGTCGAGCTTCACCGACAGCAGGAACCCGCCTTTGCCGTCCGGCGCGAGCCCGACCTCGGACTCGATCGAGATGTCGCCGGCCTCAGCCTTGGCGCGGCGGGCCACAACGCCCAGGGCGCCCTCGAAGCACGCCGCGTAGCCGACCGCGAACAGCTGCTCGGGATTCGTCCCGCCACCCGTGCCGCCCATCTCGCTCGGCAGACGCAGATCGACCTCCAGGGCCCCGTCGCTGGTCCGGCCGTGGCCCTCTACGCGTCCTCCGGTCACGTGTGCCTTGGCTGTGTAGATCGTGTTCGCCATCGCCTGCCTCTCATCGCTGGATAACGGGAAAACCCGACCCTGATCCTAGGCACAGCGACCCTCGGGCCCGGCTGCGGGCCCAAGCCCGGAGGTCGCGCGCGGTGTCTCAGCCGGTGACCATCAGGCGGTTGCCCTCGGGGTCCCGCAGCCAGAAGATCGGCGGCACCGGGTCTCCCATGCGGCTGATCTCCTCGTCGACATCGACGCCGGCTGCTTTGAGCTCGGCGTGGTACGCGTCGATGTCGTCGCTCTGCAGGCCGATCCCGGTGTCGACGTTGCCGGTCGCCTTGCCGTCGGGCGGCGGAGCGAGGGCGATCGTCGTGACCGCGTCACCCGGTGCCACCTCGACCCAGCGGTAGCCGTTGCCGAATGGGATGTCTGTGTGCTTCTCAAAGCCGAGCGTCTCGACGTAGAACTCGATTGCGCGCTCCTGGTCGGTCACGGCGATGCACACGGTGCCGATCTTGCTCACGAGAGTCTTGGTGTTGGTCACGACGGCCTCCTCAGGGAATTGGGTTACACGTCCTCTGACGGCGTCTCCCGCAGGAACTCATCGCTGCGCCCGAATCAACCGCCAAACCCGGGTCCACGGGGGCGGTAGTTACGGCGTTTCAGTTTCTAGTTGACATAACATGCATTATCGAGCGTTAGACGCGTGTTGCTTCGTCTGCTCCGGCGGGCACACCGTGTCGGCGTAGGAGCAGAAGACGCAGCAGTCGCCCGGCTTTGCCTTCAACATCTCTCCGCAGCCGGTGCAGCGGTAGAAGTACTGACACGCGTTCGTGGGCATCGTCTCTCGCGCCCGGGTGTCGCACAATGGGCATGTGATCGTCGCCTCGGTGATGCCGCTGCCCATCTCAACAACCTACGCCTCACCACATGCATTATCGAGTGTGCGATGGAGCCTCTCGGCGGGCCGGGTCACCAGGCGCGACGCCGCCCGCACTCCTGCGCGGTCTGCACGATGTTTCCGCTCGCGATTCGCTGAACGGTGTAGGCGTTGCGGTCGAACGCGCGGGCGACGACCTCAAACGAGTTTTCCGTCCCCCTGCACCGCGAACCCTTGGCGATCGCTCCAGACGGGACCGTGGCGACGAGCGCGCTTACGACGAGGGTTGCTAGCGCGGGTGCTCTGGATGAGCGCACACCGTCTTATCGGCACCGTTCAGTGCGTGCATTGTCGAGCGGGCTCGGGATTCCTCACGGTCGTCAGCCCATGAACCCGTAGTTGCGGGTCACTCGGTCGAGCGCCGAATACGGATCATCGCGTGGTGCCGCGGGCTCGGGCTTCAACGTCGTTCCCGTCGGCAACCGAAGCGTCTTTGTCGAGGCCCAGTATCCCCGTCACCTTGAAACATTTCTTGGCCTGCCATAATCTATTTCCATGAGCGCCAAGGAACTTGTCAGAACGCCCGCCGTCGAGGACTACGCGAAGGCGATCTACGCGCTGGAGACGCGAAGCGAACAGCCTGTCTCGACCAATGCGCTCGCCGAGCGCCTGTCGATCACGCCCGGGTCGGTCTCGGCCATGCTCAAGCGTCTCGGCGAGCTCGGTGTCATCAGTCACGTGCCGTACCGGGGCGTCCGGCTCACCCCCGACGGCCGCCGCGTGGCGCTCGAGGTCATCCGCCACCACCGCCTGCTAGAGAGCTTCCTCGCCGACGCCCTCGGCATGCCGTGGGATCGCGTCCACGACGAGGCCGAGGTGCTCGAGCACGTCCTCTCCGACGATCTCGAGGAGTTGATCGCAGCCAAGCTCGGCCACCCCACCGTCGACCCTCACGGCGACCCCATCCCCACCGCCGACCTCGAGCTGGACGAGCGCTCCACCGACCGCCTCGAGAGCCTTCAGCCCGGTGACAGCGGACTGTTCGTGCGGGTGTCGGACTCCGACCCCGCGATGCTGCGCTACCTGGCCGAGCGGGGCATCGCACCCGGCGAACACCTCTCCGTCCGCGACCGCCAGCCCTTCGGCGGGCCGCTGTTCGTCGTCTTCGGCGAGCACGAGCGCGAGCACGCGATCGGTGGAGAGCTCGCGGGCGCGATGCGCGTCGAGCTGACCGACTCCGTGGCCGTATCCGTCGAGCAGTCAGGAGCGCGACCGGCTTGAGCACACAGGATCTGACCGCCTCCCCCCTCCTCCGTCAGCCGCTGCTGAGCGACGAGGACGTGGCGCGC
>DAIRTT010000048.1:0-15620 GCA_036803745.1 Solirubrobacteraceae bacterium | reverse complement strand
ACGATGAGGATCGGGAATGCGGCGCTCTTGAAGAAACGGCTCATGGCGAGATCCTTGTCGTCCTGGCACCGTGCGAAATCGTGGCCACCGGTCCCCCAGAGTACCATGAAAGGGCGCTCATTCCGGCGCTTGACGGGGCCCCGCGGAGGCCCCGAAGCCCGTGATCTAGTGCTCCAGAGCGGCCACGAAGGGCACGTTGCGGTAGCGCTCGTGGTAGTCGAGCCCGTAGCCGACGACAAAGCGGTTGGCGATCTCGAAGCCGACGTAGCGGACCGGCAGATCGACCTTGCGGCGCTCGGGCTTGGTCAGCAGCGCACACACCTCGAGCGTGCGGGGATTGCGCGAGCCGAGGTTGCGCATCAGGTACTGGAGCGTGAGGCCCGAGTCGACGATGTCCTCGACGATCAGCACATCGCGGTCTTCGATCGACGCGTCGAGGTCCTTGAGGATCCGCACCACGCCCGAGGAGTCGGTCGCCGAGCCGTAGGAGGCGACGGCCATGAAGTCGAGCTCGACCGGGATATCGATCGATCGCATCAGGTCGCTCAGGAAGAAGACGGCTCCCTTGAGGACGCCGACCAGCAGGAGCGAGCGTCCGGCGTAGTCGCGCGAGATCTCCTCGCCGAGCTCGACCACGCGGTGGCGAAGGTCCTCGGCGCTGACGAGCACCTCGCCCAGGCCGGGCTCGCTGGAGAGGCGCGCGGGCGTTGCCACTCCTGGCAGTCTAGCCCTCGCGCGGCGGCAGCTTGACCATCCTCAGGCTGCCGTCCTCGATGACCGCGCCGGCGCGGCCGCCGACGTGCAACTCGGCTCGCCCGCCGCGGCGGGCGAGGGCGAGGATCTCCTCGACGCGCTCGCCGGCCTGGGGAACGTAGGTGCCCGCAGCCTGCTCGGCGAGCCGCACGATGACCATCCGCGCCAGCGCCGGCTGCATCTCGCGCAACCGGGCGACGCTCACGTGACGCTCGCTGCCCAGTTCCTCGCCGACCAGCTCGTCGAGGAGCTCCGTCTCCTCGCGCAGCAGCCGGGCGGTCCGCAGCACGTTGGCCTCGGCGGCGGGGTGCACGGCGCGGAGCTCCGGGATCAGCCGGGTGCGCACACGCGCTCGCGCGTAGCGCTCATCCTCGTTGCTCTCGTCCTCGCGCCATGTGAGCCCGCGCTCGCTGCAGTAGGCGGCGGTCTGCTCACGCGTGACGCCGAGCAGCGGGCGGATCAGGCGCCCGTCGACGACGGCCATCCCGAGCAGCGCGCGCCGCCCGGGCGAGGCTGCCAGCCGGTAGAGGATCGTCTCGACCTGATCGCTGGCCGTGTGGCCCGTCGCGATCAGCGCGTCGCGCTGCTCGGCCGCGCGGGCGGCCGCCGTGTAGCGGACCTCTCGCGCCCACGCCTGGAGGTTGCCGGCAGGCCCCGGCGCCACGCCCGGCGCCTCGGGCTGTCCGTGGGGCGCGGGCGCACCGGGCGGCTCGCCGGCACGGACGACGGCCAGCTCCACGCCGAGCGCACCGCACAGCTCGGCGCAGTGACGCTCGTCCTCCGCCGCGGCCTCGCGCAGGCCGTAGTTGACGTGCAGCGCGCTGACGGCCGCCGGCCCGAGCAGCGCGACGGCGACATCGAGCAGGCACGTCGAGTCGCGCCCGCCCGAGAGCATCGCGACCAGCGGCCGGTCGCGCGCGAACAGCCCGCCGCTTCGGACCAGTGCGCGCACCTCCTCGCAGACCATCGCGTCTACCGCGGCGGCGTGGCCGACGCCGTGAACAGCTCGGTTGCCTCGGAGAACCCCTTGAGGCGGACCTCGCCGATGCGGTTGAACTGCAGGCGATCGACGCCCGCCGCCATGTCGACGACGGCCCGCGTCACCAGCACCTCGCCCCCGCCCGCGCGGGCGACGACCCGCGCGGCCTGGTTGACCTCGCGGCCGTAGTAGTCGCCGTCGCGGTAGAGGACCTCGCCGTAGTGGACCCCGATCCGGGGCGGCGGATCGCCGGCCGCGGTCGAGTCCTGCAGCGCGACCGCCCAGATCGTCAGGGCGGCGGGGTCGGAGCCGATGACCATGACCTCGTCGCCGAGCGTCTTGATCACGCGCGCGTCGAGCGGGAGCGTGTCGGCGACCGCGCGTGCGAACCGCTCGACCGCGTCGACGGCCGCCTCGTCGCCGCGCTCGACCGTCAGTCGGGCGTAGCCGGCGAGGTCGGCGAAGGCGATCGCCACGCGCAGCCGTCCCTCGGTGGGGGCGTCGTCGCCCAGAAAGGCCTCCATGTGGCCGATCATGTCCTGCTCGACGAAGTGTTGGACCAGGCGGCCGTGGAGGTAGTTCATGAACGGCGCCGCGAACGGGAGGACGGCGCGCGTGAGGCCCTCCATCTCCTCGGCGATCTCGACGCTCGGAACGCCCGCGCGCATGAGCGGCTCGTGGACGTAGAGGTGGATCAGGCGGACCTCGGCGTCGGCGATCTGCGCCACGACCTGGCCGTAGACGCGCATCAGCTGCAGGAACGCCGGCAG
Organism: Solirubrobacteraceae bacterium; assembly: GCA_036803745.1. GTDB lineage: Bacteria > Actinomycetota > Thermoleophilia > Solirubrobacterales > Solirubrobacteraceae > Palsa-744. The sequence continues at coordinate 13,118 of DAIRTT010000048.1, read as the reverse complement.
CGGGAAGCCGGCGCCCAGGACGGCGGCCGCGTAGCCGATCATCTCCAGGTCTTCGTCGGAGAGCTCATCGACCGGGACCGTCCCGAGGCCCATCGTCGCGTAGATCCGTTTGATCAGCTCGCCGCTCAGGCCCGTCGCGCGGGTGGCCTCGCGCAGCGTGTGCCTCGTCTCCGAGCTGCTCAGGAGATTCTCGATCGGGCCGATCGCCAGTTGGCCGTTGTCGCTCGCGCGCTTGATGTCCTCGAGCGAATGGCCGCGGGCGCGCAGACGGGCGATCACGCGGACATAGGCGAACGCCGAAGGCGTCCAGCGCCCGTCGTGGCCGGGCACGAGGCCCTTGGCGACCCACCGTCTGACCGTCGCCGGCGAGACGCCGGTCCTGGCGGCGACCTGCGCGAGCGTCAGCTCAGCGGCGCCGCCCGCGGGGTCGTGTTCGGGCTCTGCCACTCAGGCGGGCGCGACGAAGGGCATTCCCATGGGTGGGAGTCTAAAGTCGCCGCCGATGTCAGACGGTGCGCCCATCCATCTGCACCCGACTGCGCCCCTGGCGGAGCGCGTGATGCTGCCGGGCGATCCGGGTCGGGCGCTGGCTCTGGCACAGCTCCTGCTGGAGGAGCCGCGCATGTTCAACCACCACCGCGGCCTGTGGGGCTACACGGGCGGGGCACCCGACGGGGGGCCGCTCACGATCCAGGCGACCGGGATTGGCGGCCCGTCTGCGGCGATCGTGCTGAGCGAGCTGATCGACCTGGGCGCGCGGCGCGCGATCCGGGTGGGCACGTGCGGCGCGCTCGACCCGACGCTCGTGCTGGGCGAGCTGATCGTGGCGAGCGAGGCGATCGGCGCCGACGGCACCTCGCGGGCGCTGGGTGCGGGCGAGCGCGTGGCCGCCGATCCGAGACTGACGCGGGCCCTCGCGCTCCACGCACCGGGCGCGCGCACGGGCACGGTCGTGAGCGTCGACCTCTTCTATGGGGACGGGCGCCCGGGCGCCGGAGCCGACGCGATGGCCCTCGAGATGGAGGCGGCGGCGCTATTCGCGCTGGGAGCCGCCCGCGGAGCGGCCGTCGCGTGTGCGCTCGTCGTCTCCGACACGTTCACCGCCGATGGGACGCGCCGGCGGATCGACGATCACACCCTGCAGGAGTCGGTCGAGCGGATGGGCACGGCGGCGCTGGCAGCGCTCGCCGACTGAGCGCCCGCGTCAGCCCTTCGGTGGCACGGCGGAGAGTTTGGCCCTCGGCGAGGAGGACCTGCCTTTGGCTTTGGCCGCCGCGGGCCCGGCTTTGGCTTTGGCCGCCGCGGGCCCGGCTTTGGCTTTGGGCGCCGCGCGCTTGGCTTTGGGTTTGGCCGCGGCGGGCGCGGCTTTGGCCTTGGCGCCCGCGGCCGGCGCATTGGTGGCGGGCTGCTCGAACTTGAGGGAGAGCGAGCGCAGCTGCTCCTCGATCGCCGACAGCCGGCTCTCGACGCCGCCCGGCTGCATCCCGCGGTCGAGCCGGTCGACGCCGTCCTCGATGCCCTCGAGCCGGTGTGAGACCGACCGCAGCCGCCTGGTCAGGCGTTCGATGTCGGCGGCCGACGGGATGTTGAGGGCGCTGAAGGCCACCTCCTGCGCCTGAGCAGCCTTCTCGCGGGCGTCGAAGGCACGTCCGATCGCGCCGGTCAGGAGCGGGTTTTCGAGCAGGTCCGAGAGTGCCTTGCCGAGACGATCCTCGGTCGTCCCGCCGAGGCGCTCGCGCAGGTTCCTGGCGACATTGCTCGGGTCGGACATCTCGGGCTCCTGATCGTCGAATCCGAGGCCCAGCCGGCCCCGGGTGTGGATTGGCGGCGCTCTGCCGGAGATGAAGGATACGGTGCAGAGATGCCCGAGCCGCTGTTCATCTTCATGCAGATGGAGTTCCCCTGGCTCCTCGGGCCGGCCGACGGGCGCTACCTGACCCGGACGGAGGCCGACGGTGAGCCCGAGCGGGTGCTCGTGATCGGCACGCTCGAGCCGGGCCGGGCCCCGGGCGCGCCGAGCGCCGCGCCGGGCGCGAGGCGCGGTGGCCTGCTGGGGCGCCTGAGCGCGAACGTGTTGGGCGTGCCGCCGGAGCCGGAGCCGGGCCCGGTGACCCGCACGCGGGTGACGGTCATCGACCCGATCTCGCTGTCGGCCGAGTCCCAGGCCCGCGCGTGGCTCGCCGACATGGACGTCGAGCGTGACATCGCGGCGGCGGCCGAGGTAGTCAACCGCGTCCTTCACCTGCACCGGATCGCCTCGGCGGACCCGCACGTCAACGAGGTCTCCCCCGGTCAGGCGCTCGTCGTGCGGGCCGGCTGGGGCGAGGGCGAGCAGGTCGCCTCAGGGCGCTGGCTGCATGCGCGCGAGCTGACCGTCGAGCCGACCGGGCGTGGCGTGCGGCGCCGCGGCGGGCGCGCCCGGACCTCGGCCCTGCGCCCCCAGGAGCGCCTGGCGGCCCTGCTCGGCGCGCGGTCGCGCACGCTGGTGTGCGAGGAGCTGACGCTGCGCGCGCGCCTGGATCTCGACCGGGGCCGCCTGCGCCACTGCGCCCACCAGCTCGACGCGGCGCTCACGAGCGCGGTGGCCGAGCTGCGGGCCGAAGGGCGTCACGATCTGGCGATCCGGGTCGCCGAGCTCGAGCAGCTCGCGCATGGCGTGGCAGAGCAGGCGCGACTGGCCCTGGCGCCCGAGGCCGGCGACCCGGACGAGGCGACGCTCACGCACGCGCTCCAGCGCCTGGAGTCGGCGCTCCGCGCCCGAGCCGTGTCGGCTGGCTAGTCTGGGGTGGCGATGGATCCGACCACAACGGCGATCGGCACCTGGAGCGGCGGACGCTTCATGCACTTCGGCGAGCCCCTCGAGGATGCGCGCCTGAGCGAGTTGCTGCGGCCGGGTCGTGGCATCGACACGGTGATCACCGCGGACGTGTACGGAAGCGGCGAGGCCGACCTGGCACTCGGCCGGGCGCTCGAGGGCGTCGAGCGCGAGAGCTACTGCCTGATCGGCGCGATCGGGCACGACTTCTACACGGGCACCCGCGACGGCGCCAAGGGCTTCCCGCGCTTCACCAGCCCGGAGCTGCGGGGCGAGGACGCCTACGCCGACTACATCCGGATGGCGACCGAGCGGAGCCTCGAGCGCTTGGGCGCCGAGGACTTCGACGTCCTGCTTCTGCACAACCCCGACAGGATCGGCTACTCGAGCCCGGCCGTGTGGGAGGGGATGCGCGCCGTTCGCGACGCGGGCCTCACACGGCGGCTGGGCGTGGCACCGGGTCCGGCGAACGGCTTCACGCTCGACCTGATCGACTGCCTCGAGCGCAACGCCTCGGACATCGACTGGGCGATGATCATCCTCAACCCGCTCGAGCCGTGGCCCGGCGAGCTCGCGCTGGCGGCGGCGGCGGTGAACGACGTCGAGGTGATCGCCCGGGTGGTCGACTACGGCGGCGTGTTCCACGGCGACGTCCACCCGGGGCACGAGTTCCCCCAATATGACCACCGTCGCTTTCGCCCCGGCGGCTGGGTCGAGGCGGCAGCCGGAAAGCTCGATGCGATGCGCCCGATCGCCGAGCGCCACGGCCTCACGATGCTCCAGCTCGCGTGCGCCTGGGATCTCGCCCAGCCGGCCGTCCGCTGCGTGGCGCCGACGCTGATCCAGGAGGGCCGGCCGGATGCGCGCCCGGTCGAGGACAAGCGGGCCGAGCTGGCGGCGCTCGACCCCGGCGTGCGGCTGAGCGAGGATGAGATCGCCGAGATCAGGGCGATCGGCGAGAACCGCGGCTCCATGGCGCTGAAGGGAGCGAGTCTCGAACACCAGGGCCCGTCCCTCGCCGACCGCTGGGCAGTCGATGAGGAGCTCGCGGCGGTCGCGGGGCGCTGGGGCATCGACCCGGAGCGCGACCTCGCGATGGCCACCGGCGAGCCGGCCGTCAGCGGGAGCGGGGCCGGCTCATGAGCATCGACTACGACGCCTTCAAGGACGGGCAGCGCAGCGTGTGGTCGGCGGGCGACTATCCAGACGTGGCGAGCACGATCGAGGAGGCGGCGGCTGCGCTGCTGTTGCGGATGGCCGTAGAGCCCGGCCAGGAGCTGCTCGACGTGGCTACCGGGAGCGGCAACGTCGCCGTTCCGGCGGCCGAGGCGGGAGCGGCGGTGACCGGCCTCGACCTGACGCCCAAGCTGCTCGAGGCGGCGCGGATACGGGCCGAGCAGGCCGGCGTGCAGGTCGCCTGGGTCGAGGGCGACGCCGAGGCGCTGCCGTTCGCCGGCGCGTCGTTCGACCGCGTGACGTCCTGCTTCGGCGTGATCTTCGCGCCCCGCCACGAGTTGGCGGCGGGCGAGCTCGCACGCGTGGCGCGCCCGGGGGCGAGCATCGGCGTGACCGCGTGGACGCGCGAGGGGTTGATGGGCCGCTTCTTCAGGACGGTCGGCGGGTACATGCCGGCACCGCCGCCCGAGCTCGGCGCCCCGGTTCAGTGGGGCGATGAGGAGTACGTGCGCTCGCTGCTCGACGGCGAGGGGGCGAGCGTGACGTGCGAGCGCCTGCACGTGACGTACAGCGGCCGCTCGCCCGAGGAGTGGGTCGCCTACCAGGAACGTACGCTCGGCCCCGTCGTGATGGCCCGCGCGGCGCTCGAGCCCCAGGGCCGCTGGGAGGATCTGCGCGAGGAGCTTCTCGCGCTCTACTCCGATGCCAACGAGGCCGACGACGGCAGCTTCGTGGCCCGCGCCGAGTACCTGCTGAGCATCGCGGCCGTCCCGGCCTGAGCAGCCCCTCGACTCAGCCGCGCGCGCCGACGGCCTGGGCGACAGCGCGGGTGAGTGACTGCAGCTCGACCTCGACGTCGCCGTCGAGGCGGACGTCGGCGAAGTGATCGAGCGGCGTGGGCCCCTGGGTGAGGATGGCGATGCGTCCGCCCGCCCGGCGGGTCAGCAGCGGCAGCCCGGCGACCGGGTGGACCTCGAGCGAGGAGCCGATGCAGAGCAGCACGTCAGCCCCCACGCACAGATCGCGGGCGCGGGCGAGACGCTCCTCGCGCAACAGCTCACCGAACAGGACCACCTCGGGCTTGAGCGGCCCGGAGCAGACCGCGCAGCGCGGCACGCCGAGGGCGTCGGCGGCCAGGCGTCGGCGGACCTCCTCGAGCGGCACATCGCCGCCGCAGTCGGGGCACGAGCACGAGGCGATCGAGCCGTGCATCTCGATCAGCTCGCGGGTGCCGGCGCGGCGGTGGAGCATGTCGATGTTCTGGGTGATCACCCCGTCGAGACGCCCGGCGCGCTCCAGCTCGACGAGCCCGAGGTGGGCGCCGTTGGGCCGCTTGTCGTGCAGCAAGGCGAAGCGCTCGCCATAGAAGCGCCAGAAGCTCACCGGGTCACGCCGGAAGGCGTCTATGTGGGCGACCTTCATCGGGTCCACGTTCTCCCACAGGCCGCTGCGAGGCGTGCGGAAGTCAGGAATGCCCGACGGCACCGAGATCCCGGCGCCCGTCAGCGCGACGACCGAGTCGGCGCGGGCGACCATGTCGGCGAGCCGCTCGAGCCGCTCGTGCGTCGCCGTGGTCATGCGCCCGTGCCCACCCGAGAACTCAAAGCTACACGGCCGGAGCGGCCGCTCAGCTTCCCTTGAAGTCAGGGGCGCGTTTGCCGAGGAAGGCGCTGATGCCCTCCTTGGCGTCGCCGCTGGCGAAGACCTCGGCGAAGGCGCGCTTCTCGGCCTCGATGCCCGCGTCGAGGTCGCCGTTGCCCGACACGCGCTTGATCTGGGCGACCGCGAGGGGCGCCTGGCCGGCGAGCTTGCGCGCCCACTGCAGGGCGGTGTCGAGCAGCTCGTGGTCGTCGACGAGGCGGTTGGCGAGACCGAGCTCGAAGGCTTCCTCGGCCAGGATGGGGTCGCCGATGAGGTTCATCTCGAGGGCCTTGTTGCTGCCGACGAGCCGCGGCAGGCGCTGGGTGCCGCCGAAGCCGGGGATGATCCCGAGCTTGATCTCGGGCTGGCCGAAGATGGCCGACCGGGCGGCGATCCGCACGTCGCACGCCATCGCGAGCTCGCAGCCGCCGCCGAACGCGAGGCCGTTGACGGCGGCGATCGTGACTATGCCCTCCGAGCCGAGCTCGCGGAAGAGCTCGTGGGCGCCGTTGATGAGCTCGGCGCCCGAGGACTCGTCCATCGTGGTGAAGGCCTTGATGTCCGCGCCGGCGCAGTAGAGGAACGGGTTGGAGGAGGCGATCACGAGCGCCCTCACGCCGGAGCCCTTCACCTTGGCCCAGACCTTGCCGAGATCCTCGATGACCTGCGGGGAGATCGAGTTCATCTGCCCGTTGGCCAGCCATCCGATCGCGACGCCGTCGCCGCGGGTCTCGAGCTTGACGACCTCGGCCGGCTGCTCGGCGTCGGGCTGGGGGTAGGCGTAGAAGCCCTGGCCGGTCTTCTGGCCGAGGCGGCCCTGGGCGACGAGCCTGCGCAGGATGGTCGGCGGCGTGAAGCGCTCGCCGTGGCGCTCCTGGGCGCTCTCCATCCGCTCGAGGACCGTGTCGAGACCTTCGCTGTCGGCCTTCATGAACGGCGGCAACAGGCCCCGGCGGGGGTCGAGGCCGGCGCCGGCCATCATCCCGAAGTCGATGTCCCGGTGGGTGGCCACGCCCTCCTCGAGCACGAGGCAGGCCTCGAGGAACGTCTTGAGCGAGAGCATCTCGACGAGCTCGGGGATGTCGGGGTCGTTCTCGCCCGCGATGTTGGCCTCGCCCTGCGGGTCGTAGAAGCCGTCGCCGCCCGTCTTGGCGCCCAGTTTGCCGTTGGCTACGAGCTTCTGCATGCCCTTGGGGACGTAGAAGCGTTCCTCGCCGTAGGACTCGACGAGGTGCTCCGCGACGTGCAGGACGGTGTCGAGACCGAGGAGGTTGACGAGGTAGTAGGGCCCGACGGGCACGACGCCGGCGGCGCCTACGCCCTCGTCGATCTTCTTGATCGACAGGCCCTCCTCCTCCTGCTTGCGCCAGACCTCCGAGATGCCCGAGTTGAGGATCCTGTTGACGACGAAGCCGGGGACCTCGGCGCAGGTGATCGGCTGCTTGCGGATCGACTGCGCGAACGTGATGGTCGCGCTGAGCGTCTCGGCCGAGGTGTCCTCGCCCTCGACGATCTCGATCAGGGGCATGATCGAAGCGGGGTAGAAGTAGTGGAAGCCGATCACCTTCTCGGGGCGCAGGGTCGCTTCGCCCATCTCGGTGATCGACAGGGAGGAGGTGTTGGAGGCGAGGATCGCGTGGCCGGGCGTGGCGGCGTCGAGCTCGGCGAAGACCGCCTGCTTGATGTCCATCCGCTCGGGGACCGCCTCGACGACGAAGTCCACGTCGCCGAAGGCCTCATACGTGGTCGTGCCGTGGATGCGCCCGAGGATCTCCTCGATCTGCGCCTCGGCCTGCTCGGCCGTGATCTTGCCCTTCTCGGCCAGCTTGCCGACCTGTCCGCTGGTCACGTTTCGGGCCTCCTGCAGACCGGCGTCGACGAGCGCGTCGTCGATGTCCTTGAGCACGACCGGGATGCCCGCGGCGGCGATCGTCTGGGCGATCTGGCCGCCCATGGTGCCTGCGCCCACAACGGCTGCCTTGAACACGAACATTCCGGTCGGTCTCCTCTGGTTGCGGTGAAGTTTCAGCGCCCGCCTGGTGAGCGAGCGGTGCGGACGGCGCAAGGGCCGTCGTCATCTGGTCATGTGGACCCTGCCGCATGCGGCAGGGTCGGAGGGGCCGCATGCGGCCCCTCCGGGGGGCGTGCATGCACGCCCCCCTCCCTCATCTGTGTATCAGGCGGGAACGGCCGGCGGCTCCTCGACGCGCCGCGGGAGCAGCGTTTCGCGGGCGATGACCAGGCGCTGGATCTGCGAGGTGCCCTCGTAGAGCTGCATGATCTTGGCGTCCCGGAAGAGCTTCTCGACCGGGTAGTCCTTGATGAAGCCGTAACCGCCGTACACCTGGACGGCTTCGGTCGCGACCTTCATGGCCGTGTCGGCGGCGAAGCGCTTGGCGTGCGAGGAGATCAGCGTGTTGCGTTCGCCGTTGTCGAGCATCACGGCGGACTTCCACGTCATCAGGCGAGCGGCCTCGATCTCGGTGGCCATGTCGGCGATGATGAACTGGATCGCCTGATGCATCGCGATCGGCACGCCGAACTGAACGCGTTCGCGCGAGTAGTCGACGGCGAACTCGAAGGCCGCGCGGGCGATGCCCGTGGCCATCGCCGCCACACCCGGGCGGGTGCGGTCGAGCGTCATCATCGCGAGCTTGAAGCCCCGGTTTTCCTCACCCAGCATGTTCTCGGCCGGGACCTCGACGTCGTTGAAGGAGATCGTCGCCGTGTTGGAGGCGCGCTGCCCGAGCTTGTCCTCCTTCTTGTCGACAACGACGCCCCAGTCGCGCTCGACCACGAAGGCCGAGATGCCGCGATGCCCGGCGTCCTTGTCGGTCTTGGCGTAGACCGTGTAGAAGTCCGCGTAGCCGCCGTTGGTGATGAAGCACTTGGAGCCGTTGATGACGTACTTGTCGCCCTTCTTGACCGCTGTCGTGCGCATGCCCGAGACGTCTGAGCCGGCGTCCGGCTCGGTCAGGCAGAAGGAGGCCAGCTTGGGCGCTTCGGTAAGCATCCCCAGGTACTTCTTCTTGATCTCCTCAGAGCCGCCCAGGGCGATCGGGGCGGTCGCCAGGCCGTTGCATCCGAGCGAGGTCTGGATGCCCGAGCAGCCCCACGAGAGCTCCTCCTCGATCAGGCAGCCGTCGAGGTAGCCCGCGCCGGCGCCGCCGTAGGCCTCTTCGATGTGGGAGTTCATCAGGCCGACCGCCCATGCCTTCTCCACCAGGTCCTGCGGCCACGTGCCGTCCTTGTCGTACTCCCAGGCGACCGGGCGAATCTCCTTGACGGCGAAGTCGTGCGCCATCTCGCGGAGGTTCTTCTGCTCGTCGGTGAGCGTGAAATCCACCATTCTCAAATCTCCTAACGGGCTGGCAAACGGCCTTGAAAACGGCTCGCGGGTCGTCTGCGAGGAAAACTAGATTGACTGGTCAGTCAACGGTGCCGAGGGAGCGTAGCGGAGAGCGGGGCGATGAGCAACAATGCGACCGGTGGATGGCTCTCTGTCGACCGTGGCACTGGACATAGGCGAGAACGGGCTCAGCTTCGTCGTCTTCGGCACCGTCGCCTTCTCGGTCCTCATGTCGGTCCTGTTCATGGTCACCAAGGGCAGCGACAACCTCTACGACCAGATCGGGCAGGGCGGCTTCACCCGCGAAAGCGAGGCCGGGGGCGCGATCCCGCCCGCCCCCTCCTCGCCGGCGGCGCTCGCCGAGCAGGAGCAGGAGATCCGCCAGATGCTCACCGCGCGCAGCGAACGCCTCGTCCGCAAGGGCGACGCCGCCCTCGACATCGACGCCGAGGTCGCCCGCCTGCTCGCGCCGTCCGAGCGCTCCGCCGGCCACGACTCGGGGCTCGTCGAGGAGGTCCGCCAGCTCGTCGTCGCCCGCAACGAGCGCCGCGGCCGCCAGGGTCTGGAGCCCCTAGACGTCGACTCCGAGGTGCGGCGGACGCTCGCCGAGCTCGATCCGTGAGCGATCGGACGGGACCGTCGGGTATAAGAAGCGCGATGACCAACGCCCGCCGCTTCCAGCTCGACGAGCTGATCATCCGTCCGGGGAGCTATTTCAACCCCCAGACCGAGATCCTGATCGTCGTCGATGACTCCCCCGATGTCGACCACGAGCTCTTCGACATGGACGAGTCCGACAGCGAAGAGTGGGTCCTCATCTCAGACGAGGTACCCGTCGACGAGCACAAGCGCGACGAGCTCGTCGAGCGCTTCCAGCAGACCTACCAGGTCGGCGGGGATCTCCTCGCCGATGACGACGCCGAGGACGACGGGGACGAGCTCAACGCCGACGAGGACGACGAGGACGACGACGAGCTCGGCGAGGTCGACGGCCTCGAGCTCGGCGCCTGAACGCAACTGCGCGCCCCCCGAGCGTGTTATGTGAGGGTGCCCCGGGCCCCGAGACGTCGACCTGCAACGGACCCTGCAGGCTCCCGGCACGACGCCCATAGGATCGGCGTGGTGCGCGCCAGAGCTCTCGCCGCGCTCCTCCTCGGCCTGCTCGCCGTCGGCGGAGCGACAGCCCTCCCCGCTCTCGCGGGCGGCCCCCGCATCACCGCCGCCTCCCCCCGCGGCGAGATCGCGCCGTTGCCATTCGCCGCCGGGTCCCCGCCCGCGGCACCCGCCCTCCCATCGCGTGCCGCCCTCCGGGGGGCTCGAGCGGCCGCACGTCGCGGGCCGACCGTCACGGCGGTGCTCGCCGCGCTCTTGCACTCGGGCGCCATCACCGAAGCCGTCTACCGCCAGGACTACGCCGCCTACCTCGCCGCCAAACGCTCCTACGGGCGCATCAGCGGCACGCGGCGCGCCGAGCTCGGCGCCGTCATCGCCAACGTCCAGGCGATCGCCGCCGCCGACCTGCTCAGCGCATCGCGCCTCGCGGCCGTCTTCCTGACGCTCGAACGCAACCGCCAGTGGTGGACCACAGAACCGCTGCTCTCCAGCGGCGAGCGCATCACCTTCCCCTCGAGCAAGCTGATCTGGGAGTACTACCCCGGCCAGGGCATCGAGATCCAGTGGCTGGCCACGTTCGGCAAGGGCAACGGCTACTTCCTCTCGGGCCACGAAAACAGCAACCTGCGCCAGCTCGTCAGCGAAGTCCTTCCGCTCGCGAGCGCCCGCGCGGGCGGCATCGCGTGGGAGTACCTGTTCCGCTTCGACGGCGGCTCGCCGCCCTGGACGAGCGGCCTCTCCCAGGGCACCGGCCTGGAGGTCCTCGCCAGGGCCTACCAGCGCTTCAAGGAACCCGCCGTCCTCACGGCCGCCCAGCAGGCCCTCGGCGTGTTCGAGACCGCGCCGCCCCAGGGGGTGCGCGTCAAGACGCCCGCAGGGGCCACCTATGCCGAGTACACATACGCGCCCAGCGACCGCATCCTCAACGGCTTCATCCAGTCGCTCGTCGGGCTCTACGAATACACCTCGATCACCAAGGACCCACTCGGCCTGCAGCTGTTCGAAGCCGGCGACGGCGAGGCCCGCGCCGAGGTCCCCCACTACGACACGGGCAGCTGGTCCCTCTACGACCAGTTCGGCGAATCGAACCTCAACTACCACGAACTGCTCACCGAATTTCTCCAGCACCTGTGTGAACGGACGCGCAAAGGCGAGCCCACCACGGCCGCGCCCGCCCCGCCTCCCGCCCCCGAACCGGCTCCGGGGGCGCCGCCCGCCTCCGGGACGCCGCCCAAGGCGGGGACCGGCGGGACGACCGCCGGCGCGGCCTCCCTGCGCGCCTCCGCGGCGGCGGCCGCAGCGCCGGCGCCCACGCCGATCGCGGCCGACCAGATCTACTGCACAACCGCCCAGCGCTTCGGCGCCGACCTCAAGACGCCGCCCGCGATCGCCCTGCTGTCGCACACGCTGCGCGGCGCCACGCGCGCGGGCGTCCAGATCTCGCTCTCGAAGATCTCGACCGTCCGCCTCACGATCAGGCAGGGCTCGCGCGTGGTGGGGAGCAACAGCGCGACCCTCGAACACGGCCGGCCGCGGCTGCTGTGGGTCACGCCGTCCACGGGCGGGACGTTCTCGGTCACGCTCACCGCGAGCGATCTGGTGGGCAACTTCGCCACCGCCACGGGCACCATCGCCGTGAGCCACCACTAGGTAGCGGCCCGCTCCTAGACTAGGCGCGAGTGAGCCCGATCGATCCGACCCGCGGCCAGCACGCGCCCACATGAGGAGGTTCGCCCACGCCTGGCGCGAGCTCGACGCCGAACGGCGCCTCGCCGCCGTCGCGGCGATCGCGCTGCTCGTGACGATGTTCTTCCCCTGGTACGGCCTCCAGAGCCTCAACCGCAAGACGGGCGCGATCTACTCGCACAGCATCAGCGCCTTCGGCGACGTCTCCTTCGTCGAGGCGGCCATCTTCCTGGTGGCCGCGGGCGTCGCCGCGATGCTGCTCGCGCGCGCCGAGGGCCGGGAGTTCCACATGCCCGGCGGCGACGGCACGATCGTCCTGATCGCCGGCGGCTGGGCGGCCCTGCTGATCTTCTACCGCGTCTTCAGCCGCCCCTCCGGGGGCGGCTACCCGGTCGGCATCGAGTGGGGCTTCTTCCTCGCCTTCGTCGCCGCCGGCCTGCTCGCCTACGCCGGCTGGCGGATGCGCGCGGGCGAAAGTCCGGCGCCGCCCCTCACACGCGCCCGGGCCGCGCGCCGCACCGGCGGGCCGCCGGACCCGGGCGCAGCGGCCCGAGCCGGGACCGGCGCCGGCGTCGCCGACGAGTCCGCACCTCGCCCGGCGCGCCGCCCAGCGGCAGAGGGCGAGGGCGACCCAGAAGCGGCTGTCACGGCCGCGCGCGGACCAGTCCGCCACCGCCGCTCGGCACCCGTCGCTGCGCGCGGGCGCTTCCCGCCTCCCCCGCCGCCCGCGGCGGGCCAGTCCGGCTCCGAGCCCGAGCAGTTGTCGTTCGAGGAACCGCCCTCGGGGCGCGCCGAGGACTGAGCGACCGCTCGCTCGACCCTGGCGCGTGACCCCGGCCGCACGCCGCCTGCGCCTATCATTGCCCTGGCAATGGCCGCCGCCGCGCAACCCTCCACCGAGCCCCAGTCCGTCTCCGAGCTCGCCGCTGGCCTTCGCTCGGTCGGCTACCTCCCGGGCGAGTCGACCGCGCTCGTGACATACCTCGCGACCAGGCTCGGCAAGCCCGTGCTCGTCGAGGGGCCGGCCGGCGTCGGCAAGACCGAGCTGGCCAAGGCCCTCGCGAGCCACCTCGGCCGCGAGCTGGTGCGCCTGCAGTGCTACGAGGGTCTCGACGAGGCCAAGGCGCTGTACGAGTGGAACTACCGCAAGCAGCTGCTGCGCATCCAGGCCGAGGCCACCGACACCGGATGGGATGCCGTTCAGGAGGACATCTTCGGCGAGGAGTTCCTGCTCTCGCGACCACTGATGACCGCGATCGCGTCGGAGAAGCCGGTCGTGCTGCTGATCGACGAGATCGACAAGACCGACCAGGAGTTCGAGGCGATGCTGCTGGAGGT
>DAIRTT010000047.1:8924-15686 GCA_036803745.1 Solirubrobacteraceae bacterium | reverse complement strand
CGATCTTCGCGATGCGCTTGTTGGAGGCCAGCGCCTTGCCGGTCTCGGCACCGGGGCCGTTGACGATGTTCAGCACGCCCGGGGGCAGGACGTCTTGCACGATCTCGGCGAACTTGAGGATCGACCAGGGCGTCGGGCTGGCCGGCTTGACGACCGTGCAGTTGCCGGCTGCGAGCGCCGGCGCGATCTTCCATGCGGCCATCAGCAGAGGGAAGTTGAACGGGATGATCTGTCCTACGACCCCGAGCGGCTCGGAGAAGTGGTACGCGACCGTGTCCTTGTCGATCTCGGAGATCCGGCCCTCCTCGCCGCGGATGACATCGGCGAAGTAGCGGAAATGGTCCGCGGCCAGCGGGATGTCGGCGGCGAGCGTCTCGCGCACCGGCTTGCCGTTCTCCCAGCTCTCGGCGACCGCGAGCATCTCGAGGTTCTCCTCGATCGCATCGGCGACCGCGTTCAGAACCTTCGAGCGCTCGGTCGTGGAGGCCTCGCCCCATGCATCCTTGGCGGCGTGCGCCGCGTCGAGCGCCAGCTCGATGTCCTGGGCGCCGGAGTAGGCCACCTCGCAGATCGGCTGGCCGGTCGCGGGCGTCAGGTTCTCGCGATACTCGCCGTCGATCGGCGCGACCCAGTGCCCGCCGATGAAGTTCTCGTAGCGGTCTTTCACGGCGACCGGACTGCCGGCGGCACCGGGCGCCTGGAAGGTCGTGGGCTGTTGGAGAGTGGCCATGTTCGTATCCCTTCGTGTCCTCGTTGTTTTGAGAGTCGGAACGCCTCGCGGGGATTGCTCATCAATCAGACCGTATGCGCGCGCGCGCCCCGCGCCATCAGGGACTTCTGCGTGCCCGGCTGCGCGTTTCTACCCGTCGCCCGGCCGGGGGCGCCCGCACACACGGGCGGGCCGACTCTTTGCCGGCCCGCCCGATGCGCTCCTGATCAGACAAGTGCCGCGCTGCGCTCGGTGCGCTCTGAGCGCCCGCGGCCCGCGGCGCCCTGGAGCACCACCTTCAGCGCATTCGTGTTGGCCGCGTCGGCGAACGTGTCGTAGGCCGTCATCGTGTCCTCGAGCGCGTAGCGGTGCGTGGCAAACAGAGACGGGTCCAGGCGCCCACTGGCGATCAGCCTCATCAGCTGAGGGATGCTGAAGGTGTCGACGAGGCCCGTCGTGATCGTCACGTCGCGGATCCACAGCTTCTCCAGATGCAGGCTCACCACCTTGCCGTGGACGCCGATATTCGCCAAGCGCCCACCTGGGCGGATCAGATCGGCGGCCAGCTCGAACGTCTCCGGCACCCCGACGGCCTCGAACGCGACGTCGGCACCGAGCCCTTCGGTCAGCTCCATGACGGTCGCCACAGCGTCCTCGCTGCCGTTGTTGACGAGCGTGTCGGCACCGAAGCGCCGCGCGCTTTCAAGGCGGCTGTCGGCGAGGTCGATCGCCACGATACGCCCGGGTGTGTAGAGGCGGGCGGTCAGGATCGCCGAAAGCCCGATCGGCCCGGCGCCGACGATCGCCACGACGTCGCCGGGAGCGACCATCCCGTTGAGAACGCCGACCTCGAAGGACGTCGGCAGGATGTCGGCGAGGAAGAGCACCTGCTCGTCGGTCAGCTCCTCGGGCACCTTGTAGACCGAGTTGTCCGCGAACGGCACACGCGCGAGCTCCGCCTGCAGGCCGTTGATCAGATGGCCGAAGATCCATCCCCCGCCACCGAGGCACTGCCCGTAGCGCCCCTCCTTGCAGAAGCGGCAGCGACCGCAAGAGCTCACGCACGACATCAGGACGCGGTCGCCTGGGACGACCGTCGTGACGGCCGCGCCGACGGCCCGCACCGTGCCCACCGCCTCGTGACCGAGGACCGTGCCCGGGGTAGTCTCGGGGACGTCGCCTTTGAGGATGTGCAGGTCGGTGCCGCAGATCGTCGACGTGTCGATCTCAACGATCGCGTCGGTAGCGTCGATGATCGTGGGGTCCTCGACCGTGTCCCATCCGCGCTCCCCGGGGCCGTGGTACACAAGCGCCTTCATCGCTACCTCCTCGTCGGGTTTGGCGGGGCGCACGTGAGGGACAGACCTCGAGCGTGCACCTCCATACGACGCTAGGAGCATCGGCGCCGCCCGTCATCGGTGACTTACGGCGACCGCGCTGCACGTTCCTACGTAGTCGGCGGCACGGGCGCCCTCAGCGCGAGCGGAAGCGCTCGATCCCCGGCATCCGTGAATCGCCTCACCTGCCCGACGGGGCGACGCATCGCCTCTGCGGAATCTCACGGATGGCGCCGGCCGAGCAGGGGACGATCCTGCTCGCATGGCACGACGCGGCCGATTCCCGAGACCGTCTCAGTGGCCGGCACGGATGCCGCCCGGCTGCCCGCGAGTCAGGATGGACCCCACTCCGAGGGTCAGAATGGAGGCGGTGGGATGTCGATCTCAGGGACACCACAAACGGGTGCGGGGCGGCTGCACGAAGCGTCGCGGCGCGAGCTGAGGCCACCGGAACCGAGGCGGCGAGACAGCAGCCTGCTCGGCCGGGTCGAAACGCTCCGCAGCGCCATCGTGAGATCGCCGGCCCCGCATGAGCGCACCGGGGCCCGTGGCCGTCGGGACACGCGAACCGGGTGAGCGACGCGGCGAGCCGTCGCGTGCTCGGCGTAATGTGAGCTGCATGAACTGTCGTCCCAGCAATCCCGGAGGGCGGAGCCGATCGCGGTGAGCGGCGTGATCGCCAGCCGCGCATTGATGACCTGGGCGGGCAACTGCCTCGGGCTGGCACTCGCCGCGGCGATCGTACCGGCGATCTCATACGGCGATGAAGCGGGCACTCTGCTGCTCGCTGCCGGGATCCTCGCGCTCGTCAACTTCGCCCTGCGGCCGATCGTGATCCTGATGACGCTCCCCGCGGTGATCCTCTCGCTGGGGGCGGCGCTGCTGCTCGTCAATGCGCTGATGCTGTGGCTGACGAGCGCGCTCGTCGATCGCCTGAACATAGGCGGCTTCTCCTCGACGGTCGCCGGCGCGCTCGTCATCTCGCTCGTCAACATGGCGCTGCGGCCCTGGCGACGCCGCCACCCTCAGGACACCCGCCGCATCCGCGTCGAAGTGCGCTGAACAGAGCAGACTGCGGCATTTCCCGTACGCATGTGCGGGTGGGTTCCGATGCGCCCCGACGAGGACGCTCTGGCGCGCGATGCCGAGCGCTAAGCGATGTTCTCGGCGCCCGCGCGCACGCGGGCCAGGACCTCGT
The DNA here is from genome assembly GCA_036803745.1 of Solirubrobacteraceae bacterium. Classification (GTDB taxonomy): domain Bacteria; phylum Actinomycetota; class Thermoleophilia; order Solirubrobacterales; family Solirubrobacteraceae; genus Palsa-744. Next base: position 12,442 of record DAIRTT010000047.1, on the reverse strand, counting down.
CGCGATCGGTTCCATGCGCGAGGAGCACGCGGTCGAAGTCCTCGCCGTAGACATGCATGACGGCCATCAGGACGTCAGTCGTCCCGACGCCGTTGGCGCCCCGCTCGCCGGCGATGCGGACCGTGTGCTCGGTCACCGACGCGACCGCGTCGGGGCCATCGCCGCCACCGGGATGACCGGCCGACGGATGCGCCTCGCCCTCGTCGGGCTGGGGCAGCGCCATCTCGCTCACCCCGAGCGCTTGGAGTGCAATACCGACTTCGCCATGCAGGCGCAGCAGGCGCAGCCAGCGCTCGGCCTCGTCTTCGCGCGTTCGCGCGAACGGCATCGCCGTCGAGGCGATACCGAGGACCATCGCGGCGTCCGGAGCGAGGGCCGGCCCGGCGCTCACAACGAGACCTCGAGGTCGGCCTGGCGGGCTGCCAGGCGCGGCTGTATATACGCGACGTTGTCTCGCCGGAGTGTCACTTCGGGGCTCCCTTCGCCGATTTGCATGACCATCACCACACTGCCGCTGCGCTGCGCTGCGCCACGCGCCTGGATCATCAACTCATCTACCTCGCCGCGCCGGATTCCAACCGCCGCCAGGAACCGCTTGATCCGCTCGTCGTTCACGTCGTCCCGGTCGAGCTCGAGCTCCTCCGAGACGATTGCCGGCGCTGCCGCGGGCCCCGCGATCCGCAGCACGCATGCGGCCATGTCATCCGGGCGGCTGTCTGTCTGCTCGGTGACGCGGTCCAGCAGCTCGGCAGCAGTCGCCTCCTCTCCGAGGTCCGCGAGAGCGGCGGTTAGCCGCTCGCTGCCGTAGAGCTCGCGGTGGCTGCCCACCCGTGCCTCGGTCACGCCATCGGTGTGGAAGCAGATCCGGGCGGCGCCGGGGATCGAGACGACAGTCTGCCGGGTCCCGGTCCGCATGCCGGCGCCGACCGGCGGCGCCGAGGAGATCGTGACCGGCGCAATCGTCTCGGTACCGGTGACGATCGGCGGCGGGTGTCCAGCGCACGAGTACACGAGCACCCGCTCGCGCGGGTCATACGTGGCGGCCACCACCGTCGCGAACGACGAGCCGAGCTGGCGGTCGAGGACGGCGCCGGCAGTCTGGACGGCTACGCGCGGCGACAGGCCGGCCTCCAGATAGGCGCGCAGTGTGAACCGCACCAGCGCTGTGTGCGGCAGGGCGCCGCGACCGTGACCCGAGACATCGCCGACGATCACCGCGAGCCTGCCGTCCTCGAGAGCAAAGATGTCGTAGAAGTCGCCGCCGGCCGCCGGACCGGCCGCCGGCCGATACGCGGCCGTCGTGCCGACCGGCCCGAGGCGGTCGGGCGGTATGGGCAGCAACGCGGTCTGGAGCAGGCCGACGTCGTCGAGCAACTCGCCACGCTGCTTCTCGAGGCGGCGTGCGCGCCTTCCCGACAGACGGGTGCGAGCCGCGAGGGCCAGGGCGAGGGCCGCGAGCACGGCGACGAGAGCCCAGACGAGGGTGGGGACGACGCCGACGATCCGCGTGATCGTGGTGACGATCGCCGACGGGCGCGCCGTCGGGCGAGTGACGGCCTTGGCGCGATGGACGGCGGCGACCGTGCGGGGCGCGCTCGCCACGGGGACGGCGGCGAGGAGGGGCGCCCGGACGACCGATGCAGCGCTGCGCGCGGGGCGAGCGCGGAGGTGTGCACGGGCACGTGCGCGAGGTGGGCCACCGACCGCCGCCTGACGGGTGTTGCCGGCGAGGACCGTCGATGTGGCGGCCGTCGGCGCCGGCGCCGCGACGGCCGGTGCTGCGACGCGGAGCGAGGCAACCTGGGCCGCGAGCGCACCTGTGGACGGCGCCTGATGCGAAGAGCTGGGCAGATGACCGCTGCCCGCGCTGCCCTTGGCGCCCCCGGCGGCCTTGGCGGCCTGCCGCTGTGCCTTGACCTGGAGCTGGTGTGCGATCAGCTGCAGCTTCCGTGTCGTTTCGTGCGTCTGCTGGCGGGCCTGGGCCGCCTGGCGGGCTTCCTGCACGTGTTGCTTGATGGCTTCGGTGCGCTGGCGCCCTTCGAGCACGCGCTGCTGTTCGACTTCGCGGTGGTGGAGTTCATGTTCGGCTTTGCGCCTGGCTGCTTCTTCCTTCGCCCGCCCTGGGTCCTTGGCGGCCGGAGCGGCGGGCTTTTCGGCCGCGGGAGACGGATCCGTGACGACTGTCTTGTGCGGGCGGCGTTCGGCCTTCCGGGCAACTGGCGGGGCCGGCGGCGGCGCGGCTTCGCCGGTGCGCGAGCCCGACGCCGGCGCAGTCGCCGTCAGGGGCGGGGCCGGCTGCGCGGCGGCCGCCCGGCGTTCCTTCGCGGACCGGGCCGTCGCAGCCGGAATGACCGCGAGTGAGATCGCGCTGATCGCAACCGCGATGGCCGACGCCGATCGGCGACGGGACCCGACGGGCCCTCGTCCCAGCGTGCCGCTCGCGATCGCGCCGCTCATTCCGATCGGTCGGCTCCAGTTGTCGGGCTCTTGACGTGGCTGAGCGCCTCGTCGAAGGACGGGAAGATCGCGAAGGCGCCATCCATGCCGGAGAGCTCGAAGATCCGCAGAACGTTGGCGTTCGGGCACGCGACCGCCATGCCGGCGTCGGCCTCCAGGTTGCGGTTGACCACGACGAGCACCCCCAAGGCGGTCGAGTCCATGAACGTCGTCTTGGTCAGATCGAGGACGATCAGGTTGCGACCGGCCTGGATCGAGTCGAGCAGCATCCACTTCAGGCGCGGCGCGGTCGTCAGGTCCAGCTCGCCCTCGACATCGATGGCGCTCGTGCGCTCATCAAGCTCGCGGCACATGATCGCGAACGACGTGGAGCTCTGCGACGAGAAATCGGGTGTATCCACGTTGTTGAGAATCGTAAGCCTCCCGAACTTGAGGTTCTGGCGATGACAGGCGACCGGGGCGCTCACGCGAGTCGAGGCTCGCCGGACGTCACGATTCCATTCGGCGTCCCGACGGTAATCCTTGAGCGCGGCGCCCACCATCGAACAGGTGTCCAAGTCCAAGCTCGTCTGTTCCAGTCGAGCATCGCGGCGACGTATTCGATGCGAGCAGGTGGGAGTACGATGGCCTGCGGATGGCCGAGCTGGGACCGTTGATCCCCGACGACAGTCCTCGCGCCTCCCGGGCGTGGCGTCGAGTGCGGGGCATTCTTCTCGAGATGGCCGTCTTCCTGCTCGTTTCAGCCCTGTCGCCGATTCTGCTTGCTGCCGCCGTGATTGTCGATGGCTCGTTGTGGCTACGACGGCGCAAGCCCTGGATGGCCGTCCGCCTGCTCGTGATGCTGTGGTGGTTCCTCCTCGGCGAGCTGTGGGCGCTCGGCGGCCTGTTCGGGATCTGGCTGCTCTCGCTCGGGCGCGATGGAGCGGTGCGGCGCGACCGTGTCTACCGCATCAAGCGCGCGTGGCTGATCAGTCACCTCGGAGGGATCCGCCGGCTGTTCGGGCTCCGATTCGAGATCGAAGGGCTCGAGCTGGCCGGCCCCGGCCCGGTGCTCGTGATGA
>DAIRTT010000047.1:0-8824 GCA_036803745.1 Solirubrobacteraceae bacterium | reverse complement strand
GAGCCCACGGGCTCGGATTTCGCTTCATCATCAAGCGGGAGCTGCAGATGCTGCCGACGATCGACATCGGCGGACGCTGGGTGCCCACGCTGTTCGTCCGCCGCGCGTCCGGCGACACCGCCGGCGAGCTGGAGCGCATGAAGGCGCTGAGCGTCGGGCTGGGCCCCCGCGACGGCCTGCTGATCTACCCGGAGGGCACGCGCTCGACACCGGAGAAGCTCGCCCGCGCCAAGCAGCTCGTCGCCGAGCGCCAGCCCGAGCTGGGCCCACTGGCCGACCGCCTGCGCAACCTCCTGCCCCCGCGCCTCGGCGGCACGGTCACGCTGCTTGAGTCGACACCCGAGGCGGACGTCGTGATCTTCGGGCACGTCGGACTCGACGGCTTCGAGTACATCAGCGACATCTGGTCCGGCGGCCTGGTCGGAGCGACCGTCCGGATGCGCGTGTGGCGCTTTCCCGCGGCCGAGGTGCCCGCTGAGCGCGAGGCGATTGTCCTGTGGCTCTACGAGCGCTGGCAGGAGCTCGACGACTGGGTGGGCGAGATGCTCGCCCACGACGTCACCGCGCCCGCGGCCGAGGCCGAGGCGGCCGTCTGACCCGACGCGCACGCGGGCCAGCGGGCGCTGTCGGGCGGACCGGCCGCCCATCAAGGCTCGCGCGGGTGGGCCGAGCCGTCTGGAGATCGCCATCCCAGAGAGCGCCGATCGGAGAGGATGCAGTTGCATGGCGCCCGCCCGCAACCTCCTGAACCTCAACGCGGTCGCGAAGGGCTTCGGCAGCCGCTCGATCCTTCGCGACGTCACGCTCGGGGTCTCGGCCGGCGAGCGGATCGGCGTCGTTGGGCGCAACGGCGACGGCAAGTCGACGCTCCTTCGGCTGATTGCCGGCGTCGAGCAGCCGGATGCCGGTGCCCTGATCAGAGCCGGTGATCTGGAGATCGCGCTGCTCGGCCAGAGCGATGAGCTGGACGGGGGCGCGACGGTCCGGGAGGTCCTCGTCGGCGAGCGCGCCGACCACGAATGGGCGGGGGACAGCGCCTTCCGCGACGTCCTCGACGGCCTGCTCGGCGGCGTCTCGGTGGGCCTGCTCTCGGCCGGGATCGACACGCCCCTCGCCGGGCTCTCGGGCGGCGAGCGCAGGCGTGTCGCGCTCGCGCGCCTGCTGCTCGACGCGCCCGAGCTGCTGCTGCTCGACGAGCCGACCAACCACCTCGACGTCGAAGGCGTCGACTGGCTGGCCCGGCATCTCGCGGGGCGGCGGGGGTCGATGCTCGTTGTCACCCACGACCGCTGGTTCCTCGACGCCGTCTGCACGGCCACATGGGAGGTCGCCGACGGCGCCGTCCATCGCTACGAGGGCGGCTATGCCGCCTATGTCCTCGCTCGCGCCGAGCGCGAACGCCAACAGTCCTCTCGCGAGGATCGGCGCCGCCAACTCCTGCGCAAGGAGCTGGCGTGGCTGCGCCGTGGCCCGCCGGCGCGCACGACCAAGCCCAAGTTCCGCATCGACGCCGCCAACGCCCTGATTGATGACGAGCCGCCCGCTCGCGACCGCACAGAGCTGCTGAGCTTCGCCACCTGGCGGCTCGGCGATCGGGTGCTCGACGCCGTCGAGGTGTCCGTCACCCTCGGCGACCGGCGCGTCCTCGACGGGCTCACCTGGCGCCTGGGACCCGGCGACCGCGTCGCCGTCGTAGGCGTCAACGGCTCGGGCAAGACCTCACTGATCCGGGTGCTCGCCGGCGAGCTCGCGCCCGGCTCAGGCCGCGTCGAAACGGGCGCCACCGTACGGCTCGCCCATCTCTCCCAGGACGCGACCGAGGCGCCGAGCGGACTGCGCGTGCTCGAGGCGCTCGAAGAGGTTCGCGGCCACGCCGTCCTCAGTGACGGGCAGGAGATCGACGCCGCGATGTTGTGCGAGCGCTTCGGCTTTCGCGGCCCGCGGGCGCGCACCGTCGTCGGCGAGCTCTCCGGCGGAGAGCGCCGACGGCTGGCGCTCATGCGCACGCTCGTCGCGGGACCCAACGTCCTGCTGCTCGACGAGCCGACCAACGACCTCGATATCGACACGCTCACGGCGCTTGAGGATCTGCTCGACGGCTGGCCCGGGACGCTCGTCGTCATCAGCCACGACCGCTACTTCATCGAGCGGGTCTGCGACGACGTCTACTCGCTGCAGGACGGGCACATTCGTCACCTCCCGGGCGGGGTCGAGCAGTACCTGCACGACCGGGAGGAGTCGGCGAGTCGACTCGCGGCGGATGCGCCCGAGAGCGCGGTCGACGGCGACGAGCTCCCTCGGGGCGCGCGCATCCTCGCCACTCAGCGCGAGACCCGCCGCATGGAGCGCGACCTGCGCAACTTCGAGCGCTCGGTGCAGCGACTCTCAGAGCTCGAGTCCTCGCTGCAGCAGCAGATGCTCGCGAGCGCCACCGATCATCAGGAGCTGGCGCGCCTGCAGGGCGAGCTCGAGCGCACCGCCACCGAGCGCGAGACCCACGAAGCCTCGTGGCTGGAGCTCTCGGCGTCGCTCGAGGACGCCTGAGCTCAGCCGCCGCTCAGAACAGACGGTAGCTCTGCGCGCTGATGAAGAAGCCGTGTCCGGTCGAGGAGTCCGTGCACGTCATCCCCGTGATCCGGCTGGCGCATGTGAAGCCTTCCGCCTCGGAGCTGCTGCCGTAGGCGAGCACCGGGCTGGACGGATCGCGGGCGGTGTCCCCGGCGCAGACGATCTGTGCGGCGGCCCCGCGCTGGACCATCAGACCCTGGCCGAAGTGGACCACCGGCGGGCAGCTCGCCGGGCGCGATGGCGGTGACCAGCTCCGGTGCACGATGTCGCAGCGCGCGGCCGCACCGGCGATCGCACAGCCGATGTTGCCCGACGGGCTGCGAAAGGCACCCCGATGCACGATCCCCGCGTTCGCCGGAGAGGCCGGCGATGAGCGCGTGGTCGTGGCCGCGGTTTCAGTCGGCGGCGTGCTCACGATCACCGTCTTCGTGCCCCCGCCGCAGCCGCCCGCGAGGAGGCAGGCGGCGAGCGCGAGTGGTGCGGAGATCCGACCGAGCACGCGTGGACCCTAGCCGCTCGGCAGGGTCGCGCCGCCGATCAGGCGTGGGCCAGCTCGCCCGCGGCCGGTCCGAGCAGCAGGTGCTCGTGGTGGCGGTCGATGTCCTTCACGGCCGTCATCGCCATCAACAGCCCGCCCTCGATCGCGACGGGGCCGCACGACTCGGACAGTGCTTGGAGGCAGTCCGCGACGCAGGCGTCGAGGTCGGCGACCGAGCCGTGGATCAACGCCGCGAAGCGCGCGTGGCCGACTCGGTAGGCGACACCGCGGCCGCTCAGCGAAGTCGTCAGGCGCTCGGCGAGGACGTGGAGCAGATCGCCCGTCGCGCCGGAGCCGAGGTGGCGTTCATAGCCGTCGAGTCCGATCAGGCGGAAGGCGCTGACCATGTGTGGAGGACTGTCGCTCGCGTCGGTCCTGGCAGCGCCGAGGTCCTCGAGCAGGCGCGTGCGGGTACCGAGCTCCGTGACGGCGTCGTCCGGAGCGGCTGCGGGCTGGGGCTGTAGGGAGGGCATACCCCCCGGATCGGCCACACACGGCCTGCGGCGCACCGCAGTTTGCCCCGCGAGCGTCCGGCGGACTACCGCACGGCGTCGCGGGTTGCGCGCAGGAGCGGGGGCTCTACTTGCCGGTCGTGCGGTGCATCGCCGCGCGCGAGTGCCCGGCGCGGCCTTCGCGGGAGGCGGAGGAGCCACCCGCGCCGTGGCGGCCGGGCACCGGCGTGCGTCGGATCAGCTGGTTGAGCACCCGATCGCTGGCCCCCTCCTCGGCACGCTCGCTCAGCGTACGCGGGTGCACGGTGCGGAAGACCGGGCCACGGGTCCGATCGACGACGGCCACGACCACCTTCGTGCGGCTGGGCGTGTCGAAGACGATCCCGTCGAGGTCCGAGCCGCCGTCGGCGAGCGTGACCAGATCGCCGGGGCTCGCCGTGTCCATCGTCACACCCTACTCGTCGACCGCGCACATAGCTACACTCCTATCGATAATAGTTTTAGTCCTATTGGCCAAAGGAGCCCAACGATGTCGAACGTCACCCGTGTCAGCCTGTGGGGCTTCGTAAACGCCTACCTCGTCGCAGAGGACGACGGCCTGACGCTCATCGACACGACGATGGCGCAGGGCGCGCGCAAGATCCTTGCCGCGGCCGAGCTGATCGGCTCGCCGATCACCCGTATCCTCCTGACCCATGCGCACGGCGATCACGTGGGCGGCCTGGACCGCCTCAGCGCCGAGTTGCCTGACGCCGAGGTCATCATCAGCGCGCGCGACGCCCGCCTGCTGAAGAAGGACACGAGCCTCGACCCCGGCGAGCCCGACCGCAAGCCGCGCGGCGACTACCGCGGCGCGAAGACCGACCCGACGCGGACGGTCGGCGACGGCGACATGGTCGGCTCGCTGCTGGTCATCGCCAACCCCGGCCACACCCCCGGCCATATCGCGCTGCTGGACGACCGCGACGGCACGCTCTTGTGCGGCGACACCTATTCGACCCTCGGCGGCGTGGCGACTTCGGCGCGTCGGAACCCGCGGTTCCCGTTCGTCTTCATGGGGACGTGGGACCCGCCGAAGGTCATCCGGAGCGCACGCCGCCTGCGCGAGCTCGAGCCGCGTCGCCTCGCCCCCGGCCACGGCCGCATCCGCGAGCAGCCGCTCGCGGAGATGGACGCGGCGATCGCGCGGGTGAGCTGAGTTGCCGCGACGCGGACTCGACCGAGCACAGGTCCTCGATGCGGCTGGCGCGCTGGCCGACGAGGAGGGGCTCGGCCTCCTGACGTTTGCCCGCCTCGCCTCCGTCCTGAGCGTGCGCGCGCCCTCGCTCTACAACCACGTCGACGGCCGCCCCGCACTGCTGCGCCTCCTCACCCTTCGCGCGCTCGGCGAGCTCACCGACGCGATCGCCGCTGCGGCCGCCGGCCTGGCCGGAGCGGATGCCCTACGCGCGAGCGCCCACGCCTATCGCGACTACGCCCGCGCGCGCCCCGGCTGCTACGAAGCCACGCTCGCCGCGCCGCCGGCCGAGGATGAGGAGATGCAGCTCGCCGCCGCGCGCCTGCTCGAGCTGCTCGCCGCCATCATGCGCGGGTGGCGACTCGAGGGCGAGGACGCGATCGACGCCATCCGCGCGGTCCGCAGCGCCCTGCACGGCTTCGTCGCGATCGAGCGCGCCGGCGGCTTCGCGATGGCCCGCGACACCGACGCATCGTTCGAAGCCCTCATCGACACACTCGCCCGGGGCCTGGCGCGGGCGCCGAGCGGCTGAGGGGCGCTCCGGCCGGCCGCTCAGCCGGCTCGCACGGTGTTGCGGACGGTGCCCAGCCCGTCGACCTCGACCTCGACCGTGTCGCCGTCGCGCAGGAAGCGGTTCTTGCTCGCACCCACACCGGCCGGAGTGCCGGTCGCGATGATGTCCCCGGGCAGGAGCGTCATCGTGCGCGACAGCCACGCGACCGTCTCCCCCACGTCGAAGATCAGCTCGCGTGTGTTGCCCTCCTGCACGAGCTCGCCGTTGATCCGGGTGCGCAGGCCCAGCCCGCCCAGATCGCCGACCTCCTCGAGCGTGACCAGCGCGGGCCCGCATGGCGCGAACGTGTCGAGGGCCTTTCCGCTCGTCCACAGCGGGTTCTGAAACTGCAGGTCGCGGGCACTGACGTCGTTGAACGGCATCGCGCCCGCCACGTGTTCGAGTGCGCTCGCGGCGTCGACTCGGTGCGTGATGCGGCCGATCACGACGGCCAGCTCGGCCTCGTAGTCGACGTGGTCGGGGTGGGCCGGCGGCAGCAGGATCTCGGCGCCGCTGCCGATCAGCGAGTTGGCGAACTTGGCGAACCACATCGGCGATGCCGGGGGCTCCTGCCCCGTCTCGGCGGCGTGGTCGCGGTAGTTGAGGCCCAGGCAGATGATCTTCTGCGGGTCGGGGACCGGCGCCAGCAGGCGCAACTCGGCCACGGGCATCCGCTCATGCGCCGCGAGGGCGCGCCGGCCGAGCTCCGCCAGGCCGTCGGCGTCGAGCGCTTCGAGCAGGCCGCGAACACTCTGAGCGGGCCCACCGAGTGTCCGCACCGCGACGACCTCCTCCTCCACGAGCACGCCCGCGGCGGGACCTGAGGCGTCCTCGTAGCTGAGAAGCCGCATCGGCTCTCAGCCTGCCACGGGCCGGGTCGCCCGCTCGAGCGCAAGCACGAACGACGCGTAGGGGGCTCCCGTCCGCTCCTGCAGGGCGATCTCGCACGTGCGGTTGCTGCACAGGTGCTCCTCGATCGATCGTCCTGCCAGCTCGGCCGCCTCGTCGCGCAGCGCCGAGACGGGCAGCTCGGGGTGCAGCAGGCCGCGGTCGCCGGCCATCCCGCAGCAGCTCGTCGCGGCCGGCACGATCACCTCCTCGGCCAGCGCGGCAGCGATCGCCTCGAGCTTGCGGGTGAGACCGAGGTGCGTGGCCGAGCACGTCGGATGGACGGCCGCGCTCGCGACCTTCCGGGTGACGCGCAGGCGGTCGAGCAGGCGGTCGTGGACCCAGGCGATCGAGTCGAGGATCTCGATCTGCTCGAAGCGCTCGCGCTCGGCCTCCGGGAGGTGGGGCGCGACGTCCGCGAGCAGGCCGTGGGCGCACGAGCTCGCGTCGATTACGACCGGAAGAGTGGCGCCCTCGCTCCACCGCCACAGCGCCGCGGCGGTGTGGGCGGCCATGTGGTCGCGGCCGCGCACATAGCCCTTGGAGCTCCACGGAGTAGCGCAGCAGTGGCCGGCGACGTCACCCGGGATCCACAGCGGCACGCCGGCCCGTCGCGAGAGCTCGACGAGCGCCTGCGGCAGCGAGGGCTCGGCAGCGAGCGAGGCGGGGTTGCCGAAGATGCGGTTGATGCACGCCGGCAGGTAGACCGCCTGCGCGCCGGCGCGGGTGCTCTCGGGCAGTCGCCCGGGCGCCGGCGGGGGCATGCTCGCGGGATAGGTCGGGATCAGCTCGTTGCTGACCCGTCTGCGAATCGCGTCGGGAACGGCGGCCATCGTCCCCCGCCCGAGCAGTCCGGAGGCGCCCTCCGCGCCGGCGAGACCCGCCCGCGCCGCACGCTCGGCGGTGGCGAAGCGACGGGCGAGCGCCAGCGCGAGCGCCTCCTCGCGCTCGCCGTGCTCGCGGCGGCGAAAGTCCTTGATCATGGCCCCCGTGTCGATCGCCACCGGGCAGGCGCTCTCACAGCTGCCGTCAGCCGCGCACGTCTGGATCACGTCGTACTCGAAGTCCGCCATCAGGGCCTCATACACCGGTGAGCCCTCCGCCTGGCGGGCCATCTCGCGGCGGATCACAATCCGCTGACGAGGCGTGGTCGTCACGTTGCGGCTCGGGCAGACCGGCTCGCAAAAGCCGCACTCGACGCAGTGCCCGACGCTCTCCTCGATCTGCGGCTGGGTCTTGAGGTGCTTGAGATGGATGTCCGGGTCGCGGTTGAGCACCACGCCCGGGTTGAGCACGCCGTCGGGGTCGGCCAGCGCCTTGATCCGCCACATCATCGCGGTCGCCTTCTCGCCCCACTCGCGTTCGACGTAGGGCGCCATGTTGACGCCCGTCCCGTGCTCGGCCTTGAGCGAGCCGTCGTACTTGGAGAGGATCAGCTCGACCAGCTCCTCCATGAACGCGTGGTAGCGCCCGAGGTCCTCGGGCTTGGAGAAGTCGGGCGTGAGCTGGAAATGAAGGTTGCCGGCCGAAGCGTGGCCGGCCACGCCGACGAGGAACTCGTGCTTGGCGAGCAGCGCCTGCAGGTCGCGAGCGCATTCGGCGATCCGCGCGGGCGGCACGCAGACGTCCTCGATGATCAGCGCGCTGCCGAGTGGGCGCAGGCGCCCGACGAGGCCGAAGAGACCCTCGCGCACTCGCCAGGCCATCTCGATCGCCTCCTCCTCGCGGCTGAAGATCGGCGGGAGGATCAGCTCGTGGGAGCCGAGGACCTCGGCGGCGGCCGCCTCGAGCGCGTCGAGGCCCGCGTCGTCCTCGGCGCCCATCTCGACGATCAGCGCGGCCGACTCGAACGGCAGCTCCTTCCAGCTCTCGGGTGTCCCCGCCATGTTCCAGGCGGCCGCGATCAGCGCCGGGGCGACCATCAGCTCGGTCGCCCGGGCGCCTGCCGCGACGAGCGCCGGCACCGCCTCGGCGGCACGGTCGATGTCGGCGAAGTGCAGCCACGCGAGCGTCGTGCGCGCCGGCTCGGGCCGGGTTCGCAGGACAGCCTCGGCGATGAACGCGAGCGTGCCCTCCGATCCGACCAGCAGGCGCCTGAAGATCTCCAGTGGCTCCTCGCCGTCGAGCAGCGCGCAGAGCCTGTAGCCGGTCACGTTCTTGATCTCGTACTTGCGGCGCACGCGTGTCGCGAGCTCCTCGTCGGCCAGCAGCTCGGCACGTAGCTCGAGCAGGCCGGCGGCCAGCTCGGGGGCGGCAGCCGCGAAGCGCGCCTCGGCGTCGGGGGCGGCCGTGTCGATCACCTCGCCCGAGGCCAGTACGAGCGTAAGCGACTCGACCGTCGAGTAGGGATCCCAGTCGACCCCGCAGCGCATCCCGCCCGAGTTGTTGGCGATCACCCCGCCGATCGTGGCGATGTCTTTGCTCGCGGGGTCGGGACCCAGGCGGTGGCCGTGGCGCTCGAGCATGCGGTTGGCCAGCCCCAGCAGCGTGCCCGAGCCAAGCCGCACCCGGCGACCCTGATCCTCGATCCGCACGCGCGAGAAGAAGCGACGCACGTCGATCATGATGCCGTCGGTCTGGGCCTGCCC
>DAIRTT010000046.1:5634-15769 GCA_036803745.1 Solirubrobacteraceae bacterium | reverse complement strand
CGAAGATCGCCGAGCACGACTACGACACCAAGAAGCACCACGTCGAGCGCTTCCTCAAGCACAAGGACAAGGTCAAGGTCACGATCATGTTCCGTGGCCGTGAGGTCACCCACCCCGAGCGCGGCACGATGATCCTCGACCGTCTGGCCGAGGAGCTCGCCGAGCTCGGAGTCGTCGAGCAGCGGCCGATGCAGGAAGGCCGCAACATGACGATGATGATGGCGCCCTCCAAAGCCGTCCTGACCGGCAGCGTGGGCATGGATGGAGCCGAGGAGGGGGAGGAGACGCCCGACGGCGAGCACGTGAGCGCCCCGACCGATGACGCTGCACAGGCGCCCGCGGATGACGTCGCACAGGCGCCCCCGGATGATGCCGCACCGGCGCCCGCCGAGGACGCCGCACCGAGCCCGGTCAGCGCGGAGGAGACGCCCGAGGAGGCCGAGGTCGAGGCCCTGGACGACGGCGAGGAGGCCGTCTCAGCAGCACCCGAGGCAGCCTCCGAGGACCCCGCCGAGGCGGGCGGCGCCGCCGCCGCCGGCACGGCCGTGCCATAATCGACGGCCGATAGCCCATGCCCAAGATGAAGACACACTCCGGCGCGAAGAAGCGCTTCAAAGTCACGGCCTCAGGCAAGGTCCGCGGACGGCATCCCTTCACGAGCCACATCCTCGAGAAGAAGTCGCCCAAAAAGAAGCGCGCCCTCGGCCGGCCGGCGATCGTCCATGAGGATGATGTTCCCCGCATCAAGCGCATGCTCGGGGTGGGCAAGTGACGCGCGTCAAGCGGTCCGTCAACGCGCGCAAGAAGCGCCGCGCGACACTCGAGCTGACCAAGGGCTTCCGCGGCGAGGCGCACTCGAACTACAAGCGCGCCAAGGAGGCCCTGCTCAAGGCCGACGCCTATGCCTACCGCGACCGGCGCAACCGCAAGCGCGACTTCAGGCGCCTGTGGATCACCCGGATCAATGCCGCCGCGCGGATCAACGGCATGAGCTACTCGCAGTTCATGCACGGCCTCAAGCTGGCCGGCGTCGAGCTCGACCGCAAGGTCCTCGCCGACATCGCCGTCCGCGACGCGGACACCTTCCGACGTTTCACCGAGGTCGCCCGCGAGGCGTCGGCAGCCTGACCTCCGGCTCGGCCGGAGGCACCGGCACCGACTGACAGCCTCCCGGGCGTCGCTCCTGAAAAGGACGGCGCCCTTTTTGTTCCCCGGCCCGACCCATCGATCCCCACCGACCGCAGCTCCTCACCCGCCACCCCTCCAATTCATCAATCTTCACCCGCCCCGAACCGAAACTCACGATCGCGACAGACATGACCACCATCGCCTCCCCCCAGAATCCCAGGCTCAAGGCCCTGCGCCGGCTTCACACCCGCCGCGAGCGCGCTCGCCACGGCCGCTTCCTGGCCGAGGGTGAGGATCTGCTCGCTGCCGCCGAGCGCGCGGGCAGACCCGCCCTCGAGGGCTACCGCCTCGCCGGCAGCGGCCTGGGGGAGTCCGGCTTCCACGATGTCGAGGCCCCGGCTCTCGCGGGTGTCTCCTCGCTCGGATCGGGCACGCGGGTGATTGGGGTCTACGAGCAGCGATGGGGCCCGGCCGTCGGACCGCTGTGCGTCTACCTCCACGGCGTCGGGGACCCCGGCAACGTGGGGACCGTCCTGCGCTCGGCCGAGGCGTTCGGCGCATCCTGCGTCGCGCTCGGCCCCTCGTGCGCGGACCCCCACGGGCCCAAGGCGGTGCGGGCGAGCATGGGAGCGATCTTCAGTGTCACCCTCGCCCGCGTGGGGAACGTCAACGAGCTGCCCGGGCAGCGGGTCGCGCTCGTGGCCGGCGCCGGCGAGCCGCTGCGCGGCGAGGACGGAGAGCACCAGCCGTCGCTCACACTGCTCGTGGGCGCCGAGCGCGATGGCCTCCCCGAGGATGTCGTGGCCGCCTGTGACCGCGTCGCCCACATCCCGATCTCCTCGGAGTCGCTCAACGCGGCCATGGCGGCCACCGTGGCGCTCTACGAGATGACCCGCAGACCATCTAGGGTCCCCGCGTCATGATCGAACGCATCCAGCAGCTTCGCGAGGAGGCCGAGAGCCAGATCGCCGCCGCCTCCTCGAGCCACGAGCTGGAGGACCTGCGCGTGCGCCACCTCGGGCGCAAGGCCGAGCTGCCCCAGCTGCTGCGCGAGGTCGCCTCGCTGCCGGCCGAGCAGCGCGGCCCCGTCGGCAACGCCGCCAACCAGGCCCGCCAGGCGCTCGAGGCCCTCATCGCCGCGCGCTCCGCCGAGCTCGCTGCCGGCGAGCTCGACGCCCGCCTGCAGGCCGACCGCGTCGACGTCACGCTGCCCGGGGCGCCTCCCCAGCCGCTCGGGCGCCTGCACGTCCTCACGGCCACCACGCGCGAGCTCGAAGACATCTTCCTCGGCCTCGGCTTCACCGTCATGGAAGGCCCCGAGATCGAGACCGTTCACTACAACTTCGACGCCCTCAACCACAGCCCCACCCACCCGGCGCGGGCGCGGACCGACACGTTCTATATCTCCGAGCAGGCCGTCCTTCGTACCCATACCTCGCCGATGCAGGTCCGCGCCATGGAGGCCCATCCGCCGCCGCTCTACGTCGTCATCCCCGGCCGCGTCTACCGGCCCGACTCGGACGCCACGCACACACCCCAGTTCCACCAGATCGAGGGGCTCGCCGTCGACGAGGACATCACGCTCGCCGATCTCAAGGGCACGCTGCTCGAGTTCGCCAGGGCCGTCTTCGGCGAGGAGCGCGACGTGCGCCTGCGACCGCACTTCTTCCCCTTCACCGAGCCCAGCGTCGAGGTCGACGTGTCGTGCTTCAACTGCTCCGGCAAGGGCTTCCTCGCCGACGGCGCCCGCTGTTACCTGTGCAAGGGCGAGGGCTGGCTCGAGGTGCTCGGCGCCGGCCAGGTCGACCCAAACGTCTATGCCCACGTGCCCATCAACGAGCACAACTCGCCCGGCTATGACCCCGAGAAGGTCCAGGGCTTCGCGTGGGGCATGGGCATCGAGCGCATCGCCATGCTCAAGCACGGGGTGCCCGACCTGCGGCTCTACTACGAGAATGACCTCCGCTTCCTGGAGCAGTTCTCATGAGAGTTCCGCTTCCCTGGCTGCGCGAATACTGCGATCCGCCGCTCGACGTCGGCCAGATCGAGGAGCGGCTGACGATGACCGGGACCAAGGTCGAGGCGATCCACCATCACGGCGTGGCGTCGACCGAGAACTTCGTCGTCGGCCGGGTGCTGTCGGCCGAGCAGCATCCCGAAGCCGACCGGCTGAAGGTCTGCACGGTCGACATCGGCGAGGAGTCGGGGCCGGCGAGCATCGTCTGCGGCGCGCCCAATGTGGCCGCCGGGCAGACCGTGGCGGTGGCCACGCCCGGCGCGGTCATGCCCGATGGGACCAAGCTCAAGCGGGCCAAGCTCCGGGGCGTCGTCTCCGAAGGGATGATCCTGTCCGAGAGCGAGCTCGACCTCGGCTCGGGCGGGGAGGGGATCATGGTGCTCGAGACGCTCGACGCAGAGTTTGCGCCCGGCACGCCCCTCGCGGACGTGCTGCCGATCTCGATGGACGTGATCGAGCTCGAGATCACGCCCAACCGGCCCGACTGTCTCGGTGTGTTCGGGGTCGCACGCGAGCTGCACGCCGCCACCGGCGCGCCGCTGGCCGATGAGCCGTGGCGTCAGGATCCGGGCAGCGAGGGGCCTGTCTCCGGTGTGCAGGTCGCCGTCGAGTGTCCCGAGCTGTGCCCGCGCTTCACCGCGCGGATGTTCGAGAACGTCACGATCGGGCCCTCGCCCCAATGGCTCAAGGCGCGACTGGCGGCCGCGGGTCAGCGCACGATCAACAACGTCGTCGACATCACCAACTACATCATGCTGCTCACCGGCCAGCCGCTCCACGCCTTCGACCTCGACCGCGTCGCAGGCGCCACGCTGAGCGTCCGCCGGGCGCGCGACGGGGAGCAGGTGCAGACGCTCGACGGCCAGACGCGGACGCTCGACAGCGAGATGGTGCTCATCGAGGACGCCGACGGTCCCACCTCGATCGCCGGGCTGATGGGGGGCGCGCGCTCGGAGGTCGAGCCCGGCACCAGCCGCGTGCTGCTCGAGGTCGCGACCTGGAACGGCCCCAACATCCATCGCACCTCCTGGGCGCTCGGCCTGCGCAGCGAGGCCTCGGGGCGCTTCGAGAAGGGCCTCCAGCCCGAGCAGTGCATGCACGCCCAGATCCTCGCCGGCCGGCTGATGGTCGAGCTGTGCGGCGCCACGCTCGCTCACGGGACAATCGACATCGGGGCGGAGCCGCACCGCGGGCAGATCATCGGCCTGCGCGAGACGCGCGTGCGCGCGATCCTCGGCGTCGAGGTGCCGGTCGAACGTCAGGCGTCGATCCTGCGCGCGCTCGACTTCGCCTCGCAGCTCAGCACCGAGGGTCTCAGCGTCAGCGTGCCCGCGCTTCGCCGCGACGACGTCACTCGCGAGATCGACCTGATCGAGGAGGTCGCCAGGATCGACGGCCTCGAGCGGTTGCCGGCCACGCTGCCGGCACGCCGGGGAGCGGCAGGGCGGCTCAGCCACGCCCAGCGCGTCCGGCGGCTCGCCGAGGACGCGATGGTCGGCCGCGGCCTGCACGAGATCGTCGGCTGGAGCTTCGCCGAGCCCGGCCTGCTCGACCGCCTGCGCCTGCCGGCCGATCATCCGATGCGCCGGGTCGTGGCCGTCGAGAACCCGCTCTCCGACGGCATGTCGATCATGCGCCCCACGCTCCTCGGCTCGCTGCTCGACGCCGCCCGCCACAACGTCGCGCGCAACGGTCCCGACGTCGCGATCTTCGAGTCCGGCACCGTGTATCGCGCGAGCGATGGCCCGCTGGCCGACGAGCACCACGGCCTCGGTGTGCTGCTCACCGGCGCGATGGCGCGCCGATCCTGGCGCGGAGAACAGGCGAGCGCCGACTTCTTCGCCGCCAAGGCACTCCTCGCTGCCCTGCTCGACCGCTTCGGCCTCGAATGGTCGGTGCATGCGGGAAGCTGGCCGTTCCTGCACCCCGGCCGCAGCGCCGCCGTGCTCGCCGGAGGGCAGCCGCTCGGCTTCCTCGGGGAGGTCCACCCGCTCGTCGCCGACGCGTGGGACCTCGAGCGCACGGTCGCCTTCGCCGTCGACCTCGGCAGGATCGCCGAGCTCGCGCAGCCGGTCGTCTCCTTCCGCGCCTTTGGCCCCTTCCCGCCGCTGCGCCAGGATCTCGCGGTCACGCTGCCCGACTCGGTCGCGGCCGACACGGTCCTCGAGCGCGTGCGGGCCGAGGGCGGATCCAGCCTCGACACGGCCGAGATCTTTGACGTCTACACCGGCGAGCAGGTCGGCGAGGGACGCCGCTCGCTCGCCCTCGCACTGTCCTTCCGCGCGCTCGAGCGGACGTTGACCGACGAGGACGTCGCCGCGCCCCGGGCCCGCATCGTCGCCGCGCTCGCCGAGATCGGGGGCGAGCTTCGTGGCGGCTGACTCCATCCAGCCGGTCGGTGCCGGCTCGCCGCGGGTGCTCGTCGCAGGCGCCACCGGGTTCGCCGGTGCGCTGGCGGCCGAGCTGCTCTGGCGCCACCCCGGCTTCGAGCTCGTCGCCGTGACCGGCCGCTCGGAGGTCGGGCGTCGCCTCCAGGACCTCTACCCGCGCTACCGCGTGCCGCTCACGATCGAACAGCTCGACCTCGAGCGGGTCGGCGAGCTCGACGCGGCCGTGGTCGCCTACCCACACGCCGCCGCCGCGCCGACTGTCGCAGAGCTGCGCATGCGCGGCGCGCGGGTCGTTGATCTGAGCGCCGACTTCCGCCTCGCCTCGCTCGAGACCTACGAGCGCTGGTACGGCGAGCACCCACGGCCCGAGCTTCTCGCCGGCGCCATATATGGCCTCGCCGAGCTGCACCGAGAGCGGATCGCCGGTGCCGGGATCGTCGCCAACCCCGGCTGCTACCCGACCGCCTCGCTGCTCGGCCTCGCGCCGCTTGCCCGCGCCGGACTGATCGCCGACGTCGTGATCGATGCCAAGCAGGGCATCTCCGGCGCCGGGCGCGCGTTCGACGAGACGACCCACCTGTCGATGGCGGGCGAGAACATCCTTCCCTACAAGGTCGGCGCCCATCGCCACACGCCCGAGATCGAGGAGCAGCTCGCGTTGCTCGGCGCGGAGCTCCCGGTCCAGTTCCAGGCTCACCTCGTGCCGCTCGACCAGGGCGAGATGGCCAGTTGCTACGTCACCACCACCCGCACCGTCGGCGAGGCCGAGCTGGCCGAGCTCTTCGACGCCGCCTATTCCGGCGAGCCGTTCGTCGAGATCGCCGACGGGCCGCCCGGCGTGCGCGAGGTGCGCGAGACCAACTTCTGCCGCATCTTCGCCGCCGCCGACGCCCACACAGGCAAGGTGCTCGTGTTCTCGGCGATCGACAACCTCTGGAAGGGCACGTCCTCCCAGGCCGTCCAGAATCTCAACCTCATGTTCGGGCTCGACGAGACTGCGGGGCTCACATGAGCACCCCCCACAGCGCTCCCGACACCGCCTTCTTCCGCTCGCGCTGGGTGCCGGCGCCGCCGCGTGTGCGCGAACTCGGGCTCGATGCAGGCCTGCCGGGCGGGTTCCGCGCCGCCGGCGTCGCGGCCGGGATCAAGCCGAGCGGCAACCCCGACGTCGGGCTGCTCGTCTGTGACGCCGAGACGCCCGTCAGCGCTGCCCGCTTCACCGCCTCGGGCACCCCCGCCGCGCCGGTCCTCGTCACCTCTGAGCGCTGCCGTCTCGACGCCCTGCGCGTCGTCCTCGCAAACGCCGGCTGCGCCAACGCCGCGACCGGCCGCCGCGGCCTCGACGACGCCGCCAAGACACAGGGCGCCGCCGCGCTGGCCGCCGGCGTCGAGCCGGCCGAGGTGGCGCTCGCCTCGACCGGGGGCATCAGCCAGAACCTGCCCGTCGACGCCATGCTCAAGGGGATCCTCGCGGCCCGCGGGCGCCTCGAGCAGGGGGGCGACAGCTCCTTCCAGCAGGCGATCCAGACGACCGACGCGTTCGAGAAGCGGGCCAACCTGGAGGTCGAGCTGCCATCCGGCACGGTTCGCCTCAGCGCCCAGTGCAAGGGCGCCGGCATGATCTCCCCCCGCTTCGCCACGATGCTCTGCTTCGTCGAGACCGACGCCGCGCTGACGGCCGAGACCGCCGACCTGCTGCTCGGAGTCTGCGTCAAACGCTCCTTCGACCGTGCCTCCGTCGACGGCCAGCTCTCGACCAACGACACCGCCATCCTCATGTGCTCGGGCTCCAGCGGCGTGAGCGTCGCCGCCGAGAGCGAGGACGAGCTGCACTTCGGCGAGGCGCTCGATGCGCTCCTTCGCGCGCTCGCCATCATGATGGTCGCCGACGGCGAGGGAGCCCGCAGGAGCGCCCGCGTGGTCGTCCGCGGCGGAGACCACGCCGGAGCCGAGGCCGTCGCCCGCGCCGTCGCCAACTCGCCGCTCGTCAAGGCCGCCCTCCACGGCGGCGACCCCAACTGGGGGCGCATCGTCCAGGCCGTCGGCGCCGCCCTTCCCGGGACCGCCCCGCTCCCCGTCGACATCTCGATCGAGGGGATCTCCGTGTGCATCGGTGGCGCCGCCATCCCACACGACCGGGCCGCCCTCGACGCCGCCGTCCAGCGCGACGAGGTCGAATACGACATCACCCTCCCCGGCGAGGGCGCCGAGACCGAGGTCTTCTTCTCCGACCTCTCGCATGAGTACGTGACAATCAACGCGGATTACACAACGTGATCGGAGGGCGCTTCCATGCGTGACGTCGGGACGCTGCTCGAGGCGCTGCCTTACATCCGCGAGTTCCATGGACGGACGGTCGTGATCAAGTACGGCGGCGCGGCGATGGAGGACGAGGCGTTGCGCGAGGAGTTCGCGCGCGACGTCGTGCTGCTCAAGTACGTCGGCCTCAACCCGATCGTGGTTCACGGCGGCGGGCCGGAGATCACCGGCTACATGGAGCGCCTCGGCCTGCCCGTCCGCTTCGTGGGGGGGCTGCGCGTGTCCGACGCCGACACCGTCGAGGTGGCCAAGATGGTCCTCGTCGGCAAGGTCAACAAGGAGATCGTCCTGCGCCTGAACCGCCACGGCCAGCCGGCCGTCGGGCTGTGCGGCGACGACGGCTCGCTCTTCAGGGTCGTGCGGCGGAGTGCCCCCGACGGCGAGGACATCGGGTTCGTCGGGCGCATCGAGCGCGTCGACGTCGGCGTGATCGAGCACATCGCGAGCGACTACATCCCGGTCATCGCCTCCGTGGGGGCCGACCGCGACGGGAACTCCTACAACGTCAACGCCGACGAGGCCGCCGGCGCGGTCGCCGGTGCGCTCGGCGCCTACAAAGTCATGTTCCTCACAGATGTGCCCGGTTGGCTGCGCGACCCCTCAGATCCCGCCAGCCTGATCGGCCAGGCGAGCGCGTCCGAGGTGCGCGACGCGCTCGCCGGTCTCGGCGGCGGCATGCGCCCCAAGCTCGAGGCGTGCGTCGATGCGATCGACAACGGCGTCAGCGCCGCCCACATCCTCGACGGGCGGATCGCCCACTCGCTGCTGCTCGAGCTGTTCACCGACGCGGGGATCGGCACCAAGATCGAGGCTTCTTCAGCGTGAGTCTCGCCGCCCTCCAGGCGCTCGAGCGCGAGAGCGTGATCGGCTCATATGCGCGGGCGCCCGTCGAGTTCGTGCGCGGTCAGGGCACCCGACTTTGGGACTCCGACGGCAACGAGTACCTCGACTTCCTCTGCGGGATCTCGGTGACAAGCCTCGGGCACTGCCACCCGCGGATCGTCGCCGCCATACGCGAGCAGGCCGGGCGGCTGATGCATGTGAGCAACCTCTACTACACCGAGCCTGCGATGCGCCTCGCCGGGCGGCTGTCGGCCTCGAGCCTGGGCGGCAAGGTGTTCTTCTGCAACTCCGGCGCCGAGGCCAACGAGGCGGCGATCAAGCTCGTGCGCAAGGCGCGCCGGGGCGGCGACGTGGTCGTCCTCGAGGGCGCCTTCCACGGGCGCACCTACGGCGCCCTGTCGGCCACTCCCCAGGAGTCCAAGCAGGCGCCGTTCGCCCCGCTGGTGCCCGGCTTTCGTGCCGTCGCTCCCGACCCGGCGGCGCTGCGCGCGGCGGTCGATGCGAACACCGCGGCGGTCCTGCTCGAGCCGATCCAGGGCGAGACCGGCGTCCACGTCCTATCCGAGGAGCTGCTCGCGGCCGCACGCGAGGCATGTGACGAGCACGGCGCGGCGCTCGTCTTCGATGAGATCCAGACCGGCATGGGGCGGACGGGCACGCTGTGGGCATATGAGCAGACGGGCGTCCGACCCGATGCCCTCACGACGGCCAAGGCGCTCGGCGGCGGTCTGCCGATCGGTGCGCTCGTCACCGGCGAGCGCCTCGCCGATGTGCTCCAGCCCGGCGACCACGGCTCGACTTTCGCCGGTGGGCCGGTCATCGCCGCCGCCGGTCTCATCGCGCTCGAGCTGACCGACGATGCCGGGCTGCTCGCCGACGTGCGCGAGCGCGGTGGCCACCTCGCGGCCGGCCTCGAGGCGCTGCCGCACGTGACCGCCGTGCGCGGGCGCGGGCTGATGCTCGCCTGCGAGCTCGACGTGCCGGCTCCCGAGATCGCCAGGCGGGCGCTGCTCGAACAGCGCCTGGTGCTCAACGCGACGGGCCCCACCACACTGCGGCTGCTGCCGCCCCTGAATGTCAGCGACGACGATGTGGGGGAGGCCCTCACGCGCCTTGCGGCGACCCTGGAGAGCTGAGTCCGTGGCGCGCGAGCTGCCCGGTGGCTACGAGGTCGACGACGACCGCGCGCGGATCGACGTGGGCGCCGTGCACGCCTACATCAGCGGCGAGTCCTACTGGGGCCGTGGTCGCTCGCGGGAGCTCGTCGAGCAGACCATCGCAGGGTCTCTGCGGGTCGTCGGCGTCTACCTCGCCGAGGCCGGCGACGAAAGCGACGCCAACCGGCGCGTCATCGCCATGATCGCCGCCTTCGCCGAAAACGAAGGCCGGCCGCCGCGCATTCTGGTGGCGAAGATGGGCCAGGACGGCCACGACCGCG
>DAIRTT010000046.1:0-5624 GCA_036803745.1 Solirubrobacteraceae bacterium | reverse complement strand
CGCCGAGGCGCAGGTCGGTTTCGGTCGCGCGGTCTCCGACGGCGCGACCGTCGCCTATCTCGCCGACGTCTACATCCTCTCGGCGCACCGCGGGCGCGGCCTGGGCGTCGAGCTGGTCCGCGAGATCCTCGACGGCGGCGAGCTGGCGGACGTCCACTGGCTGCTCCACACGGCCGACGCGGGCGGCCTGTACGAGCGCTTCGGCTTCATCAAGGGGCCGGTGCGCTATCCGCTGATGGAACGCGCACGCGGATACGATGCGGGCCCGTGAGCCGCGAGACCGACATACCCGACACGCGCAGCGCCTCATACGAGGCCGATCCCAAGCAGGTTCACCGCGTCCTGCTCCTGTACTCGGGCGGGCTCGACACGAGCGTCATGCTCAAGTGGATCCAGGACTCCTACGGCGCCGAGGTCGTCTGCCTGACGGTCAACCTCGGTCAACCCGGCGAGGACTACGAGGTGATCCGCGGCAAGGCGCTCAAGCTCGGCGCTCTGGACTGCCACGTCCTCGACGCGCGCGAGGAGTTCGCCCGCGAGTACCTCGCGCCCGCGATCAGGGCCAACGCGCTCTACGGCGGCGGCTATCCGCTGTTCACCGCCCTCGGGCGTCCGCTGATCGCCAAGCTGGCCGTCGAGTACGCACGTCGCGCCCAGTGCGACACGATCGCCCACGGGTGCACCGGCAAGGGCAACGACCAGGTGCGCATCGACGCGACCGTGGCGACGCTCGCTCCGGAGCTGAAGGTGATCGCGCCCGTCCGCTCCTGGCAGATGGGCCGCGAGGAGGAGATCGCCTACGCGCGTGAGCACGCCATCCCCGTCAAGGGCGGTACCGAGGCGACCCCGTACTCGATCGACGACAACCTGTGGGGCCGCTCCTCGGAGGGCCGTTGGATCGAGGATCTCGCGCACGCGCCCGAGGACGATGTCTTCCAGCTCGTCACCCGGCCCGAGGAGGCGCCCGACGAGCCGGAGCAGATCGAGCTCGGCTTCGAGGCCGGCATCCCCGTCTCGCTCGACGGGGAGCGGCTCGGCCTGGTCGAGCTGATCGAACGCGTCGCCGACGTCGGCGCGCGTCACGGCGTCGGAATCGTCGACCACATCGAGGACCGGATCGTCGGCCTGAAGGTAAGGGACATCTACGAGGCGCCCGCCGCGGCGATCGTGCTGCCCGCCCACCAGGAGCTCGAGCGGCTCGTGTGCACGATCCACGAGAACCAGTTCAAGCCTCAACTCGACCGCCAGTGGGCCTACCTCGTCTACGCCGGCCTGTGGTGGGAGCCACTGCGCGCCGACCTCGACGCCTACATGGACCGCGTCAACGAGCGTGTCACGGGCACGATCGGCATGAAGCTCTACAAGGGCAGCGCCCGGGTGATCACCCGCAGCTCGGAGAACGCGGTCTACGACGCCGCTCTCGCATCGTTCTCGGAGTCGGGAGGGCTGTTCTCACAGTCGGCCTCGCCCGGATTCATCGAGCTGTGGTCGCTGCAGTCGCGCATGGCCTGGCGCCTGCATAACGAGTAGCCGGTGCCGGTAGCATCCACGCGATGAACGGGACCGGCTACAAGATCCTCGGCTTCGCCGTCTGGCAGGGCGGCAAGTGGTACCTCCGCAAGCGTCTGCCCTCCTCGCGGGCACTGGCCGTCTCGGTGCTGTCGGCCCTCGCGGCCGTCGGCGGTGCGGCGATCCTCGCCCGCCGTCTGGCCGCCTGAGCCCGGCGCACGTCCGCCGGGCTGGTCGTCCGGCGCTGGCCCTAACTTGACGGGCAAGGTGATCGCCGACGGCAAAGACACGCCCGGGTTCGACCCCGGTGGCCCTCCTGAAGGGCCGGCCGAGGTGAGGGCCGGACGCAGCGAGGGCGACCTGCTGGCAGAGCGCCGGGCGCGCCGCGCGATCGACAGCGGCGAGGCCGCCCTGGTGCGCCGGGCGGAGGCGGCCGAGGCGACGGTGCAGACGCTGGAACGCCATGTCTCGACCCTCCAGCATCGGCTCGCGGAGGCCGAGGAGGAGCAGCGGCGCCTGGCCGAACTGCTCGACTCCGAACGCGGCGCCGCGCTTGAGCGCGAGCATGAGCTCCGGCGCGTCAAGCAGCGCGAGTACGCCGAGCAGCAGCTGCGTGTCGAGGCCGAGGATCGCCTGCTCGGCGCCGAGCGCGACAACCGCGCGGAGACCGAGTCGATCGCCCGGCGGTTGGCCGCGAGCGAGGACGGCGCCCGCGAGCTGGGCGTGCGTCTGGAGGCGATCCAGCGCCAGCTCGCCGAGGCGGAGCAGACCGCGGCCGCCGAGGGCGTCGCCCTCAGGCGCGCCGAGCTCGCGCTCGAGTCGCGCCTGACGGCGCTCGAGGAGCGCGTTGCTCAGATGCAGCGAGGTCTCGAGGACGAGCGCGCCGCACGCGAGCGCTCCGAGCGCCAGCTCCTGGCGATGCGCCAGGGTCATCGCCAGATGGAGGGGCTGCTCGGCGACATACGCGGCATCGTCCAGCGCCTCCTCGCGGCCGCGCGCACCCAGTCACCCGTGTCCTCCGTCTCCTCGGCGCCACCTCCGCGCGTGCCGGCTCCGCCCGCGCGGCCCGCGCCGGTCGCGCCCCCGCCGGTCCCGGGCACCCAAGCTCCCCTCATCCCGGCCCCCGAGACGCCGCCCCCCGTGGTAGATGGTCCGTCGGTGGGCGTGCGCCCGAGCGGCGCCGCAGCGGTGCGAGCCGGCGGCCCGGAGGAGAACCGCGGTGCCGAGATGGCCGAGGCCCTGGCCGACGCGGTCGAGCGCCTGAGGGCGCGGGCCGAGGCGGCCGCGGGGCCACCGGCCATCCCGCGGGTCACCTTTCTGGAGCGCCCGCCCCACAAGCACAGCATGTCGCTGATCGGCCGCTTGAGGAATCGACGCAAACAGCGGCGGGGGCGTTGAGGCACCGCCGCTCGGGCGCCTAGCATCCAGTTCAGTGAGCACCCCGTCCTGCGCCCATCTGCACGTCCACTCCGAGTACTCGCTGCTCGACGGGGCGTGCAAGATCGAAGCGCTCGCCGAACGCGCGGCCGAGTTCGGCCAGCCGGCGCTGGGTCTCACCGATCACGGCGTCATGAACGGCGCCGTCGAGCTCTACAAGGCGGCCAGGAAGCACGGCGTCAAGCCGATCGTCGGCTGTGAGATCTACCTCGTCGAGGACCACACGGCGGGCTCCTCGATGCGGGCGGAGCGCAACCACCTGACCCTCCTGGCGGCCGACGACGCGGGCTACCGCAACCTCGTCAAGCTCTCCTCGGCGGGCTTCCTCGAGGGGCTGCAGCGCGGCAAGCCCACCGTCGACATGGCCCAGGTCGAGCGCCACTCCGAGGGCGTGATCGCGCTGACCGGCTGCCTGGCCTCGCGCTTCTGCCAGCGGCTGCTGCAGGACCGCCCGCAGGACGCCCGCGAGCACGCCGACGAACTGCTCAACGTCTTTGGTGCCGGGAACGTCTACTTCGAGGTCCAGAAGAACGGTCTCGCGCCGCAGGACAAGTGCAACGAGGGCATCGTCCGGATCGCCCAGGAGGTCGGCGGCAGCCTGGTAGGCACCGGCGACGTCCACTATCTCCGGCGCGAGGACTACGAGCACCACACGGCGCTGCTGTGCGTGCAGACCAAGAGCACGATCGCCGCGCCCAAGCTGACGTTCGACACGAACGAGTTCTACCTGCGCGACAGCGGCGAAATGATCGCCGCGTTCGCCGAGTGGCCCGAGGCGATCGCGAGCACACTCGAGATCGCGGAGCGATGCTCGGTGGAGATCGAGCTGGGCAAGCAGCTGATCCCTAGCTTCGAGACACCCGACGGGCGCAGCGAGCGCGACTACCTTCGCGACCAGGTCGAGAAAGGCGTGCGGCTGCGCTACGGGGACCCGCCGCCCGCACATGCGCTCGAGCGCATGGAGACAGAGCTAGCGGTGATCGATCGGATGGGCTTCAACGCCTACTTCCTGATCGTTTGGGACTTCGTCAAGTTCGCCAAGGAGAACGGCATCGCCGTGGGGCCGGGCCGCGGCTCGGCCGCCGGGTCGATCGTGTCCTACTGCCTGGCCATCACCGATGTCGATCCGCTGCGCTACGACCTGCTGTTCGAGCGCTTCCTGAACCCCGAGCGCGTGTCGATGCCCGATATCGACATCGACTTCTCGGTGCGGGGCCGCGAGAGGGTGATGCGCTACGTGACCGAGAAGTACGGTCGCGAGTCGGTCGCCCAGATCGTGACCTTCGGCAAGATGTTCCCGCGGGCGGCCACGCGCGACGCCGCCCGGGTACTCGGCTATGACTACGGCGCCGGCGACCGCCTGGCCAAGCTGATCCCCGATCCGATCATGGGTCGCTCGCCCTCCTTCGAGGACTGCATGAAGCCGGGACAGCCGCTGCGCAAGGCCTGCGACGAGGACCCGACGGCGCGTCAGATCGTCGACGTCGCCCAGGGCCTCGAGGGGATCGTGCGTAACTCCTCGATCCATGCCGCCGCCGTCGTCATCGCCGACCGGCCGCTGACGGACATCGTGCCGCTGCAGCTGGCCGACGCGGGGACCGACGAGAACGGTGACCGGGTGTACCGGACGGTGACGCAGTTCTCGATGAAGCCCATCGAGGAGATCGGCATCCTCAAGATGGACTTCCTCGGCCTGCGCAACCTCGACGTGATCGAGGACGCACTCGACATCATCGAGCGCTCCAGCTCACAGCGCCCGGACATGACGACGCTCCCGCTCGACGATGAGGCGACCTACGAGATGCTCGCGCGCGGCGACTCGACCGGCGTCTTCCAGTTTGAGTCCGAGGGCATGCGAGAGGCCCTCAAGAAGGTCGGCCCGGACGAATTCAACGACCTCGTGGCGCTCGGCGCCCTCTATCGCCCTGGCGCGATGGACCAGATCCCGGTGTATGCGCGCGGCAAGCGCAACCCCGAATCGATCACCTACCCCGACGACCGCCTCCGCGGCATCCTCGAATCCTCCAAGGGGGTCATCCTCTACCAGGAGCAGGCGATGCAGATCTCCAAGGAGCTGGCCGGCTTCTCTGGCGCCAAGGCGGACGATCTGCGCAAGGCGATCGGCAAGAAGAACAGGGCGGCGATGGCCGACCTAAAGCCCGAGTTCGTCGAGGGCTGCAGGGCATCCGGGACCCGCAACGAGGTGATCGAGTTCCTGTGGCAGACCAACGAGAAGTCGGCCGACTACTCGTTCAACAAGAGTCACGCCGCCTGCTACGCGCTGATCTCCTACCGGACCGCCTGGCTGAAGGCGAACCACCCGGCCGAGTACATGGCGGCGCTGATCTCCTCGGTCATGTCGACCAAGGACAAGGTCCCCTTCTTCGTGGCCCGCTGCGAGGAGATGGGCATCGAGATCATGCCCCCGGACGTCAACCTCTCCGATCACGAGTTCACGGTCGGGGCCGCGAGCTCGGAGAGCCTGGTCGGTGCCATCCGCTTCGGCCTCGATGCGGTCAAGGGCGTCGGCTATCAGGCGGTCGAGGCGATCAAACGCGCACGGATGGAGGGCGGGGACTTCACCTCGATCTGGGACTTCTGTGAGCGCGTCGACGGCCGCACGGTCAACAAGAAGGCGATCGACGCTCTGATCAAGTGCGGCGCGCTCGGCTCGACCG
>DAIRTT010000045.1:0-15808 GCA_036803745.1 Solirubrobacteraceae bacterium | reverse complement strand
TCAACATCGGCGTGTCCAACTGCGACATGGGCACGAGCTGGCTGCTGCCGCGTCTAATCGGCGCCTCGCGCTCGCACGAGCTGATGCTGACCGGACGGCGACTCGGAGCCGAGGAGGCCCTTCGGATCGGTCTCGTGGCCGACGTGGTGGGCGACGGCGTGCTCGCCGACCGGGCGCTCGAGGCCGCCGTCCAGATCGCGGCGCTGGCGCCGTGGGGTGTGCGCCTGACCAAGCAGGGAATGTGGACGGCGCTGGAGATCGCCTCCGAGCAGGCGGCGATCGAGTACGAGGACCGCCAGCAGATCATGGCCACGTTCGGCATCGCCGTGCCGGAGGCGGTGGCCGCTTTCCTCGAGAAGCGCCCGGCGGACTTCGCGGACTAGACACGTGAGCGATCTGTTCGACATCTCCGGCAAGACCGCGCTCGTCACGGGCGGGTCTCGCGGCATCGGCCTGATGATCGCCCGCGGCCTCGTCGAAGCCGGGGCACACGTGATCATCTCCTCGCGCAAGAGCGCGGACGTCGAGGCCTCGGCGAAGATGCTCTCGGAGTTCGGCGTGTGTGAGGCGATCCCGGGCGACGTCGCACAGCCGGACGGCGCTGCGGCGCTGGCTGCGGCGACGCACGCGCGCTTCCAGGCCCTCGACATCCTCGTCAACAATGCCGGCGTCGTCTGGGGCGCCCCTCTCGAGGAGTTCCCGGCGCTCGGGTGGGAGAAGGTGCTCGCCACCAACGTCGAGGGCGTCTTCCACCTGACGGTGGCGCTGCTGCCCGCCCTGCGCGCCGCGGCCGAGCCCGATGACCCGGCGCGGGTCATCAACATCGGATCGATCGACGGCCTGCGCACACCGGCGATCGAGAACTACAGCTACAGCGCGAGCAAGGCAGCGGTGCACATGCTGACGCGCCACCTCGCCAAGCGCCTGGCCTCCGAGCACGTCACGGTCAACGCGATCGCCCCGGGCCCATTTGAGAGCAAGATGATGGCCTTCGCCCTCGACAATCCCGAGTCACGCGAGATGATCGAGCAGTCGGTGCCGCTCGGACGCATTGGACGCCCCGACGACGTCGTGGGGCTGACCCGCTTTCTCGCGTCACGCGCCGGGGCCTACGTGACGGGCACGACCATCCCGCTCGACGGCGGCATCACGGGCTGCTGAGCGTCGCGGGCCGCCGTCGAGTCCTCATACGGGCTCGGGACGGTAGGGCCCCGGCTTGGGGCGCACCTTGCCGCCGGGGAACGCCAGCCGCAGGATCGTGCGGTGCACGGTGCCGAGCTGCTTGTGCAGCGGTCCCGTGTTGTAGGGCAACCCGTAGCGGCGGCACACGTCTCGCACGCGCGGAGCGATCTCGGCGTAGCGGCTCGAGGGCATGTCGGGGTAGAGGTGGTGCTCGACCTGGAAGCTCAGGTTGCCGGCCATCAGGTGGAACAGCGGGCCGCCGTCGATGTTCGCTGAGCCCAGCAGCTGGCGCACGTAGAAGCCGCCACGCGTCTCCTCGGCCACCTCCTCCTCGTCGAACGTGTACGTCTGGTCGGGGAAGTGCCCGCAGAAGATGATCGAGTACGACCACACGTTGCGCACGATGTTGGCCGTGAAGTTGGCCGCGAGGGTCGACTTGAACGAGCGTTCGGCGGACTTCCTCGATCCGCGTCCGGCCGCGAGGCCGGCGAGGGCCGACAGGGCCGGGAAGGCCACGTAGTCCTTGACGATCTGGTTGCGGGCCTTCACGCCGATCGCCTTGAGCTCATCGATGACCTGGGCCTTGGGCTTCTCACCGGCGAGGATCGCCTCGCCGTTGAGATCGTGCATCGCCACGCCCCACTCGAAGAAGCCCATCAGCAGAAGGTTGTAGAGCGGCTGGAGGAGATAGACGGGATGCCACTTCTGGTGCGGATCGATGCGCATGATCTCGTAGCCGAGGTCGCGATCCTTGCCGCGGATGTTCGTGAACGTGTGGTGCTCGTAGTTGTGGGAGTGCCGCCACGCGTCGGCGGGTGAGGCCGTGTCCCAGTCCCAGCTCTGCGAGTTGATGTCCGGGTCGTTCATCCAGTCCCACTGGCCGTGCATGACGTTGTGGCCGATCTCCATGTTCTCGAGGATCTTGGCCACCGACAGCGCCGCCGTGCCGCCGAGCCACAGGGGCCTGTAGCGCGAGCCGAGCAGCATCGCCCGCGCCGCCAGAACGAGCTGGCGGTGCAGCTTGATCGTGCTGCGGATGTAGCGCGAGTCGCGGTCGCCGAGGTCGGCGAAGACCTCGTCGTGGATCGCGTCGAACTCGCGTCCCAGCTCCTCGATCTGCTCTGACGTCAGACGTGCGAGCGGGCTCTCCACCTCGCCTGCGATCGGATCTGCTCGCGGGTGCTCGGTCTCAACTGTCGACATGCATGTTCCTTTTCTCTGAGAGGGTCAAAGCTCGATCTCGACCGCGCCCTCGGGCGCGTTGATGCAGGTGCGCAGAAGTTCCCCGGGCTGCCCGTGCACGCGCCCGGTGCGCAGGTCGCGCACCTGGCCCGCGCGCAACCGCCCGACGCAGCTGTGGCAGATGCCCATGCGACATCCGAACGGCATCTGTGCACCGGCCGCCTCGCCGGCCAGCAGGATCGACCGCTCGCCGTCGCTGCTTGCTTTCACGCCGCTGGTGCACAGCTCGATCGTCCCGCCCGCGCCCCGCTCGCCGTCGCCGACGTGCTCGTCGGGCTGGAAGTGCTCGACGTGCAGGCGGGTGGAGTCGCCGTCGCTCTCCCAGTGGGCGCCCATCGCCTGGAGCAGGCCGGTGGGACCGCACAGGAAGGTCTCGCGCTCACGCCAGTCCGGGCAAACGTGGTCGAGCTGGTCGGGCGTCAGCCGTCCCTCGCGGCCCGTCACCCGCGTGATCAAGCTGTAGTCCGGGTGGCGCGAGTCGAGCTCGGCGAGCTCCTCGGCGAAGATGACGCCATCCGCGCTGCGGGAGCTGTGCAGGTGCACGACGTCGGCGAGCTGCCCCTCCCCGGCCATCGAGCGCAGCATGCTCATGATCGGCGTCACGCCGCTGCCGGCGCTGATGAAGAGGATGCGTGCGGGCCGCGGGTCCGGCAGCACGAACGTCCCTTCCACTCCGCCGAGGCGCACGATCGCACCGGGGCGGACGCGGCCGAAGAGGAAGGGTGAGACCTTGCCGCTCTCGACCAGCTTGGGCGTGATCGCGATGCAGCCGTCCGGGCGGTCGGGGCCCGAGGTGAGGGAGTAGGCGCGCCAGTGGTGCACGCCGTCGACCTCGATCCCGAGCCGCACGTACTGCCCGGGCTCATGCCCTGGCCATGCCCACCCGGGCTTGATGAGGACGGTGACCGAGTCGGCCGTCTCACGCTCGACCCGTTCGATCCTGCCACGGAGCTCGCGCGTCGACCACAGCGGGTTGACCAGCTCGAGATAGTCGTCCGGGAGCAGCGGCGATGTGAACGAGCGCACAAGGGCGAGCGCTTTGCGCCCGGCGTCGGGCACGCGAGGGACGGCGCCGCGTTCAGCCACGGTGCCGGCCGGCGCTTGGAGGGGTTTTCGAGGCGTGGTTCGTCATGACGTGAATTGATGTTACCTCAAATGAGGGTACATGAAACGTGGTATCTTGAAAAGAAGATGTCCGGGTCATCCACAAAGGCCTCCCTGGAGCCGAATGCACCGCCCGCCAGGACCGGGTCGGCGGCCTATGACCTCACCGTCGAGCAGCTCGCAGCCGAGGTCGGGATGTCGGTGCGCAACATCCGCAACCACCACACGCGCGGCCTGCTCCCCCCTCCCGAGGTGCGTGCGCGCGTCGGCTACTACAACGCCGAGCACGTCGCCCGGCTTCGGCTGATCCTCGACCTCCAGGCCGACGGGTTCAACCTGACCGCGATCGAGCGCCTGCTCAGCGGCTCAGACGGTCTGGCCGAGCGCCTGCTCGGCCTTCGCCGCGCGGTGACCACGCCCTTCGAGCCCGAGGATCCAGAGCTGATCACGGCCGAGGAACTCGCCAAGCGCTTCGGCGACGTCGACGTCAAGGACATCGAGCGCATCCGCAAGATGCGCCTGCTCGTCCCGCTCGGCGACGGTCGCTTCGAAGTTCCCAGCCCGGCCCTGATGGCGGCGGCCGAGGAGGTCATGGCGCTGGGCATCTCGCTGCACACCGCCCTCGCGCTCGTGGAGCGCGTGAGCCGCGACTGCGAATCGATCTCGCGCGCGTTCACCAAGCTCTTCCTCCGCGAGATCTGGGAGCCGTTCGAGCAGGAAGGCCAACCCGACGAGCGCTGGGACGAGCTGATCGCCGCCGTCAACTCGCTCAGGCCGCTTGCGTCAGAGGCCCTCCTCGCCATCTTCAAGCAGCGCATGACGACCCAGCTCGAGGACGCCTTCGGCAAGGTCATCGAGCATCAGGCCAAGCGCGGCCGCTAGCGGCGCCGGCGAGGAGCGCGACCGAGCGCCCGGCTTCCTTTACACGCGAGGACCGGTGGCACATAATGCTCTGCTTGCGCCACCGGAGCTCGAGCATCCCGTCCTCGCCGATGCCCTCAGGGGCGATCGGCCAATCGCCGCGGATCCCCGTCGGCAGCGCCGTGCCGTGGCACGGCGGACGCCCCACGCCCGGCGATCGCCGGACAGAGCCGGACCGGGACTGAGCTGCCTTGCGGGTGCACCTCTGCGGGGTGCGGGGATCGAGCCCCGCCCCCGGCATCGACTTCGTCCGCTACGGCGGACACACCTCCTGCGTCGCGCTCTCCCACGACGGGCATGCGCCCAGCCTGATCCTCGACGCGGGCATCGGCCTGGAGCGGGCCGGCAAGCTCCTCTCCGGGGCACCCTTCGCGGGCACCCTGCTGCTCACGCACCTGCACTGGGACCACGTGCTCGGCCTTCCGTTCTTTTCCGGCGCCGACCGCGAGGACGCGCGTATCCAGGTGCTGATCCCCGAGCAGGCGAGCGGGGAGCCGGCCGAGGAGGTTCTCGGCGGTGTCATGCGCCCGCCCTACTTCCCTGTCGGGCCGACCCAGCTGAGGGGTGACTGGAGCTTCGGGACGGTCGAGCCCGGAGTGCTGCAGCTCGAGGGCTTCGAGATACTGGCCCGCGAGATACCGCACAAGGGGGGCCGGACGTTCGGGTACCGGATCGGTGACGGCCGCTCGACCATGACGTACATGCCGGACCACTGTCCGACCGTCCTGGGCGCCGGCGAGGACGGTCTCGGCGCGTATCACGAGACGGCGCTCGAGTTGGCGGCAGACACCGACCTGCTCATCCACGACGCCCAGCTGCTCCCCGCCGAGCTCCCGAGGGAAGCCTGCTTCGGTCACTCCGCCGCCGACTACGCGGTCGAGCTCGGGCGGCGCGCCGGCGCCCGCGCGGTAGTGCTCTTCCACCACAGGACAGACCGGACCGACGAGGCTCTCGACGCCCTCGGGCAGCGGCTGGCGAGCTCCTCGCCGACGGTGTTCGTCGCCACCGAGGGCGCCGTCCACGACCTCTGAGCGCCTGCTGCAACGACCGCGCTGTACAGCTGCGACACTGCTCCGATGCGCCGCGCCAATGCGCTCAAAGACGGTTGTGAGTACGACGACAGCGACCCGGCTGGCTACCGCTCGGCCTCCCTGCACCTGACCGGGGCGCTCGACGCCGGCGCCCTGGCCGTCAAGGCCTTTGAGCTGCCGCCCGGCGAGGCGCTGTGCCCGTACCACTATGAGTACGAGGAGGAGTGGCTGATCGTGCTCGAGGGCACCGTCACCGTGCGCACGCCGGACGGCGAGGAACGGCTCGAGAAGGGCGACGTCGTCGCCTTCCCCGCGGGCCCGGCAGGTGCCCACAAGGTGCTCTGCGCGGGCGAAGGAGCCGCGCGGGTGATCATGTTCTCGAGTGCCCGCGAGCCGGCCGTGGCGATCTACCCGGACAGCGACAAGGTCGGCGTCTGGCCGGGGGGCGATGAGAAGATGATGTTCCGCCGCGGCGACGGCGGCGTCGACTACTGGGACGGCGAGAGCTAGCGCCCGAGGCGCAAGCCGTCGGCGCTCGAGAGCAGGCGCTCGCCGGTGACGTGGCCGGGGTCGTGCTCGACCGGGATGGGTGTGACCCCCGGGCGAGCGCGGGCACGCAGCTCGGCATTCGCCACCGCTCGCTGGCAGTGCGAGCAGCGGACCTCGACGAGAACCTCGTGGCCACAGTCGGCGTGCTCGACGCGCACCGGCCCGTGCCCGTCCGGCCACTTCCAGCGATCGCCCCACTGCATCAGGGCGAGCAGCGCGGGAACGAGCTCGGCGCCCTTCTCGGTCAGGCGGTACTCGTACCGCCGCGGACGCTCCTGATAGAGGTGCTGCTCGAGGATCCCGTCGCTCACGAGCGCATCGAGGCGATCGGAGAGGACGTTCGCGGAGATGCCGAGGTCCTCCTGGATTTCACGGAAGCGCGCGGCGCGAGGCGATGGCCCGCGACATAACCGCGGCGGTCCTGGACGCAGAGGGAGGCGCGCATGGGCGCGATCCCTCGCGCGTATGGGTCTTCACCCCGGAGATCCCGGACGGCAGCTGGGGCGCGCTCGGGAGCATCGTGACGCTCGCCGACATCGCCACGTTCGCCACGGGCGACCCCGAGCGCGGCGCGCGCTACGCCGAGGAGCGACTCGCGACCCGCCGGCCGGCGGGCACACTCGCCGGCTAGGCCGCGTACATCGCGTCGATCGCCGCCGCGTACTTCTCGGCGATCGGCTTGGGCCGCGCATCAGCGGCTCGCAGTCCTGCGTCAAGCTGAGGCGATGGGCAACCTCGGCGAGATGCGCCGGATCCTCGGACACCGCGACTTCCGCTATCTGTGGCTGGCTCAGTCGGCCAGCGTGATCGGTGACAACATCGTGCTCGTCGCGCTGGCGCTGTTCGTCACCGCGCTGACCGGCAGCGCAGCCGATCTCGGCCTGGTGCTCGCCGCCCACGCGCTGTCCCTGGTCGCGTTTCTGCTGGTCGGCGGGGTGTGGGCCGATCGCCTGCCGCGCCACCGCATGATGGTCGTAACCGACCTCGTGCGCTTCGCCCTGCATGCGCTCCTGGCGACGTTGATCTTCGCCGGCTCGGTCCGGATCTGGCACGTCGTGGCGATCGAGATCGCGTTCGGGTGTGCCGAGGCGTTCTCCCGACCGGCCGCCAGCGGCCTGCTGCCTCAGACGGTGCCCGAGCCCGACATCCAACAGGCGACAGCCCTGACCACGATGTCCAACAACGTCTCCGAATTCGCCGGCCCGGCCCTGGCGACGGCGCTGGTGCTGGGCGCCGGCGCCGGCTGGGCCTTCGCGCTTGACGCGGCGACATTCCTTCTGAGCGCCGCGCTGCTCATGCGCGTGCGGCCTCGGGAGCGCACAGGCAACGGTCTCGCCGAGGCGTCGGAAGCCGCGAGTGGGATGCTGGCGGGCATCCGTGCGGGCTCTCGCGAGGTGCGCGCTCGGGTGTGGGTGTGGGCCACACTGGCCTCCTTCAGCCTCGCCCTCTTCTGCGGCCTGGCGCCCTGGTTCGTGCTCGGCCCGCTCGTCGCACGACAGCAGTACGGCCACGTCGCCGTCTACGGAATCGTCGAGGCGGCGCTCGGGCTCGGCACGATCGCCGGCTCGATCGCCGCCGTCACCTGGCGGCCGCGATTCCCGATGCGCCTGGGCATGCTCTCGATGGCACTCTGGCCGATCTCCTCGATCCTCTACGCCGCCGGCGTCACCCTCGCGGTCGTGCTCCCCGCGACGGTCGTCGCGGGCGTGGGGATCTCGCTGCTCGAGATCTGGTGGCTGACGGCGCTGGCCGAGCGAATCCCGCCCGCGACACTTTCGCGCGTCACGTCCTTCGACTGGATGGTCTCATGCTCCCT
This sequence comes from Solirubrobacteraceae bacterium, assembly GCA_036803745.1. Classification (GTDB taxonomy): domain Bacteria; phylum Actinomycetota; class Thermoleophilia; order Solirubrobacterales; family Solirubrobacteraceae; genus Palsa-744. Next base: position 7,963 of record DAIRTT010000045.1, on the reverse strand, counting down.
GCTGCCGCTCGGCTACGTGCTCGCCGGCCCCCTCGCTGCACGTCTCGGCGCGGTCGAGGTGCTGATCGGAGGCTCGGCTCTGGCCTGCGTCGCCTTCGCCCTAGGGCTGCTCCCCCGCGAGACCCGCATGCTCGAGCGCCTCAGCCCCGACCGCGGCGCGGTCACCGGCCAGGACGCCGTTGTCCGCATCGTCCACGGTCCGTGAGATCAGAGCCCGCCCGCCCGCCAGCCCGCCCAATCGTCCAGCCAGCGTCCAGGCGCGAGTTGCCGCAGAGGACCGATCGCCGACGCCGAGCTTGCGGAAGCTGTGCTCGAGGTGCTTCCCGACCGTCCGGTGGCTGATGCCGAGCTCCTGGGCGATGTGGTGGTTGGAGCGCCCGACGGCCACGAGGCGCACGACTTCGCTCTCACGCCGGGTGAGGCCTTCGGCGAGCAACCCCGTGAGGAGGTCGGTCCCGCCGTCCTCGCCCGCGCGGCGCCCGCTGCCCGGCAGCTCACGAGAGGCCGCGAACGCGATCGCATTCAGGTAGGCCTGGATCAGGAAGGGGCGCGCGCGGTTTGCGAAGTCGCGCTCGGCATCGCTGTAATCGCGTTCGCCGCGACTCAGCGCGATCGCCAGCACGCGCTCCGGCCCCGCGGGCAGGGTGAAGGCCATCTGGTACTCGACCCCCATGGGGACGTACAACCGGCGATAGAGCTCCAGTGCCTGCAGCTCCGCGGGCGAGATGACATCGGAGAAGCGGTTCGCGCGGCCGTCGAGCGTGCGCACGTAATAGCGCAGGAGCGGATTTTCGTGTGCGAGCTCGGCCCAGATCGCATACAGGTCGGCCGGCGCGTCGGGCTCGACGATCGTGACGGTCCGCTCGGGATCGGGATGGACGTCGTTGAGCGAGACGTAGTCCGACGGCAGGACGCGATCGAGCGCCGCCAGCAGCCCGCGCCTGAGCTCTTCGAGGTCGAGCAGGCCGCAGACGTCGCCGATCACCTCGAGCAGCCGTGCATCCTCGATTGAACCTTCGTGGCCGTTCCTTGGCATACGTCAAAGGGACGTATACCAATTTCGGCGGGCGGCCGCGTTGTCGTGTGCCCGAATCCGGGCGGACGGAGGGCCCGAACGTGCCGCCGAGGCGTAAGCTGGCGGCCGTGGACTTCCTCGTCGCCAGGGACGACCTGCACCGCTGCCGAATCGCCGAGGAGCCGCCGCTTCAGGCGGGCGACGGACAGGCGGTGCTGAGGGTCGACTCCTTTGGGCTGACCTCCAACAACATCACCTACGCGATGTTCGGCGAGGCGATGTCCTACTGGGGCTTCTTCCCGGCCGCCGGCGGCTGGGGCCGCGTTCCCGTGTGGGGCTTCGCCGAGGTCGGCGACAGCCGCGTCGCGCAGCTGGCGCCCGGCACGCGCGTGTACGGCTACCTGCCGCCCTCGAGCGAGCTGCTGGTGACCCCGGCTCACGTCGACGGCAGGGGCTTCGTCGACGCCTCGGCACACCGGGCGGCGCTGCCGGCGGCCTACAACGCGTACGCCGCGGTGGAGGGCGACCCGGTCTACGACGCCGACACCGAGGACGAGCAGATGCTGCTGAGGCCGCTGTTCTTCACGTCCTATCTGATCGACGACTTCCTCGCGGACAGCGACTTCTTCGGCGCCGACACGGTCATCCTCTCGAGCGCGTCGAGTAAGACGGCCAGCGCGCTGGCGTTCCTGCTCGCTCGTCGTGACGGCGTCGAGGTGGTCGGGCTGACGTCCGGGCGCAGCGCCGAGTTCACCCGCGCGCTCGGTGTCTATGACCACGTCATCGCCTACGACGAGCTCGAGACCCTCCCGCAGGGACGGGCCGTGTATGTCGACATGTCGGGCGACGGCGAGGTGCGCGGCGCCGTCCACAAGCACTACCGCGACGAGCTCGCCCATTCGGCGGTCGTGGGCGCCACCCACCACGATCGCATGGCCCAGGTGCCAGATGACCTGCCGGGGCCGCGGCCGACGTTCTTCTTCGCACCCGACCGGGTCGCCAAGAGAGGCGCCGAGTGGGGGCGCGAGAGCTTCGAGCAGCGCCTGGCCGACGCCTGGCGGCCCTACGTAGACTGGGCGCCCGGCTGGCTGAAGGTGGTCCACGGCGCGGGCGGCGAGGCGATCGAGGCCGCCTACCTGGATCTGCTCGACGGACGCATCGACCCCGCCGTGGCTCACGTGCTCACCCCCCGCGCCTGAGCCACACCGGAGCGAGACCCGCGTTTGCTCTGCGCCGGCTGCGGGTAGCTATGCGGCCGGAGGCTTGAAACCGGACAAGGGGGTCGCAGGTGCCGCGCACGGTGGGGAAGAGATGGATCGCGCTCGCAGCGCTGCTCTGCACGCTCGCAACGGCGAGCTCGGCCTCGGCGCTCGTCAAAGGAGAACCGGCGCCTTTCGGTCACGCCTGCACGGCACAGAACGGGGTGCGCTTCTGCCCCACCAGCAGCCTCCCGCAGCGGGTGGCGAGCTTCGACGGAGTTCCCCTCGACGTAGACGTGACCCTGCCCCCGAGCGGGACCGGCCCGTTCCCGACGATCGTGATGCTGCACGGCTGGGGCGGCAACAAGACCTCGTTCGAGTCGACCACGCCCGAAGGCGACGGCAACGAGACGTTCGACTACAACAACGTCTACTACGCCCAGCACGGCTATGCGGTCGTCAACTACTCGGCGCGGGGCTGGGGCAACTCGTGCGGATCGCCCGAATCGCGGACCGAACCGGGATGCAAAGAAGGCTGGATCCGTCTCGCAGACCAACGTTACGAGGCCCGCGACACCCAGTTCCTGCTCGGCCGACTGGCCGACGAACACGTCTCCAAGCCGGGCGCGCTCGCCGTGACCGGCATCTCCTACGGGGGCGGCCAGAGCATCGAGCTGGCGTTTCTGAAGAACCGGATCAGGCTCCCCGACGGATCATTCGCGCCCTGGATGAGCCCGGCGGGCAAACCCCTTGCGATCCGCGCCGCCTACCCCCGCTGGCCGTGGTCGGATCTCGTCGATGCCCTGATGCCCAACGGTCGCTTCCTCGACAGCCAGATCGCCCCCGCCGGCCAGAGCTACGAACCGATCGGTCTGGAGATCCAGAGCTACGTCACTGGCCTGCTCGCGCTCGGCAACACGAGCGGCTACGTCGCACCCCCGGGCCTGGACCCCGAAGCGGACATCGCGAAATGGTATGCCCTGATCAATGCCGGCGAGCCCTACACGCTCGAAGCCGAAGCGATCGCCCATCAGATCTACACCTACCACCAGGCCTACGGCATGCCGCTGTCGGGAGCGCCGGCACCGATGCTTCTGCAGAGCGGCTGGACGGACGATCTCTTCCCGCCCGAGCAATCGCTGCGCGCATACAACTTCGCGCTCGCCAACAGGGGCAGCGCGGTGCTCCAGCTTGGCGACCTCGGACACAGCCGCGGTGCCAACAAGACCAACACCGATCATGCCTTCAATGAACAGGCGGCCGGCTTCTTCGCCGCCAGGCTCAAGCACGAAGGCACGCCGCCCGCGAACCGCAGCGTGACCGCCTACACGCAGACATGCCCCACCGGAGCGCCGGGCGGCGGACCATTCACTGCCACGCGCTACTCGAAGCTTCACACGGGCGTCGTGACGTTCGGCTCGGCAGCGACGCAGATGTTTACCTCCGCCGGAGGCAACCCGACGATCGCCGCCGCGTTCGATCCGATCGCCGGCACCACCGAAGCGTGCAAGACCGTCGCCGCCGAAACCGAGCCGGACACTGCCACGTATACGACCGTCAGCTCCGGATTCACGTTGCTCGGCCTGCCGACGGTGACAGCCACGGTGAAAACGGTCGGGCCGTTTGGCGAGATCGCCGCACGGTTGTGGGACGTGACTCCCGGTGGGCAGCAGCGACTCGTCACCAGGGGCGTTTACCGGCTTACCGAAAACCAGACCGGCACGATCACGTTCCAGCTCCACGGAAACGGCTACGAGTTCCCCGCAGGCGACACTGTCAAGCTCGAGCTGCTCGGTCGCGACGCGCCGTACTACCGCGCGAGCAACGGAGCCTTCGACGTCGAAGTCAGCAACCTGACCGTCTCGCTGCCCCGGGCCTAGGCGAGCTTCAGCACCAGCTTGCCGGTGTTGCCGCCCGAGAACAGGCGGAGCAGGGCGTCCGGGAAGCTCTCGAGGCCCTCGAGGACTTCCTCGCGCGAAACCAACTTGCCCGCGGCGAGCCATTCGCCCATCTCCTTGGCGCCCTCGCCGTAGCGGGCGCCGTAATCCGAGACGACGAAACCGGTCATGCTCGCGTGCTTGACGAGCAGCGCGAGATAGTTGGATGGGCCGCTCATCGCGGTGGTGGCGTTGTACTGCGAGATCGCTCCGCAGATGATCACCCGCGCGTGTCGCGCGAGATTCGCCAGGGCGGCGTCGAGGATCTCGCCGCCCACGTTGTCGAAGTACACGTCGATCCCGTCGGGACAGTGCGCGGCGAGCGCCGAGCGGACATCCTCCGCCTTGTAGTCGATCGCAGCGTCGAAGCCGAGCTCCTCGACGAGGTGCCGGCACTTCTCGGCGCCGCCGGCGATACCGACCGTCCGGGCGCCCTTCAGCTTGGCGATCTGTCCGACGATCCCGCCGACCGCGCCGGCCGCGCCGGAGACGACGACCGTCTCGCCTGCCTGCGGATCTCCAATGTCGAGCAGCCCGAAGTAGGCGGTCATGCCGGGCATCCCGAGCGTGCCGAGATAGACCGGCAGGGGGGCGAGCGAGGTGTCGACCTTCATGACGGCCGCACCGTGGGCGACCGCGAAGGACTGGACACCGAACAGACCCGTGACGTGGTCGCCGACGGCGACGTCGGGACTCTTGGACTCGACCACCTCGCCTGCGCCGAGGGCGCGCATCACCTCGCCGATGCCGACGGGCGGGATGTAGGACGGCGCATCGGTCATCCACCCGCGCATCGCAGGGTCGAGCGAGATGTAGAGCAGCTTGATCAGCACCTCGCCGTCGGCGAGCTCCGCAACCGGCACCTCTGCGTAGCGCCAGACGTCGGGCGTGGGCAGGCCGACCGGACGAGCAGCGAGCTGGAACTGGTGATTGACGGCATCCATGGTGTTGCCTTTCGTGCTCTGGCCGCGGCGAGGTGCGCCCGGCGATGGGAACACCATATAAGGGGCTCGCGCGCGTCCAGCGGCGCGCGAGTCTGCCGCGCGGGACATCCGGGCAGAGCGAGCACAGCGCATCTGCAGCCATGAGAGTATTCCCACCGCGCCCGCTGCTTTAGCGGCGCCGACACCGCCACGCACCCAAGGAGCCACGCATGCCCGACATCGAGTTCTCGACCAGCAGCGGAACCGCCCCCGGCTATCTCGCGACGCCCGCATCGGGATCGGGGCCGGCGACGATCGTGCTGCAGGAGTGGTGGGGGCTGGACGAGCACATCCGCTCGATCTGCGACCGCCTGGCGGGCGACGGCTTCTTCGCCCTTGCGCCCGACCTCTTCAGGGGCGAGACGACGACCCAGCCGAGCGAGGCCGAACAGAAGATGATGGCCATGTCGATGGATCGCGCCGAGAAGGACATGTGCGGTGCCGCCGAGTTCCTCACCTCCCGGTCCGGGGTCCAGGGCTCGGGCGTCGGCTCGGTCGGCTTCTGTCTCGGTGGCGGGCTGTCGGTATGGGCGGCTGCGACCTGCCCGCAGGTGACGGCGGCGGTCACGTACTACTACGTCATGCCACACGGCAAGCCTGACTTCACCAAGATCAAAGGCCCGGTGCTCGGTCACTTCGGCACGGCCGACGAATTCGTCTCCGTCGAGGACGCCAAGAGCCTGGAAGCCGAGATCCGCGACGCGGGAGCCGACGTCGACTTCGAGTTCTACGAGGGCGCGGGCCACGCGTTCTTCAACGACACGAACCGCCTGGGCACCTACGACGAGTCGGCGGCTGAGGCATCGTGGCAGCGCACGGTGAAGTTCCTGCGCTCGGCGCTCGCCTCCTGAGCACGACGGCCGCGGTCCTGCCGCTGCGGCGAACAGGTAGCCGCCGACACGTTTCGGGTGGCCTGCGCCTCCGCCTGCCGACGGGGCTCGCGCTCGTAGTGCTCGTGCTCGTGCTCGTGCTCGTCGCCCCCGGAAGAGGCATCTCCGACGCGGCAGGCGCGCAGTGGTCGCCACCCGCCGCGCTGGGCGCGTGCCCCGCCGTGGGCCCGGTTCGGGCGGTCTTCCCGAGCAGCAGCCCCGCGCACCCGACGGGACCCGGAGCCGTGGTGTTCTCGGCGGTTCAGGGCTGCGGAGGCGGGGCGGGTGCGCGGGTCGCAAGGATCGGCGCCGACGGCCTCCCGGGAGTTCCGCGGATTCCACGCTCGGCCGGCGGACGGCGCGTGGCACCGACGGGGGATCTCGCGGTCTCGAGCGCGCCCCACGGGCGCGTCGTGATCACAGGCAAGCTGCCCCGCACAGGCGCGCCGACGCTCATTCAGGGCTCGGCTTCCGGTCCGTTCGCCGAACTGACCGTCCCGGCCGGCGTCGGCTCGGCTACCCCTCCCGTACTGTCGGGCGCCTACCTCGGCGATGTCGGCCTCCTGTCGGCGACCGGGCCTGCGTCGGGCGGCTCGGGCGAGCAGCTCCACTTCGACGTCGAGCGCTACTTCGCGCAGAGCTTCGCGCGCGAGACGGCCCTCGGTGCGCCGGCGGGAACGGTGCGGGCGCTCTCGCTGGCGCTCGACTACCGCACCGATGCGATCGCCGTGTGGACGCAGGGCGGGGCGGTCCTCGCCCGCGACATGCCGGCCTCCGGCGCCGCCCAGCCGACCCAGAGGCTCGGCGCAGCCGGCGCGCACGTTCGCATCCAGGCGCTGCTGAGCGACGACAACCGCGCGATTGTCGCCTGGGCCGACGACCGCGCCGGGGTCACGAGCGTCTACCTCGACCTGTCCGCCACCGGCGTCCGCTTCGGCAGGCCCACGCTGCTCGAGCGCTTTCGCGATCCCGATGGCCTCCCCTCCCCGGCGGCCTCGCCGCGCCTGATCCGCCTGAGCTCCGAGAGCGTGATGATCGCCTGGGGCGGAGCGGCCCAGGGCCGTTGGGTCCTGCGCACGGCTCCGATCGACCTTCGCGGCCTTCGCGCGGTCGCCACGATCGTGGACCCCGGCCGCGATGTGCTGCTGGCCGATCTCACGCCGGGCCCGCTTGGCGATGCGCTCGCCCTCTGGACCGAGCCCCAGCCCGGGGCCGACGGGCTCCCCGACATGACGCGCCAGGCGATCTTCGCCTCCAGGGGCTTCGACGCAGCTCCGGGCCGCACCATCTTCGGCGCCTCCGAAGAGCTCGCTCCACCCGGCCCCGTGCTCGAACCGAGCGTGTCGATCGACCCCGCCACCGACCGCGGCCTCGCGCTGTGGCTGGGCCAGGGTGCTGCGGTCGACTACTCGGTTCGCCCCCCGGAGACCGTGCGCTGAGGGTCCCGGGCAGGGGGGCGCACCGCGCCGAGTGGCCCCTTTAGGAAAAGATGCTCCCGGCATGGACAGGGACTACGAGCTGCAGACCCATCAGGCCGAGGACCGTCACTGGTGGTATCGGGGGCGCCGCACGGTGCTCGACGGCGTGCTCCGATCGCTGGGCCTGCCCCAGGAAGCGCGGATCCTCGATGCCGGCTGCGGCAGCGGACGCAACATGGTCGAGCTGGCTCGCTACGGCCACGTGACGGGTGTGGAGCTGTCCGATACGAGCGTCGAGCTGGCCCGGGCGCGCAACTCGGGTGAGGTCATCGCCGGCTCGGTCCTCGAGATGCCCTTCGCCGACGGGAGCTTCGATCTCGCGGTGAGCCTGGATGTGATCGAGCACCTCGAGGATGATCTCGGCGCCCTGCGCGAGCTGCGTCGGACGATGGCACCCGGAGGAGCGCTGCTGGTGACGGTGCCGGCGTATCAGTGGCTGTGGAGCGGCCACGACGAGATCAACCACCACCACCGCCGCTACA
>DAIRTT010000044.1:0-15884 GCA_036803745.1 Solirubrobacteraceae bacterium | reverse complement strand
CGCACAGCCAACTCAAGGTGGTGGCCGCGAGCGCGATACCCAAACGTAGTAGGAGTTTCAGATTGGTCAATGGTGGCCCCCTTAGACCGAAGAAGCGTCAGAAGGAGCTAACTATATTTGGCGCACTCCCGCTCGGTCCAGTGGAATGTCGCCCCCGCGAAATCTATGGGGCGCTGCGCCCTCTGGTTGCTCTAGCCGCCAATGTGGTTCTAGGCCGTTCTTGAATTGATTGGTGGAGATCAGATCGATCAGTCCTTCTGAAGCCAAACCTCGATGTGGTTGCCGTCTCCCAGCCACGGGCGCCGACGCTGTCGGCCGGACGAAGCTCGCTGCGGCCCCCGGGCGAGCATCATAGGAGGATCGTACGCCTGCGCCCGCTCGACGCCTCAGACGCGCCCCGGCGGCGTGGCGATTCTGAAGACCGGGAGACGAATCGCCATGACCGCGATTCAGCAAGGTGCCATCGGTCACTTCGTCGTGGTCGAATTGGTGGCCTCCCAATTGCGGCTCGGCGTGAGGCCTCGGAAGTCGATGTCGGGCGAGAGCAGCGCGCGCAGGCCACGGTAGTCCTTGGTGGCGAGCGCTTTGGCAAGAGCCATCCCGGGAGTCTCAGGCTCGGGCACCCGCGAAATGCTCCCAGATCTCAACGCTCGTATCGGTTGAGAGCCGTCCACCGGCGTTCTTCCGCCAGCCGAGGCCCGCGCGAAGGCCTAGGACGAGTCAGGGGGAGGCCGCCCTGTGGCGACTGACCCAGCGGGGCCGTCCAGCCGCTGTCTCAACTCGTCGTATTGCTCGGCGGTGATCTCACCACGCACGAGGCGGTGATCGAGGGCCTCGCGCGCCGAGACGCCGGGCGGCAGGTGCCCATGATCGGGCCTGCGCTGCTGGGAGACGAGCCACATGACGAGCACGACGACAAGGACGAAGAGAACCACCATGCCGAGCGACATGAAGATCCAGCCACCCGTCGTCATGTGTCCGCCTCGTTCGTTCCAGTCCATCATTGTCGCCCCTTGTGTTTGCTTGCCACGTTAGATCGCCTGGAGTGCGCCGTCGTCCGTCGGTTCCCGCGTTCCCGGTGCGTACTCGACACGGACCGCTGCACGGCCGGCCCCTGACCAGCTCGGCGCAGTTCCACCCTGCGGAACCGCTCACGCTGGTTCGGAGTACCTTCGAGGGATGTCGAGCGGGCGCACAGCGATGGATGACCGCCCGCACCACCTCCTTGCCAAGCGCCTCGCCCTCGCCGCTGCGACCGCCTTCCTGGCGATCAACCTGTGGACGGGTGCGCCACTGCTGGCGCTGTGGGTCGGATCGCAGGTCGTCGGAAGGAGCGCCCTCAGCATGAGCGCCGTGTTCGTCGTCGTGATCGTCCTCGCCGTGCTGGCCATCGCGATGGTGCTCGCACTGACGTGGCTGGACGCCACGTACAACCGCCTCACCGGCCAGCCGCTGCGCGAAAACCGTCTGACCTGGCTGCGCAGCATGAACACGCAGGGCGAGACGATCGGCGAGGGGATCCCGATCAGCGCCCTCGAGCGCATCACGATGGCGAGCGTCTATCTCGCCGTGACCGCGTTCATCATCTGGTTCTTCTTCTACGCCCGCTCGCCGCTGCCGTAGAGCTGCGCGCCGCCCGCTTCAGACCCTGGTGTAGATGAGACCGAAGTCGCGTTGCCAGTCTCCGTCCTCGGTTCCGGTCTCCCAGCGCCCCTCGATCGTGCGACGGTCCTCGCTGAACACCCCCACGAAACGCTGAGAGAAGTCGAACACCGCGGAGGCGCCCTCGAGCGGCGGAGCGCCCCGAAAGTCGACCTCCATCCGCCACTCGCCGATCAGGGCCTGCAGGTGCTCCTGTGCCGCGTCGCTCGCGTCCATGATCGGGCTCAACTCTAAGACGCCCGAAGCGGGCACCCACCGCCCCGGGCAGCTCACCGGTAGCCTCGCCCCGATGGGTGACATCCTCGGTCACTTCGCGAGCCTCGGGCGCTACATCGCTCAGCACGAGCGGCGGGAGCAAGCCGACGTCATCGCGCGGACCGACCTCTCGGCCGCCGCGCAGGACGCGCTCGACCTGCCGCCCGGCCTGGAACTCGAATGGCTCGGCGTCGCCGGATACCGGCTCACGTTCGAGGGACAGACGATCTACATCGACCCGTACGTCTCGCGCGTGTCGCTCGCAGACGTGATGCGAGGACGAACCGCCCTCGGCGACGCCGATCTGATCGACAGATGGCTCGAGCCACGGGGCGAGGTCGTCGGCGTTCTGGTCGGCCACACCCATTTCGATCATGCGATCGACATCCCGCGGCTGTGCGCCCGCCACGGCACCCGGGCCTACGGCTCCGCATCGCTCGCACACCTGATGCGACTGCACGGCCAGGGTGAGCAGGCGGTCGAGGTCACGCCGCACCAACCGATCGAGCTCGGCCCCTTCAAGGTCACGTTCGTACCGAGCGTTCACTCCAAGCTGCTGCTCGGCTACAGGGTGCCCTCCGATGGGGAGCTGACGTGCGAGCACCTCGACGCGCTTTCGCCGACGGCCTACCGCTGCGGGCAGGTCTGGGGCATCCACGTGGAGGCTGCCGGCACGACCCTCTACCACCAGGGCAGCGCGAACCTGCTCGACGAGGAGATCCGCCACCAGGGAGTCGACGTGTTCCTCGCGGGCATCGCCGGCCGGCGGTTCACCGAGCGATACTGGTCGCGAATCCTGCGCGCGCTCGAGCCCAGGGTCGTCGTCGCCAGCCACTTCGACGACTTCTTCCGCCCGCTCGACACGACGCCCGGCTTCTCCCTCAACGTCAACCTCGCCGCCTTCCCCGAAGAGGTCGGCGCCGTCAGCCGCGACTTCTCGACCGTGGCGATGGAGCCGTTCGCTCCGATCGGGGCCCGGCGCTAGTCATGCGACACGCGCCCAGGGAGCCAACTCGCACGGGACGCGCCGCCGCCACATCAGATCTGCCCGAAGCGCTCGGGTTCCGCCGCCGCTCGCAGTTCGGCGCCGCTCGCGGCCCGGTCATCACGACCATGTGGCGCGAGGCGCTCGCCCCAACCTAGAAGCGAGGCTCAAGCCGCCGCCCCCGGGCGCCGATGCAAACCCATGCGGCAAGGTCTCCGTGAGAACGGCCTGTGCGCGTTGGCGGCCTGTGTCGGCAGCGCCACGATCGCCTGGCTCGGGCTCTACGGCTTTGCCTGGAACGACTACGAAGTCGAGGCGCGTCCCGCGTTCAACGCGCTCGTTCACGGCCACGTCCTGGACTTCCTGCGCCTCGCGCCCGCCTACGGCGGCTCGCTCATCGAGCGCGCGCCGTTCGCGCTCGTGCCGGGCCTGTGGGGGGGCGGAGATCTGGCCGTCTACCGGATGGTCGCTGTCCCCTGTCTGCTCGCCGCAGCCGTGCTCGGCGTATGGCTGGTGGCCGGCATGCGCATACGCGGCAGCTCGCTGCTCGCACGGGCGGTCCTCCTGGGGATCTGCGTCGCCAACCCGATCACCCTCAGGGCACTCGAACTCGGGCACCCTGAGGAGCTCCTGGGGGGCGCTCTGTGCGTCGCCGCCGTTCTGCTCGCCGCCCGCGGCCGGAGCCTCGCGGCCGGGGTCGTGCTCGGCCTCGCTATCGCCAACAAGGAGTGGGCGCTTCTCGCCGCCGGTCCCGTTCTGCTCGCCGTCCCTCCCGGCCGGCGCGTGAGGACCCTCGCCGGGGCATTCGCCACGGCGGCCGCCGTCCTCGCCCCGCTGGCCCTCGTCTCATCCGGTGGCTTCACCGCCGCCGGCAGCGCCGTCGCCGCACCGCCCTCCTCGATCTTCCAGCCGTGGCAGCTCTTCTGGTTCCTCGGCCACCACGGCAGCCTCGTCCGCGGCATCTTCGGCGCGACCAAGCCCGGCTATCGCCTCGCGCCCGGCTGGATCGGCTCACTCAGCCACCCGCTCGTCGTGATCGCCGGCATCGGGGTCGCGGGCGTGGCCTGGATGGGCAGGGCGAAGGCCGCCTCGCCGAACGGCGGCCGCGGCGCCGCGGCACGGCGGCTGCGGGGCGTCCGCATCTCCGGCCAGGAAGCGCTGCTGATGCTCGCGCTCGTGATGCTCCTGCGCTGCCTGCTCGACACCTGGGATGCCGTCTACTACCCCCTTCCCTTCATCCTCGCCCTCCTCACCTGGGAGGGCACCCGCCACGCGGTCCGTCCGCCGCTGCTCGCCCTCTCATGCACCGTCCTCGCCTGGGTCAGCTTCCAGTGGCTGCCCCAGCACGTCAGCCCAGACGCGCAGGCTGCCTTCTTCATCGCCTGGACGCTTCCGCTGACCGCGTGGCTCGCCGCGAGCGTCCTTCGGCTCGATCGGGCGCCGCGCGCGACCGACGCGCGACCGCGTCCTGCCCGTCTCCGAGCGCGCCCTCAGGAGACGACGGTCAGCGCCTTCGACAAACTCGTCAGCACGTCCTGAGAATCGTCGCCGAGGACGAGAAGATCCTCGATCCTCACGCCCAGCTCGCCCGGCAGGTACACGCCCGGCTCGACCGTCACCGCGTTTCCCGCCACGAGCGGCTGCTCGGATGCCAGCCGCGATAGTCGCGGCGCCTCGTGGACCTCCATGCCGACGCCGTGGCCGAGGCCGTGGCCGAAGTGCTCGCCGTGCCCTGCCCGCTCGATCACCTCGCGGGCGATCGCGTCGACCTCGCGGCCGCTGATCCCCGGCCGCACCGTCGCCACTCCCATCTCCTGGGCATCGAGGACGAGCGCGTAGATCTCGCGCGCCAGCTCTGAGATCCCCTCGCCGGTTGCGTAGGTGCGGGTGCAGTCCGAGCAGTAGCCGTCTAGCTGGGCGCCCCAGTCGATCGTCACGAGCACGTCGCGGGCGATCAGCTCTCCGCGTGGCTCGGCGTGGGGCAGCGCGCCATGGGCGCCCGAGGCAACGATCGAGCCGAAGCTCGGCGCCTGCGCTCCAAGCCTGCGCATCCGCACCTCGAGGTCGAGTGCGACCTCGCGCTCGCTGCGCCCCGCCAGGCCGCCTTCGAGGACCGCGGTGAGGGCCTCGTCTGCCAGAGCTGCCGCGGCGCGCATCCGCTCCACCTCGGCCGGCTCCTTTACGGCCCGCAGCCACTCGACCGCGCCGCTGCAGGCGACTGTCCGCCAGCCCTCGGGCAGCACCTCCTCCAGGCGCCGGTGCCCCTTGACGGTGACGCGCGACTCGTCGAAGCCCAGACGCCACTCCCCTGCGCCCAGCTGCTCGCCGAGGCCCTCGAGCAGCTCGCCCGTGACGATCACCCGATCGAAGGCATCCGGGACCTGCTCGGCCGACTGGCTCGTGTAACGGAAGTCCGTCAGGAAGCGGTGGCGACCGAGCTTCGCGGCCGCCACCGAGCCCACCACGAGGACGAGGCCGTTGCTGCCCGTGAAGCCGCTCAGGTAACGGATGTCAAACGGCGAGTCGACGAGCAGCACATCGACGGAGCTCTCCTCCAGCGCAGCCGCCACGCGATCGACGCGCGCCTTCAGGCGCTCGGCGTCGTCGGTGCTCATCGCTACCCCTCCTCCTCTCTCTTCATATCCAGATGCTCGCGCAGGAGCGCCAGCGCGTCGGTGTATCCCGCCGGGCCGCGGCCCGAGATCGTCGCGAAGCACAGCTCGCGGATGACCGACACGCGCCGCCACGGCTCACGGTTCTCGACGTCGGAGATGTGCAGCTCCAAGGCCGGCAGGCCGGTCAGCTCGAGAGCGTCGCGGATCGCCCACGCGTAGTGCGTCCACGACCCCGGGTTGAGCAGCACAGCGTCGGCGGCCGAGCCCCGCAGCGAATGAAGGTGCTCCACGAACGCGCCCTCGTAGTTGCTCTGGAAGAAGCCGACGTCGAGGTCGAGCGCCGCCGCGTCGCGCTCGATCTGGCGCTCGAGCTCGGGCAGCGTCAGCGTGCCGTAGAACAGCGGGTCACGATTTCCCAGCTGGTCGAGGTTGACGCCGTGGAGCACCTCGATCCGGTGGCGATGCCGGCTCACTCGACGAGCTCCGCGACCGCCGCCCGCACGTCCTCGATTGCCGGCTCGCCTCCGTGGCGCACGTCGCCCGGTGCATGCACGAGCACCAACGGCACCCGCTCGCCGACCCTCTTCTTGTCGTGGGCCATCGCCGCCATGATCGCCTCGGGCTCGACGCCCGGGAGCGAGACGGGCAGCCCGCGTGCCTGCAGCAGATCCTGGATCAGCTCACGCAGCGTCGGCTGCCCCGACAGACGCAGGGCAGCCAGCAGCCCAAGGCCGACCGCCTCGCCGTGGCGCAGCCGCCCATAGCCGGTGGCCGTCTCGATCGCGTGCCCGACCGTGTGGCCCAGGTTCAGAACCTGACGGCGTCCGCCGTCGCGCTCGTCGGCCGCCACCACCGCGAGCTTCGTGCGGATGCACGCGACGATCGTCGCCGCGTCCGCCTCGCCACCGCCCGACACGTGCTCCCACAGCTCACCGCCGGCGATCAGCGCCGTCTTGAGCACCTCGACCCAACCGGCCGCCAGCTCGGCCTCGGGCAGCGTCGCGAGCACGTCCGGATCGACGATCACACCCGCCGGCTGGTGGTAGACGCCGACGTAGTTCTTCCCCGCCGGCAGATCGACGCCCGTCTTGCCGCCGAACGCCGAGTCGACCTGGGCGACGAGCGTCGTCGGCACCTGCACGACGGGCACGCCGCGCTGGTAGGTGGCGGCGCAGAAGCCCGCCAGGTCGCCCACCACGCCGCCGCCGACGGCGACCACGTGGTCGGCGCGGGTCATCCCCCCCTGGAGCAGCTCGCTCCACACGCGCTCGGCGCTCGCGAGCGTCTTGTTGGACTCGCCCGGAGCGATCGTCACCGTGGCCGCCGTCTCGCCGATCCGGCTCGCGTAGCGCGCGCCGACCGTCTCATCGGTGACGCAGAAGGCCCGCGAGCTCGAGCGCTCGAGTGGCCAGATCGTCTCCAGACGGGTTCCCGCGCCCTCCTCGAGCAGGCCCCGGCCGACGAGCACCGGGTAGTCGCCCGAGGCCGAGTGCGCCCACAGCATCCGGGTCCCTCCCGGCGCGCGGCTCAGAGAGCGCAGCGCCGCGAGCGCGCGCACAGCGGCGCCCGCGGGCAGCTCGGGCAGGACCGCATCCGCCAGGCTCGCGTACAGCGCCGCCCGGTCCGCGTGCAGTGCCCGGAAGCCCTCCTCGTCCGCCGCCAGGGGCCGCTCGTGCCCCCCCGGCTCGGCCTGGACGCGCTTCCAGGCCGTCTGCGGATCGACGTCGAGCAGGACCGTCGTGTGCCCGGTCAGCGCCTCGCGCACGCGCTCAGAGACCACGCTGCCGCCGCCCAGGGCCAGCACCGCGTCCTCCGGGGCGTCTCCGAGCAGCTCACACACGAGCGCCTCCTCGGCGGCGCGGAACGACGCCTCGCCGTTCAGCGCGAACTCCTCCGCGACCGGGTGGCCGAGACGCGCCTGCAGGATCGTGTCACTGTCGAGTGCCTCGCCGGCTCCGATCTCGCCCGCCAGCTCACCCGCGACGGTCGACTTGCCGGCGCCCATGAAGCCGATCAGGACGAGAGCCATCCGATCCGCTGTTCGTAGGCGCGGACGGACTCGAGCACGTCGTCGATGTGGTCACCGCCGAACTTGCGCCTGTAGGCATCGGCCAGGACGAGCGCGACCATCGACTCGCCCACCACCCCGGCGGCGGGCACGGTGCACGAGTCGGTCCGCTCGCGCAGGGCCTGGGCGGGCTCGTGCGTCGAGGTGTCAACCGAGCGAAGCGGCTTGGTCAGCGTCGGCAGCGGCTTCATCGCGCCA
Organism: Solirubrobacteraceae bacterium; assembly: GCA_036803745.1. Lineage (GTDB taxonomy): Bacteria > Actinomycetota > Thermoleophilia > Solirubrobacterales > Solirubrobacteraceae > Palsa-744. The sequence continues at coordinate 8,101 of DAIRTT010000044.1, read as the reverse complement.
CGCACCACCAGCGGCGAGCCCGTCGTCATGCCGCCCTCAAGCCCCCCGGCATGGTTGGTCTCGCGGTAGTAGCCGCGCTCCTCGGAGAAGAAGATCTCGTCGTGGGCCTCCGACCCAGGCAGCCCGGCAACCTTGAAGCCGTCGCCCACCGAGACGCCCTTGAGCGCCTGGATCGAGCAGATCGCCATCGCCAGGCGCCCGTCGAGGCGCTCCTCCCAGGAGATGTGCGAGCCGAGCCCCGGCAGCAGCCCGAAGGCCTGAACCTCAAAGACGCCGCCGAGCGACTCGTTGGCCTTGCGCAGCCGGTCGATCTCGCGGACCATCGCTCGCGTCGCATCCGCGTCCAGGCAGCGCACCGGCGACTCGTCGACGGTCGCGAAATCGGCCGCCGTCAGCGCACCGTCGCGCTCGGGAGCGTGAACGGAGGCGATCTGGATCACGTGCGAATGGACGCTCACGCCGAGTTCGCGCAGGAACGCCCGGCACAGTGCCCCGCCCGCGACACGGGCGGCGGTCTCGCGGGCCGAGGCGCGCTCCAGGATGTTGCGAACGTCGCTCTGCTTGTACTTCTGCGTGCCCACCAGGTCGGCGTGGCCCGGGCGCGGGAGGTGGACCTCGGCGACGGCCTCCCCGACCGGCCAGGGGTTCATCCGCTCCTCCCAGTTGGCGTAGTCTCGGTTGGCGATCTGCAGGGCGATCGGCCCGCCCAGCGTCCGGCCGTGGCGCACACCGGCGGTCACCTCGGCCTTGTCGCGCTCGATCTTCATCCGGCCGCCGCGGCCGTGGCCGAGCTGGCGGCGGGCCATGTCGGCGTTCAGGTCCTCGGGCGTCAGCTCCAGGCCCGCGGGCATGCCCTCGACGATGCACGTCAGGCCCGGGCCGTGCGACTCGCCGGCGGTGATCAGTCGGAGCTCCACGGCCCCTAGCTTATTTGCTGGGGGCTCAGCGGCTGCGGCGGTGCCCGGCGGCAGCGTGTGCCCGGGCGAAGGCTGCGGCCTTGCGGGCGGCGAACACGAGCACGCCGACCTGCGAGGAGTAGCTGAGATACGGGATCGAGAGCAGGCCCGCGCGTCGCAGCACCTCACGGCCGGACTTCGACTCGCCGTGGATCATCAGGCTCTTGACCGCCGCAGTCGACGCTTTGGCGCCCGTGATGCTCACGATCTGGAGTTCGTAGGTGACCGTCTGGCCGCCCTGGATGAATTCGAGCTGCTCGGTCTGGGCCGGCCGCAGATCGATCGCCTGGCACTGAGACGGACTCGGCAGGCAGGTGCCGTTGCCGTGCAGGATCGCTTCGCCGACGAGCGTGAACGTCGCGCTCTTGCCGCCCGCGGTGACGCCGCGGAAGACCACCAGCGGCTGTTCCGCGGTCGGAAGCGGGGTCAACAGCTTCAGGTTCGCGTAGGGGGTCAGCGGCGTGCCGGGCGGGGTCGTCGCGGCCGGCGTGATGCCGAACAGGATGGCCACGTGGTAGACGATTTGGGGCTTGGCCGGCTTCGACGGGGTGGTCGTTTTCGTCGGCGTCGGAGTGCTTGCACCGCTCGTGCCCGAGGAGCCCGAGCCGCTGCTCGTGCTCGAGCCCGACGAGGACGTGGGCTTGGCCGCGGCCTTGGCGGCCGCCGCTGTGGCGGCCTTGGCGGCCGCTGCGGCGGCAGCCTGGGCACGCGCGACCGACGGCAGCACGTTGAAGGGGTTGCGGGACGGACCCTGGCGCTGGGCGACGGCACCGTCGGTCGTCTCAGCGACGGCCTTGTCGGGGGTGCTCTGACTGATCGCCAGGCCACCCGTCAGCCCGGTCGTCGCCGACACGCTCGGTGCAGGCGTCGCCGGGGTGCTGCTCGATGAGCTCCCCCCGACCACGACGTAGCCGATCGCGCCGAGCAGCGCCACGAGCACGAGCGCCACGAACGGCACCAGCCTGCGGTCCATCAGGTCCGTCTTGAGTGCGGAGAAGAACTCGTTCATTGGGGCAGCCGCGCGATCGCCGGCGCCGTCGCCGAGGTCGAGGATCCGGATGACGCCGCGGGCGCGGCGGAGCCGGTCGGAGAGGCGGGCGTTGCCAATCCCGCGACTCCCTGTCCGGCGGGCAGCTGGTAGGCGGTCGCCGTGATAGTCCCCGAGAGACCCGAGCCGGAGCCCGGTTTCGCCCCTTCGGCGAGCGGCGCGAGCTTGACGCTCTGGATCGTCAGCAGACGCCCGCTCACCTGCAGGCTGCCCGTCGCCGTCCTCGTCGTGAAGTGGTCGAGGTTGGCGAAGAGATGTTCGAGGTCGAAGAAGCTGCCGTTGAAGACGAACGTGAAGGGCATCTGTGTGAAGCCCGCCGCCGCCGTCGCAGCCGCCGCCGGCGAGGCAGACGGCGACGCCACACCACTGCCCGAGACGATCGAGCTGAAGTCGATGTGCTTGCTGCTGGTCGCGTGCGAGAGCTCGAAGATCAGCGACGAGACTTCCTGACCCGGCGGCACGGCTTTGCCGAGGCTGACGACCGACGCGTAGGCGGCCGCGTACTGCGCCTGCGCAGCGCGGGCGCTCGAGAGCTGGCCTTCGGCGCTTGAGAGCTCCGTCTGCGCGCTCGCGAGCTGGCCGCTCTGCTTGTCGGCGCTCTTGCGCTCCGGCGAGACGACGAGCATCCAGCCCGCGCCCAGCGCGACGAGCACGACGATCGCCATCATGACAATGCGGTCACGGCCGGTCATTTGGTCGTCGTCCCCGGTGTCGTGGGTTTAGCGGCCGGCGAGCTCGTGTTCGCGACCGTCTTGGCCGCGGCGGCCGCGGCCGTCGTGCTCGGGAGAGCCTCGAAGGTGATCTGCACGCTGAAGACGGGGGCGCGTTCGCCGCAGCCGCCGTTGGTGCCGCCGCCGGCGCCCTTGGTAGAGCTCTGCAGCGTGACCGTGCCGACGCCGTCGATCAGGCGCAGGCGTTCGAGCATCCGGGCGACGCCGGGCTGGCTCGAGGCGCAGCCTGCCAGCGTGAACGTGGGCACGCTCCCCGGCGGGGTCACCGAGGCCACCGGCGCCGACGCCGATGCGGCCGAGGAGGCCGATGTTGCGGACGCGGCCGGCGCGGCCGGTGCGGCGACAGCCGGCGTTGCGCTCGCGCCGATCTGGCCGGTGAGCGAGGAGATCGAGACGTCGGCGGGCAGCACCCGACCGAACTCGTGGAACACGTGAGCCCAGTCGAAGCGTGAGTCGACGAGCTGGGCGACCGTCTGCGTGCGCTGTTCGCGCAGGGAGATGAAGCTCGTGTACGGGGCGAGCTGGCTGGCGGCGCTCTGCGCCTGCTGCGCGCGCGCCGTCACCGAGGCGATCTCCGAGCGGCGGCTCGAGATCTGGTGGTGGGCCATGCCGTAGAGCAGGGCGAGCACGGCGATACCGGCCAGCAGCCCGAGGACCGCGTAGGCGCCACCTTCGGAGCGCCCGGCACCTACTGCCGAGCCGCTGCGCTGGTCGGCCGGGATCAGGTTTACGGCCCTCATTGCGGGACCTCCGTCGCAGCCAGGCCGGTCGCGACCGCGAGGCGGTGCGTGGCGACGGTGTTCGAGAGTGAGGCGTCGGTCACGCCGATGTCCTGGCTGTGGACCGGTACGCCCAGTGCCGACTCGAGTGCCTCGGCAAAGCCCGGGATGTCCTGCACCGAGCCGCTGAGGACAACGTGGGAGACCTCTCCACCGCCCTCTTGGGAGCGGTGGAAGTCGAGCGAGTTGCGGACCTCGCCCGAGATGTCGCGGATGCCGCTCTCGACCACGCTCAGCACGTCGGCGTCGGAGCCGCTGTCGGCGCTCGCCGGCGCCTCGACGGCGGTCAGCTCCTCGTAGCTCATGTCCTGCTCGTCGGCCGGCTCGACGTCCGCGGCCACGGGCTCCTCGCCCTCGGCCTGTGGGTCGGGGGCCTCGACGGGCTCCTCGGCGTGGGCCGGTGCGCGCAGGTCGACGGCCGCGAGCAGCTCGCGCGCATCGACCAGCGGGATGCTGCGTCGCTCGGCGAGCTCGACCGCCATGCCCTCGAGGCCGCTTCCTACGACGCGGGTGAAGCGGCAGATCGGGCCCTCCGCGATCGCCAGGTTCGTCAGCCCGTCGACGTTCAGGTACAGGATGCGCCCGACCTGATCGGCGTCGGGCCGGTAGAGCGAGCGAATCAGTGCGAAGGCCGACAGGTCGACCCCCTCCGCGTTCAGGCCGGCCTGGCGGACGGCCTGAAGGAGACGTTCGACCATGTCGCGCTGTGCGGCCACCAGGACCACGCGCTGGCGCGGGCCGGCGGGGGTGTCGACGATGCCGAGCGGGTGGAAGTCCAGGACGGCGTTGCTCAGGGGCATCGGAACCTGCTCCTGCGCCTGGAAGCGGACCGCGGCGGCGAGTTCCTTGTGGTCGGTGACCGGCGGGAGCTCGAGTGTGCGCAGCACCGTCCGCTGGTTGGCGATCCCCACGCGGACCCGCTTGCCGAGGCCGCTCCCGGCGAACAGCTCGCGCAGCGTCTCGCCGAGCGCGTCCTGGTCCATCACTTCGCCGTCGCGAACCGTGTCGGCCGGAAGCGGCAGCGTCGCCGCGTGCTCGGCCATGATCGAGCCGTTGACCCGGGCCTGGACCGCGGCCACGAAGCCGGGCTGGATGTCGAGGCCGACGATGTCGGCGCCGGAGCGACGGCCGATGTTCACGTTCAGGTTGGGCATTGAGGGGAGTCGGGAAGGGAGTCTCATCGCGGGCGGATTGCTGGAAGTTCGGCGGACGCTTGCCCGCAGGGGGGGTATCGGCGCGCGGACCCCGACGCTTTAGTGCAGAAAGTGTTTGACGTAGACATCGATCACCTGCGAGCCGAGGAACACTCCGAAAATGGCGCCCAGTGCAAGGAACGGTCCGAACGGCACGGCGGTCTTGCGGCCCTCGCTCGCGCCCTTGCGCGCGACCACGACCGCCCCGACCACGACACCGAGGACCAGCGCCATCAGGATCGCCGGGGCGACGGCCTTGCCGAGGAACAGCCCGATGACGGCGGCGAGCTTGACGTCGCCCATGCCCATCCCGCCCGGGTAGGCCAGCGCGGCCGCGAGCAGGAAGCCGCCGGCCGCCGCGCCCGCGATCAGCCGTTCGGGCTCACCCGAGGGGTCGAGGGCGAGCCCGATGACGAGCGCCGCGACGCCGCCGAGAGCGTTCAGGCGGTTGGGGATGATGCGGTGCTCCAGGTCGATCAGGGCGGCAGGGATCACGATCACGATCAGCCCGATGCTGAGAGCGATGCTCGCCGCCGAGTGGTGGACCAGCACGGCGCCCACGCACAGCAGCCCCGTAGCCGCCTCGACGAGCGGATAGCGCGGGGAGATCGGCTCGCCGCAGCTGCGGCAGTGTCCGCGCAGGATCAGCCACGACAGGATCGGGATGTTGTCGTAGGGCCGCACCGGGGTCGCGCAGCGCGGACAGTGCGAGGCCGGCGTGATCAACGACTCGTGGCGCGGGAGACGGTAGGCGACGACGTTCAGGAATGACCCGAACACCGCTCCCAGGACTCCGGCGAAGGTGGCAACCTCCATGCTCAGCTAATCGACCGATGCGCCGCGCGCCTTGAGCGCGCCGCCGTGCTTCACCAGCTGCCGGTCGGGCAGCCGCCTTTGTTGGTCGATTCCGCTTTGCAGGTCCGGAACGTTTCCCCGAATTCCTTCTTCGTGATCGTGAACGTGTCGTTGCTCGTCGCCGCAACCGCCGTCACAACGTAGCCCTTGCCCGATTCCTTGGCTTCGGCGACGCTCAGGTAGGCGTTTCCGCCGCCGGCCGCGATCTGAATCGCCGGCTCGTATTCCTTCAGGACTTTCGGTTCGGTGATGCCGGTGTAAAACCCGCTGTGGTCGGTGGCGTAGGTCTCGGCAGCCTGGGCGGCCGTGCGGGCCGCTTCCTTGGCGGACGCGTCGGTCGCCTTGCTCTTCTGGCCGAGGAACACGGGAATCGCAATCGCGGCGAGGACGCCGATGATCAGTATGACGACGAGCAGCTCGATGAGGGTGAAGGCGTCGTCGCTGCGCTTGGTGGTACTGATCGGGTTCCTCACGTGTCTCCTATCGGTCAGCGAAACGGTGAACTTGACGCCGGTTACAAGAAATGTTGCCGGGTTGCGAGCACGGCGCTGGGCCGCGATCACCGTCGGCATCTCGGCAGCGCGGCCACAACGAGCAAGAGGCGACCCGTGGGCCGCCTCTCGCTCTAACACTTCCTGCTACCTGCCGAGCGTCGCTCGGCGACGGTGGCTGTTACCAGCTACCCGTCGAACAGCCGCCGCCGGGTTTGGCCGGCGAGCAGGTGCGAGTGATCACTCCACTCACGTTCGTGATCGTAAACACGTCCGCGTTCGTCGACTCGGCCGAGACGGTGTAACCGGTCGTCGAGCCGCTTGCGGCCGTGACCCATGCTTCTTTGGTCGGCTGGCCGACACCGACAACGATCGACGGCTCGTAGGCTTTGAGTTCGGTCGTGCTGACTTTCGTGTAGTCGCCGCCGTTGTCCGTTGAGATCGTCTCAGCGGTCGTCTGGGCCGTGCGAGCGAGCTCCTTCGCCTGAGCGTCGGTGGCCTTGCCCTTCTGACTGAGGAACGACGGAATTGCGATCGCGGCAAGAATGCCGATGATCAGGATGACAACCAGAAGCTCGATGAGGGTAAAACCACCCTCATCCTTTGAGCGCTGGCGCAGTCGATACATCATGTGATCCTCCTAGGATCCGGGTACTTGGGCGCCAGCCCCTAGGTAATCGCCTCAGACGGCGATGCGTCCCCCTATCGAGAGCCGCCGGCTTTGCTACGCACCCTCACAGATGCTTGCCTTGGCACCTCGGTACTGGCTTTGACAACCCCTGCATCGACTATTGCCCGACGAAGCTTTATAGGTGCACAACACGTTGGACGCATTTAATTCAGACGTCCTAACGAGGCACGCGGGCGCCCGTCGCGGGTCAGGCGGCCTGATCGGGCTCGGCGTCGGGAGCCGAGCTCCCGCCCGCGCTCGCCGCGCCGCCCGCAGCCTGAGCGGCGGTCTCGGCCTCGGTCGGCCAGCGCGCCTGCGCGTCGATGCCGGCGACGCGCGTCCCGGCGCCCCCGCACCACGGGCACTCGACCTGGCTGGGGGTGCCGCCGAGGTTGGAGATGACCCGGCCGGTGCCGCGGCAGGGCATACACTCCCGCGGCTCATGGGACTCGCCGGCCTGATCTTCCTCGTTGGGTGTGTCGCTCGCCACGAGGCGATGAGACTAGCGTTCGCGCCATGAGAAGACCGGGACGGGCGGCCGAGTGGGCCGTCGTGGGAGCGATAACCGTCGGCGCGGCGGTGCTGAGACTGCTCTACATCGGCAAGGTCTCCCCCGACCCGTTCTACGACGCGGCCGTCCGCAGCATGGGGATGTCGTGGCACAACTTCTTCTTCGGCGCCTTCGAGCCCGGCGGCAGCGTCTCAATCGACAAGCCGCCGATCGACCTGTGGCTGCAGGTCGCGAGCGTCAAGCTGTTCGGCTTCAGCTCGACCACGCTCAAGCTGCCCGAGGTGTTCGCAGGCGTCGCCTCGGTGCCGCTGCTGCACGCCGCCGTCAGGCGCGTGTGGAGCACCTCGGCCGGGATCGCCGCGGCGCTCGCGATCGCGGTCCTCCCGGTCGAGGTGATCACCTCGCGCAGCGACACGATGGACGCGGTCATGATGTCGCTGATCGTCCTGGCGCTGCTGCTGATCGTGCGCTCGTTTGACAGTCCCCGCAAGATATGGCTGTTTGCCGGGGCGGCCGCCCTCGGGCTGGCCTTCAACGTCAAGCTGCTCGAGTCACTCGTCGCGGTGCCGGGGATCGCGGTGCTCGCCTATCTCGGCCTGCCGGGCGCCCACCTGCGGCGGCTCGGCAAGGTCGCGATCGCCGGCGTCGTGTACGTGGTCATCGCGCTCTCGTGGCTGACGGCCACCCTGATCGCGCCCGCCCACGACCGCCCGTGGGCGATCGGTTCGAGCAACGGCAGCGCCTGGAACGCCGCCTTCGTCTTCAACGGCACCGAACGCCTGGGCGGCAAATCGCCCGAACCGCAGGGCACGGTCTATGAACCCGGCCACACCTACCCGACGGCGACCCAGTCCGAGCGCGACCACA
>DAIRTT010000043.1:0-15989 GCA_036803745.1 Solirubrobacteraceae bacterium | reverse complement strand
TTGGAGATCGAGGCCTGATGGCCGACGAGGAGACCCCCGAGACCCCCGTGCCCGACAGCGAGGGTCACGCCGTGCCGAGTGAGCAGGCCGCCGAGATCGCAGGCTCCACCGAGGACGCCGCCCTCGAGGCCGCACAGGAGGCACAGGAGTCCGGCGCAGTGGCCCCCGAGCCCGCCGCCTCACACGGCGGCGGCGAGGGACACGCCGTGCCCACCGACGAGGCGACCGAGATCGCCGGCTCCGCCGAGGATGCCGCTCTGGAGGCTGCGCAGGAGTCCGCCGACGCACCTGAGGAGGCGGAGGAGGAGCCGACTCCCCGCGTCAAGCCGTCGGTGCCCGGTGCCCACCTGGAGGTCGACATCGTCCCCGAGGGCGTCGATCCGCTCGGGCGTGGCGAGGCCGGCTATGAGGACCCCTACGCCGTCGACGACGGTGAGACGAGCCAGCAGGCCGGTGAGGAGAGCGCTGAGGAGACCCTCAGTCAGCCGATCTCGACAGCGGCCATCGATCTGGCATCCGGCGCCCGCTACCGCGCGACGGGCAAGCGCAAGACGGCGATCGCCCGCGTCACGCTGCGTCCCGGCACGGGCAGCTACCTGGTCAACGGACGGACGCTCGACGAGCACTTCCCGCGCCTGACACTCCAGCGCAACATTCGCCAGCCGCTCGAGACGGTCGGCTACGAGGACCGCATGGACGTGGTCGCGCGCCTTCACGGTGGCGGCATCTCCGCCCAGGCCGGCGCGTTGCGCCACGGGGTGTCGCGAGCACTGCTCGAGGCCGACCCCAACCTGCGTGGCGAGCTCAAGCGTCGCGGCTTCCTCACGCGCGACTCGCGCGCCAAGGAGCGCAAGAAGGCCGGCCTGAAGAAGGCGCGCAAGCGTCCGCAGTTCTCCAAGCGCTAGACGAGCCACACCGGGGGTGAGCATGGCCCGCAAGCTGTTCGGCACCGACGGCGTCCGTGGCGTCGCCGGCGAGTTCCTCAGCGCCGAGCTCGCGCTCGCGCTCGGCCGCGCCGCCACCCACCGCACGGGCGTAGAGCACCCCCAGGTTCTGATCATCCGCGACACGCGCGAGTCGGGAGACATGCTCCAGGCCGCGCTCGCCGCCGGTGTGGCGGCCGCCGGGGGAGACGCGCTGATCGGCGGCGTGCTGCCGACTCCCGCGGCGCCCCTGCTGATCGGGCGCTACGGCTTCGACCTGGCGGCCGTCCTGTCCGCCTCGCACAACACCTATCAGGACAACGGCATCAAGTTCTTCGCCGGGGACGGCTACAAGCTCTCCGACGATCACGAGACGGCGATCGAGCAGGAGCTTGAACGGGCCGCCGGCGTGGGCGGCCGGCGCGAGGCCGGACACGGCTCGGCCGGCGCGCCGCCGGCGATCGGACGCGTGCGCGAGCTGCGTGGCGCCCCCGAGGACTATCTGCGCGAACTCCACACCCGCTTCGTCGACCTCGACCTCAACGGCATGCGCGTCCTGCTCGACTGCGCCAACGGCGCAACCCACCATGTCGGGCCGGAGATCTTCCGTCGCCTCGGCGCCGACGTGACGGTCATGGCCGACACGCCCGATGGACGCAACATCAACGCCGGCTGCGGATCGACCCACACCGAGCAGCTGGCCGCGCGCGTCGTGGCCGAGGGCCACGCGCTCGGCTTCGCCTTCGACGGCGACGGCGACCGCGTCCTGGCGGTCGACGGCCGCGGGACGCTCGTCGACGGCGATGAGCTGCTCGCGCTCGCGACGCTCCACCTGCGCGACAGCGGGCGCCTCAGCGGAAACGGCGTCGCGGTGACGGTGATGACCAACTACGGCTTCCACGCGGCAATGGCGCAGGCCGGTGTCGAGGTCGCGACGACCAGCGTCGGGGACCGCTACGTGCTCGAGGAGCTGCGCTCACGCGGCTGGACGCTCGGAGGCGAGCAGTCCGGGCACGTGATCGAGATGGGGTTCAACCGGACCGGCGACGGCATCGCCGGTGCCCTGCTGACGCTCGAGGCGCTCGCCGGCCGCGATCTGAGTGATCGTGACGCCATGAGCAAGCTGCCCCAGCGTCTGGTCAACGTCCGCGTCCGTGACCGGGGCGCGCTCGCCCAGGCCGACGACGTCGCCGCGGCGATCGCGACCGCAGAACAGGAGCTGGCGGGGCGCGGCCGAGTACTCGTGCGCCCCAGCGGCACCGAGCCCCTGGTACGGGTGATGGTCGAGGCTCCGAGCGAGGAGGAGGCCGGCGAGGTGTGCGGGCGTCTTGTCGCTCTCGTTGAGAGTCGCCTGGCCTAGGCTCAGGATTGGCTGCCGCGCGCCGCCCGGTGTGACGGCACGACCGCCGGTTCTTCCGCCCAGCGGCGGCACGGGCGCTCGTGGCGCTGGTATCTTCGATCGCGTGTGCGGCATCGTTGGCTACGTCGGTGGCAGGCCGGTCCAAGAGCTGCTGCTCGCGGGTTTGGCCAAGCTCGAGTACCGCGGATATGACTCGGCGGGCATCTCGGTCATCGCCGACGAGCACATCGACGCCGTTCGTGCCGTCGGCAACCTGAGCGCCCTGCGAGCCAAGCTCGACGATCGTGCCGAGCGCGACGGCGAGGGCGGCGTCGCCGTCGCCGCCCGGCCGGCGAGCACCGGCATCGGGCATACCCGCTGGGCGACCCACGGCCGCGTCAGCGAGGCCAACGCCCACCCCCACTACGACAGCGGCGACCGCGTCCACGTGGTCGTCAACGGCATCGTGGAGAACTACATGGCGCTCAAGGAGCGCCTGATCGAGGGCGGCAGCGTGTTCACCTCTGAGACCGACGCCGAGGTGATCGCGCACCTGATCGCCGAGCTCTACGACGGCGACCTGGCCGAGGCGGTGCGCGCCGCCTACGGCCGGCTCGAGGGCCACTACGCGTTTGTCGCCATGAGCCTTGACGAGCCCGACGTTCTCGTCGGCGCGCGCAAGGAGTGCCCCCTGATCATCGGCCGCGGCGACGGGGAGCAGTTCGTGGCCTCGGCCGTGCCCGCCTTCCTGGAGCAGACACGTCGCGTGCAGTACCTCGAAAACGGCGAGCTGGTCGTCCTGCGTCCGTCCGGCGTGACGATCATGACCGCCGCCGGAGAGCCCGTCGAGCGTGCCGAGCACACGGTCGACTGGGACGAAGAGACCGCCGAGAAGGGCGGCTTTGAGACCTTCATGCTGAAGGAGATCCACGAACAGGCGGATGCGGTCGCCGACGCCGTCTCCGATCGCACCGCGAGAGGCGACGGCGTGGACCTGCAGGAGCTCGGCGCCCTCGACGAGTCGATCCTCGAGGGGGTGGGGCGGATCGTGATCGTCGCGTGCGGAACCTCCTACCACGCCGGCCTGATCGGGCGCTACGCAATCGAAGAGTGGGCTCGTGTGCCCGTCGAGATGGACATCGCCTCCGAGTACCGCTACCGCAACCCGGTCGTGGGGCCGGGCGACCTCGTCGTCGGCATCACCCAGTCGGGCGAGACCGCCGACACGCTCGCCGCGATGCGCCTGGCTCGCGAGCGGGGCGCGCGCGTGCTCGCGATCACCAACGTTATGGGCTCGCAGGCGACCCGCGACTCCGACGGCGTGCTGTTCACGCGAGCCGGCCTGGAGATCGGTGTGGCCGCGACCAAGACGTTCCTCTGCCAGGTGGCTGTCATGTATCTGCTCGGGCTGCGCCTGGCCGAGTTGCGGGGCGAGCTCGAGCCGGAGCGGCTGGCCGAGCTGGTCGGGGAGATAAAGCGCCTGCCCCACTGCATCGATCAGGTCCTCGAGGGCATCGAGGAGCGGGTCGCGCGTGTCGCCGACAACTACTGGGAGCGCGACTTCTTCCTCTACATCGGCCGCCACGTGGGGCTGCCCGTCGCGCTGGAGGGGGCGCTGAAGCTCAAGGAGATCTCCTACATCGCGACCGACGCGTACGCCGCCGGCGAGATGAAGCACGGGCCGATCGCGCTGCTCGACGACTCGACACCCGTCGTGTGCGTCGCAACCGACTCTCCGGTTTTCGACAAGGTGATCTCCAACATGCAGGAGGTCCGCGCGCGCGGCGCCAGCGTGATCGCGATCGCGACCGAGGGCAGCGAGCGCGCCCTCGAGGGCGCCGACGCGATCATCTCGCTGCCGGCGATCGACTGGATGCTCCAGCCGATCCTGGCGGTCATCCCGCTGCAGGTCCTGGCGTATGAGATCGCCAGGCGCCGCGGCCTGAACGTCGACCAGCCGCGCAACCTGGCCAAGACCGTCACCGTCGAGTAGCCCGCCGGGCGAGCGCGGGAAGGGACACCGGCGGCGCCCGAGAGCTTCTACGCCCGCCGCGGCCGCGGGGACCATCTAGCATCGCTGGTCGTGAATCTCCCCGACTGGCTCAGCCCCCTGCCGGACGCGCCGAGTATGCGCGAGGTCGACCGCTGGGCGATCGAGGAGCGCGACATCGAGGGGATCAGCCTGATGGAGCGCGCAGGCGCAGGCGTCGTCAAGGCGCTCGAGAAGATCGCGGGGGAGGGCCGCGTGGCGGTCGTCTGCGGCAAGGGCAACAACGGCGGCGACGGCCTCGTGGTCGCGCGCCTGCTGCGCAACGCCGACCGGACCGTCGAGGTCTTCTGCGTGGCGCCACCCGAGGAATACTCGGGCGACGCGCGCACGAACCTCGAGCGGCTCCCCGGCGCGGGGCCGCTGCGCCTCGACGGCTCCCAGTGGCGCAAGAAGGACACGGGCGAGCGGCGCGAGGCGCTCGACGGCAACCCGCTGGCCGGCACGGCAGTGATCGTCGACGCGATCCTCGGCACAGGTTTCGAGGGCGAGCCCCACGGCGCGCCCGGCGAGGCAATCGACCTCGTCAACGCCGCCGGTGTGCCGGTTCTGAGCGTCGATGTGCCCAGCGGAGTCGACGCGTCGACCGGGGTCGTGGCCGGCCGGGCCGTGACGGCAGCGGTCACGGTCACCTTCCATGCGGCCAAGCCAGGTCTGTGGATCCGGCCCGGCAAGGCGCACGCAGGAGAGATCCAGCGGATCGGCATCGGAGTGCCACGCGGCGCGCCGTTGGAGGCGTCGGTCGGATTGATCGAGGCTTCGATCCTCCATTGCCTGCCGAAGCGGGAGGCCTCGGGGACCAAGTTCACCTCCGGGCATGTGCTCGTCGTTGGAGGCTCGCCCGGTCTCACCGGGGCACCGAAGATGACGGCGATGGCCGCGATGCGCACGGGCGCCGGCTACGTGACGGCCTGCGTCCCGCGATCACTTCAGCCGATCATCGCGAGCGGAGCGACGCCCGAGCTGATGAGCAGGGGCATGGCCGACGCCGACGGAGCGATGGTTCTCGACGCCGTGGCCGGGGTGCTCGACGCGAGCGAGCGCGGCGGCTCGATGGCGCTCGGCCCGGGGCTCGGCCGCAGCGAAGGCGCCCAGGCATTCGCGCAGAGGGTCGCCCACGAGGCGACCGTCGCGATCGTGATCGACGCGGACGGCCTGAACGCCTACGCGGGCCAGCTCGGACGGCTCGGCTCCCGCCAGGCGCCCACGATCCTCACGCCCCACGCCGGCGAGCTCGGGCGACTGCTCGGGCTCGACAGCCACGAGATCGAGCGGGCGAGGCTGGAGCACGTGCGCGCGGCCGCCGAGCTGGCCGGCGCGATCGTCGTGCTCAAGGGCGACGACACGCTGATCGCGGACCCGTCGGGGATGGTCGCCGTCAGCCCGGGTGCGAGCCCGGCGCTCGCGACCGCCGGGACGGGTGACGTCCTGACGGGCGTGATCGCCGCCTTCCTGGCTCAGGGGCTCGAGCCCTTCACCGCGGCCGCCGCCGGCGTATGGCTTCACGCCGAGGCCGGGCGCCGCGCCGCGGTACGGGTGGGGGCGGTGGAGGGCGTGATCGCATCGGATGTGATCGCCGCGCTCCCGTCGGCTCGCTCGCCGACGCGCAGGCGCAGCACCCGCACGACGCGGGCGGAGCCACGCAGATGAACGCGGGGCAGGCGAGTAGCGAGGCGTCCTGCGAGGGTGCCGCCGACCGCCGCGTCGAGGCCCGTGTGAGCCTCACGGCCGTCGAGCGCAACTGCGGGCGGCTGCGGACCGAGCTGCGCGCCGGCGCGGCACTGTGCGCCGTCGTCAAGGCCGACGGCTACGGCCACGGGGCGGTCCAGTGCGCCCGCGCGGCGCTCGCGGGTGGCGCCGAGTGGCTCGCCGTCGCGAGCGCGCGCGAGATCCGCGAGCTGCGCGAGGGAGGGCTGCATGACGTGCGCGTCCTCGTGATGGGATCGCTAAGCGTCCCCGAGCTCGAGGAGAGCCTCGCGGCGGGCGGCGACGTGGTCGTCTGGAGCGAGGCCTATCTGGAGCGCGTCATCGCGGCCGGCGGTGGGCGGGTGCACGTCAAGTTCGACTCAGGCATGGGCCGTTTGGGCACGCGGGACCCAGTCCAGGCAGCGAACGTCGCGGCGGCCGCCGCGGCCGCGCCGGGCGTCCAGCTGGCCGGCGTGATGACCCATTTCGCGACGGCCGACGATCTCTCCGACGGTGGGTTCTTCGCACGCCAGCTGAGTGCCTTCACGAGCTGGGCGCAGACGATCAAGGGGCAGTGGCCCGACGTCATCGTCCACGCCGCCAACAGCGCCGCCGTGCTGCGCGATGCCACCGCACAATTCGACATGGTGCGGTGTGGAATCGCCATCTATGGCATGGACCCGTTCGGCGTCGACCCCGCCGCTCGGGGCCTCGAGCCGGCACTCGAGCTCGGCTCCTACGTCGCCGAGGTCAAGCCATGCGCAGCGGGCGAGAGCGCCGGCTACGGGCGGCAGTTCGTGGCCGAACACGACACGAGCATCGCCGTCCTGCCCGTCGGCTACGGCGACGGCTGGCGCCGCGGCCTCTCCAACAACGCCGACGTGCTGATCGCCGGCAGCCGCTACCCGCTGGTGGGCACGATCAGCATGGACAACATCACCGTCGATGTAGGCGACCACGCCGACCCTGAGCGCCTGCGGGGTGAGCGGGCGATCCTGATTGGTCTGCAGGGCGGTGAGCGCATCACCGCCGAGGAGGTCGCGCGTCGCCTGGAGACGATCAACTACGAGATCACGTGCGGTCTGACCTCGCGGGTACCGAGGAGCTACCACCGCGACGGCGCGCCCCTCGCCCCACGTCCTCCGGCGTGAGCGAGCCCTCGATCGTGGGGAGCGACGCCGGCCCGGCGTTGGATGCTGCGCGCGGCGCGCTCGCCGGTCGCGCGGCGTGGCTCGTCGGCGGAGCGCTCCGCGACCGCGCGCTCGGGCGCGCGGCGAGCGACCTCGACGTGGTCGTCGACGGCGACCCCGCCGAGGCGGCGAGGGCCATCGCGGCCGCCGCCGGCCGCGCCGCCTGCTTCGCGCTGTCGGAGGAGTTCGGCTCCTGGCGGGTCCTCGCCCGTGACGGCTCATGGCAACTGGACGTGGAGCCGCGGCGTGGTGAGACGCTCGAGGAGGATCTCGCCCTGCGCGACTTCACCGTCAACGCCGTCGCCGAGCCGATTGCGGGTGGAGCGCCGATCGATCCGCTCGGAGGTCTGGCGGATCTCCGAGCCGGTCGGTTGCGAATGGCCGGCCCGGGTGCCTTCGCCGATGACCCGCTGCGCGTCCTGCGCCTCGTGCGGACGGCGATCGAGCTGGGCCTCGAGGCTGACGCGCCGACGCTCGAGGCGGCGAGGGCGAGCGCGCCCGGCCTCGCGCGGGTGTCGGGAGAGCGCGTGTTCATTGAGATGCGGCGGATCCTCGCGGCGCCCGCGGCCCGGGCCGGAGTCGAGATGCTCGTCGAGATCGGCGCCGACACGGCCGTGCTCCCGGAGCTGGGGCAGATGCGCGGCGTCAAGCAGAGTCGCTTCCATCATCTCGACGTGTACGGCCACACGCTCGAGGTGCTCGACCGGGCCGTCGAGCTGACTGTCGGGCCGGCGGCCGGTGGCGAGCTGGCCGCTGCGCTCGGTGAGCATCACGCGGCGGTCGCCGAGCTCCTGGCCGAGCCGCTCGCGGACGGGATGACACGTGGCGAGGGCCTGCGCTGGGGGGCCCTGTTGCACGACGCCGCGAAGCCCGTGACCCGCGAGGTGCGAGGAGCGGACGGACGCGTGACCTTCATCGGCCACGACGCCGGTGGCGCCGAGCTGGCCCGCGATCTGCTCGCGCGCCTGAGGGCCAGTGAGCGCACGCGGGCGCACGTGGCGGCGCTCGCGCGCCACCACCTGGTCCTCGGCTTCCTCGTCCACGAGCCCCAGCCGCTGGACCGGCGGACGGTCTTTGCCTACATGCGCCGATGCGAGCCGGTCGAGGTCGACGTCACGCTGCTGTCGATCGCCGACCGTCTGGCGACCCGCGGTGATCGCGCGCAGGAGTCGATCGCGGCCCATCTCGAGATGGGCCGCCGGATGCTCGGAGACGCCCTGGCATGGCGCGCCGGGGGTGCGCCACCGCCGCTGTTGAGGGGCGATGAGCTCGCCCGCGAGCTTGCGATCGAGCCCGGCCCACGCCTCGGCGAGCTGCTCGAGCGGATCGCCGAGGCGAGCTTCGCGGGGGAGCTGCACACACGCGAGCAGGCCCTGGGCTACGCACGGAGCCTGCTCGACAGCCCCCGCTAGGCTGATCTGTATGGAACGAGGCATCTTCAGCTTCCCAAACCCGGTCAACGAGAAGGCCGCTCGGACGGTGGCCTTCATCGTGATGCTCGCGGCCGTCCTGACGCTCGCGACCTCCGCCTACTGGCTGCTGGCTCTGCTCGCCTACGGCTTCATCGCCAGGGTCCTGACGGGACCGACGCTGAGCCCGCTCGGGCGGCTGGCGAGCTCGGTGATCGCGCCGCGCCTCGGTCCCGAGCGCCCAGTGCCCGGCCCGCCCAAGCGCTTCGCCCAGGGAATCGGGGCCGTGATCACGACCGTTGCGGCCGTCGCCGCGCTCGGCTTTTCCGCCGGTGCGCTCGCGGATGGCCTGTTGATCCTCCTGATCGCGGCCGCGGGCCTGGAGTCGATCTTCGCTCTGTGCGTCGGCTGCCGGCTGTTCAGGCTGCTCATGCGCGCCGGGCTCATCCCGGCCGAGGTGTGCGCCGAGTGCGCCGACATCTGGTCGCGCCCGGGCGCAGCACTCGGCCGCTAGCGAGGCTCTTGGACGGCCTGCCGTTCGCATAGGATCAGCCCCGCGTGGCCGACCCTAACTGCATCTTCTGCAAGATCGTCGCGGGCGAGCTGCCCGCGCGGATAGTCGACGAGGACGAGCGGACGATCTCCTTCATGGACATCGCCCCCGCGACCCGTGGGCACGCCCTCGTGATCCCCCGCGTGCACTCGACCGACCTGCTGAGCGTGGAGCCGGAGGATCTGTCCGCCGTGGCCCTCGCGGCCGCCCGCCTGGCGGCTCGCGCCAAGGCCCGCCTGGGCGCCGACGGAGTCAATCTGCTCAATGCGTGCGGCGCGGCCGCCTGGCAGACGGTCTTCCACTTCCACGTGCACGTGATTCCCCGCTACGGCGGCGACCCGCTGCGGCTGCCGTGGGTCCCGTCGGACGGCGATCCCCAGGAGATCGACGCCGCTGCGCAGGAACTCGGGCGGCGATAGAGAAATGATCAGACCGCTACATCCAGGGTGGGGGCGTGTTGAATGACCCAGATGAGACGCACATACATGGCAGTCCTCGCGAGCCTCGCGCTCGCTCTGATCGTTCCGGCGGTCGCGCCTGCGACGCTTGCCGAAGTCGGCGTGATCGGCACGACCACGCCCGCCAGCGTGCCGAGCTGCCCCACCAGCCCGTGCCTCGCGGTCAGCCGCACCACCGGCTTCCAGGTAAAGGTCGCGACCAACCGCAACCCGCTGAGCGCGCCTCGCAGTGGCTCGATCGTCGCGTGGACGATAACCCTGGGCAAGCCCAACGCCACCCAGATCAAGTTCTTCAACGCCAACGAGGGCGGACCGGCCGAAGCCGGCATCGCGATCCTCAGGGCGGTCGCCAACCCGCACCTGACCTACAAGCTGATCGCCCAGGGGCCGATCGTCAAACTCCAGCCCTACTTCGGCAAGACAGTCCAGTTCCCGCTCGAAACGACGATCCCCGTCAAGAAGGGCGATGTCGTCGCCCTGACGGTCCCCTCATGGGCGCCGGCGCTCGCGCTGGGCTTCGGGAACGACACGTCCTGGCGGGCGAGCCGTCCGAAGAAGCAATGCACGAGTACGAGCGCCCAGACCGATCACACGTCGATCGGCAGCGCGGTCCAGTACTTCTGTCTCTACCAGACCGCCCGTCTCACCTACAGCGCCACGCTGATCTCGACACCCTGAGCCGCCCGCGGCACCGGCTGGGCGCGGGCTAGGGGCTAGGGCGCGCTTGCGCCGCCGGTCGGGCTGGACCCGCCGCCCGATTCGCTGCCGCCTTTGCTGCTTTCGCTCGAGCTCGATTTTTCTTTTTCTTCGGCCGAGGCGCCGCCGGAGGAGCTCGATTCGCTCGAGCCTTCTTTCGATTTGCTCGAGCCTTCTTTCGATTCTTCGCCTTCTTTGGAGCTTTCGCCTTCTTTGGAGCTTTCGCCTTCTTTGCCTTTGGCTTTGGTCGCCGTCGTGGACGTCGAGGTCGTCTGGACGGCCGCCTGTTCGGCGCTCGTGTCGGCCGGCGGCGTGATGTCGGGCGTGCTCTTGGGCACCGCGTCTGAGACGTTGCTGCTCCCGCAGGCGCCGACGGTCAGCCCCAGGACGCCCACGCATACGGCGGCGGCCACGCGGCGCGAGAGCAGGGGGGAGATCCGCAGGCGCGGTGCGGCGATGAGGGAATCGCGGTCGAAGATGGTCATGTGCTCGATCACCGGCCCGAGCGTGAGGCTCAGGCGGTGCCCGTGGACGGCGTCGGCGGGCCCATGCGCCGTCCGCACGTCGGGCAGTCGTTGAGGTCCTTCTGGGCCAGCTGGTCGCACCAGGGGCAGAAGCGCAGGTTCTCGACCGCCCACGGCAGGCGCGAGGCCGATGGTGCCAACGGCAGAACCTTGCCGACGACCTCGAAGGCGTCGTCGGTGTCGCGGTCCAGGTAGATCTCGCCCGGCTCGGCCTCCATGACCAGCTCGCGGCCGGTCGCGGGGTTGCGCAGGCGGTAGCGCTGTCTGCTGCTCACTCGGGGCACTTTACCGGAGGCGGTGGGCGGCACCACGCCAGGCCCTGCGTCCCTCCGCCGGGTGCGGCGCGCACGGCGGGTTAGGCTGGGCGCGCATGCGCATCCTGATCTTCCATGGCTACCTGCTCGGCGGGACCGGCTCGAACGTCTACAACGCCCGTCTGGCTGCCGCCCTGGCCGGTCAGGGTCACGAGGTCCACGTGCTCAGCCAGGACCGCCATCCTGACGAGCAGCCGTTCGTCGACGCCGCGGGTGATTGGGACAGCGGCAGCCTGCGGGTCCGCGACCTCGGCCGCGAGGGGCGCGCGAGGCCGTCGGGCGGCCGCTGCACGGTCTATCGCCCGGACATCGGGGGCCTGCTGCCGGTCTATGTGGCCGACCGCTACGAGGGGGTCCAGGCGCGCACGTTCGCCTCGTGCACCGACGAGGAGATCGCGCGCTACGTCGAGCTCAACGTGGCCGCCGTGGCCGAGCTCGTCGAGCTCGTCGAGCTCGTCGCAGCCGATGTCGCGCTCGCCAACCATCTCGTCATGGGACCGTTGATCCTTGCCCGCGCTCTCGCCGGGCGGGTTCCCTATGCGGTCAAGATCCACGGCAGCGCGCTCGAGTACACCGTCAAGCCCGAACCCGAGCGCTTTCTGCCCGCAGCCCGCGAGGGGCTGGCGGGTGCCACCGGAGTGCTCGTGGGCTCGCGCCACACCGCCGAGAGCCTGTGGCGGACGATCGAGGACGCGGCGCTCCCCGCCCGCACCAGGCTGGGCCCTCCGGGCGTCGACGTCGAGCGCTTCGCGCCTCGCGAGCCGGTCGCCGCCGCGGCGGGCGTCCGCGAGCTGTCGGCCCGTCTCGCGCGTCTCGGGGCGCAGGCGTCGGCCGGTCCCGAGGATGGTGCCTTCGCCCGCGACGTGCCCGCGGCCGCCGCCGCGCTGGGCCGGCTGGATCCCGAGCACGAGCGCCTCGTGGCGTTCGTCGGAAAGCTGATCGTCAGCAAGGGCGTCGACCTGCTCGCCGCCGCCTGGCCGCTGGTGCTCGAACGCCACCCCGACGCCCGCCTGGTGATGGTCGGCTTCGGCGCCTACCGCACGGGCCTGGAGCGCCTGATCGGGGCGCTGGCGGCCGGCGATCTGCCGGCTGCCGTCGCGATCGCCGCCGCCGGGCGCTCGTTGGAGGACGAGACGGCGCCGCCGAGCCCGTTGCGCCATCTGCTGGCTTTCCTCGAAGGACTCGAGGGCGCCGAGCGCGAGCACTACCTGGCGGCGTGCGAGGGCCTGGCCGAGGGGATCGTCCTCACCGGACGTCTCGAGCACGACGAGCTCGCCGAGCTGCTGCCGGCATGTGAGGCGCTCGTCGTCCCGAGCACCTTCCCGGAGGCGTTCGGGATGGTCGCCGCCGAGGCGGCCGCGTGTGGCGTGCTGCCAGTGAGCGCGGCCCACTCGGGGCTTCAGGAGGTCAGTGTGGCGCTTGCGCAGACGCTCCCGGAGGCGGCGGGTGCGTGTCTGTCCTTCACGGTCGACGACGACGCCGTGCGGTCACTCGCGGGATGCCTGCTCGGATGGATGGCGATCGACCGCGACGTTCGCGCTCTCGCGCGGGATGGGCTCACCGGCACCGTCCGGCGCCGCTGGTCGTGGGCGGGCGTCGCCGAAGGCGTCATCGCGGCCGCCCAGGGGCGCCTGGAGGGTCTGCAGGAGCCGTGAGGCCGCTCGCGGGCGCGGGCCCCGCGTGCCGCCGGGCAAGCCGGTCCTTCGGATAGTGTTCCGCCCGCTGATGAGTGCTTCCCGGACCGAACACACCTCCCGCCGCCGACGTGGCCGCGGAGCGGGCGCTGGCGCCCCGCGTGCCGCCGCGGCGACCCTGCTGCTGGGTGGCGCCATCGCCGTGTCCGGGTGCTCGGTCAAGGGCGCCGACAACGCCAACGTGATCGTCGGCAAGCAGACCTTCGTCGCCAAGTGCGGCTCCTGCCACACCCTCTCCCGCGCCGGCACCAAAGGCGTGGTCGGGCCGAACCTCGACGACGCCTTCCGCGCGAGCATCGTCGAAGGCCTCGAGCGCGACTCCGTCCGCGGGGTCGTCGAAGACCAGATCCGCCTGCCCAACCCCGAAGGCGCGATGCCCAAAGACCTCGTCAAGGGCTCCCAGCTCAAAGACATCGCCGCCTACGTCGCCCAGGTAGCCGACAGGCCCGGCAAGGACACCGGCCTGCTCGCCACGGCCGTCGAAGCCCCCGGCGCGGGCAAGCCCGCCGTCGAGAAGGGCGGGAAGCTGTCGATCGCAGCGAGCCCGAGCGGCCAGCTGGCCTACGTGACCAACAAGGCCTCCGGGACAGCCGGGCCGGTGACGATCGAAATGCCGAATGCGTCCGGCGTCATGCACAACATCGCGCTCGAAGCCGGCTCCAAGGGTGCGACCGGGTCGGGGCCGACGATCGTCAAGAGCGCCTTCACGACCAAGACGACCGCTTCGGTCAGCGTGACGCTCAAGGCCGGCACGTACACGTTCTTCTGTGAGGCGCCCGGGCACCGCGCGGCCGGCATGTTCGGGGTGCTGACGGTCAAGTAGTCCCGGCGCGCGGCCCGGGCCCTGGCCTAGCCGGCGCCGAGCCTTGGCGCTAGAGGAAGACGCGAAGAATCAGGATCGCGGCGATCACGACCACGACGAGCGCCAGCACGAACAGGAGCACCCGGAATGCCTCGTCCTCGGAGCGCAGCGGGTTCAGCATCGGCGCTCGCTCGCTCCTGCGCTGGGCGCGCTAGAGGACGTAGACCGTCGTGTAGACGACGAGCCACATGATGTCGACGAAGTGCCAGTAGATGCCCGGCACCTCGACGCCACGGTGCTCCTCCGCGGAGTAGTGCCCGCGGAAGGCTCTGATCGTCACGAACAACAGCAGCAGCAGCCCGATGAACACGTGAGCGCCGTGCAGGCCGGTCAGCGAGTAGAAGATCGTCTGCTGCGCCGCATCCTGGGGCGCGAAGCCGATGTTGGCGTACTCGTTGATCTGGATGAACAGGAACGAGCAGCCGAGCAGGAATGTGGTCAGCATCCCCGCCTTGAGCACGAAGTGGTTGCCTTTCTTGATCCCCTGCTCGGCCCAGTGGACCGTGAACGAGGACGACACGAGGATCGCCGTGTTCATACCCGCCACGCCCACCGGCAGGGTCGTCCCGTGCGCGGGCCACGGGTTGCCCTGGGCGATGCGAATGAAGAAGTAGGCGGTGAAGAACGCCCCGAAGACCATGATCTCCGAGATGATGAAAAGGAACATGCCGAGCAGCGCGGGCTCGACCCGCGAGCTGCGGTTGGCCGCCGGTGGCCCGTGATGCTCGTGCTCGGCGGGCGCTGCGCCGTGGCTGATGCTGGCTGCCTCCATCGGTTCCTCGCTAGGCGGCCGGGGCCGCGGTCGATGCCTGGGTGTCGACGACCACGTGCTCCACGCGGGCCGAGGTGGCGCTGCGCACGCGCTCGATCAGGTTCGAGCGCAGCCAGCCCGAGCGCTCGCCCGGCAGCGTCGAGATGACGACGTCGTCGACGCGGAACAGCTCGAGGGCGTAGATCGTGGCCGTGTAGGGATCGGGATCGCCGATCATGCCCGAGCTGAGCAGGCCGGCGGAGCCCAGATGGTCGAGCATCCTCGCCAGGCGGGCGCGCGCCTCTGCGGGTGCGCGCCCGCTCTTGTCGGCCTGGGGCACGACGGCGATGAACAGGTGCGGGCCGCCGACGGCGGCGAGCCCGCGCAGGTGCTCGAGCAGCTCTTCCCCGCTGGAGGTCTTGTTGGCGAGCACGAGCGTCACACGGAACTGTGGCTCTTCGTGCTCGAGGTCGACGACGACGTGCTCGACGGGCAGGCCGGAGGCGTTCTGGATCCGTTCGATCAGGTCGCGGCGCAGCCAGCCGGAGTGCTGGGCGGGGTAGGTAGAGATGATGATTTCGTCGGGCCGGCGCTCGCCGACGGCGTCCATTGTGGCCAGGAAGGGGTCTCCGTCCCCGACTTCGCCGGTTGCCTCGATGCCCTCGGCCGACACGGCCGACAGGGCGAGATCGACGCGCACCTGGGCCGATTCGCGCACGGCCTCGTCGTAGATGACCAGTCCGGCGGAAGGCTTGCTCTGAGGGACGACCAGCCGGAAGCGGACGTTGCCGGCGGCCGTGCGCTCGCGGACGGCCTCGATCAGCTTGGCGCCACCGAGCGTGCGGTTGGCAACGACGAGGATCTCTCTCATCGCGTGCGCTCGCTCATTGGCTCGGAGTCCCGACGGCGCTCACGCCGACACCGGCGGCGGCGGGCGCAGGGGCGAAGATGCCGTGGACCGCGCCCGGTACGCCGTACTCATACGGGCCGCCCACGACGGTCGGCAGGCGGTCGAAGTTGAAGATCGGCGGCGGCGAGCTGACCTGCCACTCGAGCGTCATCCCGCGCCACGGGTTGGCCACGGCGCGCGGGCCGCCACGCCAGCTGGTGACCATGTTGTAGAGGAACAGGAGCGTCGAGATCCCGAGGCCGAAGCTGGCGATCGAGATGAACAGGTTGAGGTCCGCGAACTGGCTGGCGTATGTCGCCACCCGGCGGGGCATGCCCTGCAGGCCGAGGACGTGCATCGGGCCGAACGTCAGGTTGGCGAGGACGAACGTCGTCCAGAAGTGCCACTTGCCCAGACGCTCGTCGTACATGCGCCCCGTCATCTTGGGGAACCAGTAGTAGACGCCGGCGAAGATCGTCATCAGCGAGCCGCCGAAGAGCACGTAGTGGATGTGGGCGACGATGAAGTAGGTGGCGCTGACGTGGATGTCGAACGGCACCATCGCGATCATGATGCCGCTGATGCCCCCGAGCGTGAAGGTGGTGATGAAGCCGAGCGCGAACAGCATCGCGGTGTCGAGGTGCAGGACCCCGC
>DAIRTT010000042.1:0-16714 GCA_036803745.1 Solirubrobacteraceae bacterium | reverse complement strand
CCGCGCCGTTGCGCCCCGCGATCGTCATCCGTTCGCGGCGCTCGAGCTTGAACGACACGCCGCTCAGCAGCGGCTCGCCGGCCATGTCCTTGTGCATGTCTGATGCGATCAACAGCGCCATCGGGCTGATGGTAGGGGGCCACGGCGGCGCGGCCGCGCCCTTCGCTAGGATCCGCGGCGGATGCGCGCCCGACTGCTCACACGGATCATCCCGCTGGCCCTGCTGCTGGCGCTCATGCTCGCTCCCTCGGCCCTCGCCTACAACGACGGACGCGGGTTCTACGGCGCGACAGACGACAAGGTCGTAACCGACGCCGGCCTGATCCTGATCGTCTTCTTCCCCCTCTTCATCTTCGCGATGAGCATGCTCCAGAAACGCCTGGACAAGCGCAAAGACGCTCGCAAGGCCGCCCACAAGGCCCAGCTCGGCGACGCCCGCTGGCGCGGCGGCTGGTAGACCGCGCCGAGCCGATGGCCGGGCCCGACGTGCGCTACGAGCGGATTGGCGCCGCCGCGGTAGTCACGATCGATCGCCAGCACCGTCGCAACGCCGTCGACGGACCGACCGCCGAGGCGCTCCACGACGCATACCTGACCTTTGAGGCCGACGAGGAGGCGCGCGTCATGGTCCTCACGGGGGCGGGTGGCGTCTCCTTCTGCGCCGGGGCCGACCTCAAGGCGACCGACACGTTCGTCCCCCGCCTGATGGCCGCCGAGGGCCCGATGGGCTTCAGCCGACTCACGCCCTCCAAGCCGACGATCGCGGCGATCTCCGGCTTCTGCCTGGCGGGTGGGCTCGAGCTCGCTCTGTGGTGTGACCTGCGGATCGCCACCGACGGCTCCATGCTCGGCTATCCGGAGCGTCGCTGGGGTGTGCCGCTGATCGACGGCGGCACCCAGCGCCTGCCCCGCATCATCGGCCTCGGACGCGCACTGGACCTGATCCTGACCGGGCGCATAATCGACGCCGGCGAGGCGCTCGCGATGGGCATGCTGACCGAGATCGTCGAGCCGGGCTTGCACCTGCAGCGCGCCCTGGAGCTCGCCGAGAACCTCTCGCGCTTTCCGCAGCGGACGATGCTCGCCGATCGCCGCGCCGCGATCGAGGGACTCGGCATGACGCTCGAGGAAGGCCTCGCGATGGAGTCACAGGCCGGCCCCGACGTGTTCTCCGAAGGTGCCCGGGGCGCGGCGCGGTTCGCCGCCGGCGAGGGCCGCGGCGGAGCCGGCGCAGGGGCCTAGGCTCGCGGCCTCCTCCCGGCTCGCCGACCTCACGGCTTGACACGACAACACGCGGCCGCTCATAGGAGGTAGGCTCTCCGCTGCGATGGCCTACTTCGTCACAGGGGCAACCGGCTTCATCGGAAGCCGCCTCATCGAACGGCTGCTGGAAAAGCGCCAGGGCAAGATCTTCGTGCTCGTGCGCGAGACCTCCAAGCCCCGTCTCGACGACCTGATCGAGCGTTGGGGGGTCGTCGCGGGGAGCTCGGCCGGTGAGCGGATCGTCCCCGTCGTCGGAGACCTGCGCCGCCCGCTCCTCGGGCTGGAGAAGGAACAGGTCACCGAGCTGCGGGGCAAGATCACCCACTTCTTCCACCTCGCCGCGGTCTATGACATGACCGCCCCCGCCGAGCGCAACACCGCCGTCAACGTCGGCGGAACCACGCACGCCGTCGAACTCGCCCGTGCCGTCGACGCCAAGCACCTGCACCACGTCTCCTCGATCGCCGTCGCCGGGACGTACAAGGGTGTATTCGAAGAGGAGATGTTCGACGAGGGGCAGCGACTTCCCTCGCCCTATCACCGCACCAAGTTCGAGTCCGAGCGGATCATCCGCGACCAGCCGTATGTGCCCTGGCGCGTCTATCGCCCGGGCATCGTCGTCGGCGACTCGCACACGGGCGAAATGGAAAAGGTCGACGGGCCCTACTACTTCTTCAAGGCGATCCAGCGGATGCGCCACCTGCTACCCGAGTGGGTCCCGCTCGTCGGACTCGACCTCGGCTACACCAACGTCGTGCCCGTCGACTGGGTCGCCGGCGCGCTCGAGCACATCGCCCACGAGCCCGACCTCGACGGACGTGCCTTTCACCTGACCGACCCGCGACCGCAGCGCGTCGATGAGCTGATCAACGAGCTGGCCGTCGCCGCCCACGCCCCGCGCTTCGCGCTTCGCATCGACAAACGCCTGGTCGACCCGCTGCCCAAGTGGCCGCTGGCGCTCGCCTCGGCGTTGCCGCCTTTCCGCCAGGTGCGCAAACTCGCGCTGCGCCAGCTCGGCATCCCGGAGGAGGTCCTCTCCCACATGGAGCTCGTGCCGCGCTTCGACACGCGCGAGACGACGCTCGCCCTGGCAGGCTCGCCGCTGGAACAGCCGCCGCCGCTGCAGGACTACGTGGCGCGGCTGTGGGACTACTGGGAGCGCGAGATGGACCCGGACCTGCGCCGCGGCCGCACGCTCAAGGAGGCGCTCAACGGCCGCCACGTGCTCATCACCGGTGCCTCATCGGGCATCGGGCGCTCGACGGCGCTCAAGGTCGCCGCCGCCGGCGGTGTGCCGCTGCTCGTCGCGCGCACCGTCGAGAACCTCGAGGAGGTCCGCGCCGAGATCGTCGCCGGTGGCGGCACAGCCTACGTCTACTCTGCCGACCTCGCCGACATCGAGTCGATCGAACGGCTGCTCGAGCGGGTGCTCGCCGACCACCGCAACATCGACATGCTCGTCAACAACGCCGGGCGCTCGATCCGCCGCTCGATAGCCCTCAGCTATGACCGCTTCCACGACTTCGAACGGACGATCCAGCTCAACTACTTCGGCGCCGTCAAGCTGATCATCGGGCTGCTCCCCCACATGCGCGAACGCGGCTCGGGCCACGTCGTCAACGTCTCCTCGATCGGGGTGCAGACAAACCCGCCGCGCTTCTCCGCCTATGTCGCCTCGAAGGCGGCCCTCGACGCCTTCACCCGCGTCGTCTCCTCGGAGGTCATCGGCGACGGTGTCACGTTCACGACGATCCACATGCCGCTCGTGCGCACGCCGATGATCGCGCCGACCAAAATGTATGACGCCTTCCCGGCGATCAGTCCCGACGAGGCGGGCGACATGATCTGCGAGGCGCTGCGCAGCCGTCCCAAGGAGATGGGCACGCGCGTCGGCAAGTTCGGCGAAGTCGCCTACTCGATCTCACCGCGGACGATGGACCGTCTGCTGCATCTCGCCTACCGCGTCTTCCCCGACTCGGCCGCCTCCAAGGGCCAGCCAAACGTCGAGGAGCACGCGTCCTTCGAGCAGATCGCCATGGCGACACTGACGAGGGGCGTGCACTGGTAGGAACGGGTGTGGCCGCGCTCCTGAGATGATCAGGCAGTGAACGAGTCCTCACCGGCCATCGAGGTCAGCGCGCTGCGCAAGCGCTACGGCGACTACGAGGCGGTCCGCGGCATCGACATCACCGTCCGGCGGGGTGAGGTGTTCGGTCTGCTGGGGCCCAACGGCGCGGGCAAGACGACGACCGTGGAGATCCTCGAGGGCTATCGCGAGCGGACCAGCGGCGAGGTCTCGGTCCTCGGCGAGGACCCCGCCCGGCGCTCGGTCGGCCTGCGCCGGCGCATCGGCATCGTGCTGCAGGCCGGCGGCATCTACAGCCACATCACACCGCGCGAGGCACTCGCGCACTGGGCGAGCTTCTACCCCCACCCCCGTGACGTCGAGGAGGTCCTCAGGCTCGCCGGCCTCCAGGACAAGGCCGAGGTGCGCAGCCGCAAGCTCTCGGGCGGCCAGTTGCGACGCCTGGACTTCGCGCTCGCGCTCGTCGGAGATCCGGAGCTGATCTTCCTCGACGAGCCCACGACCGGCTTCGACCCCGAGGCGCGGCGCGCGGCGTGGGAGACGATCCGCTCGCTGCGCGACCTCGGCAAGACGATCCTGCTGACGACCCACTACCTCGACGAGGCGCAGGAGCTGGCCGATCGGGTCGCGATCGTCAAGGACGGTCGCGTGCTCGCGATCGGCCCCCCGCGCGAGCTGGGCGTCGGAGCGGCGCACTACCGCGTCGCCTATCGCGGCGCCGACGGCCAGACGGTCGAGCGCGAGACCGACGACCCGACCACCCTGCTGCACGAGCTGACCGCCGAGGCGCTGGCCCGCGGCGAGCGCCTCGAGGAGCTGTCGGTCGCGCGCCCCACGCTAGAGGACGTCTACCTGGAGCTGACGGCCGATGCCTGACGCAGTTGTGCTCAGCTGGCGCCAGTACCGTCTCGAGCGCCGGATGTTCTGGCGCAACCCGAGCGCCGCCTTCTTCAACTTCCTGCTCCCGCTCCTGTTCCTGGCGGGCGCCGGGGCGATCCTCAGCGGCAGCCAGCGGGACCTCAACAAGCTGGTGCCGTCGATCGCCGGCATGAGCGTGATGTCGACCACGTTCACGGCCCTGGCTTACAACATCGTGTTCCTGCGCGAGCGCGGCGTGCTCAAGCGGATCCGCGGCACACCGCTGCCGACGGGCTCCTACTTCGGCGGCGTGGCCGCCAACGCCGTCACCAACACGGCGCTCCAGATCGCGATCGTGGTGCTCGCCGGCCGCGTGCTGTTCGGCATCGGCTGGCCGCCCCACCTACTCACCCTGATCGTCTTTGTGCTCGTCGGCGTCGTCGCCTTCTCGGCCCTCGGGGTGGCCTTCGCGCACGTGATCCCAAACTTCGAGTCGACCGCCGCCTACGTCAACGCCGTCTTCCTGCCCGTCGTGTTCGTGTCGTTCTTCGCCTTCGACTCCAGCGGCGCTCCCGGCTTCCTGCGCACGATCGCGGATGCGCTGCCCCTGAAGCCTCTGATCGACGGGCTCTCGGGCGCGATGGTCTCGGGCGCGCACACCGGGAGCCATCTCGACGCCCTCGCCGTGATCGGCCTGTGGGGCGTGCTCGGCCTCTATCTCGCGATCCGCGGCTTCTCCTGGGAACAGCGACGCAGTTGACACTCGACGGGAGGTCCACCCCATGAAGCAGCTCGCCGACGACGTCCATCTCCTGCGCGGCTGGCCGCCCAATGCGATCAACGTCTACCTCGTCGGCGAGCCGCGCCAACCGGGTTGCGTCCTCATCGACGCCGCCACCCGACAGGCCGAGCGGCGGATCATGCGTGAGATCGCCGGCCATGAGGTGAACATCCACGCGCTCACCCATGCCCACCCCGACCACCAGGGCTCGAGCCACGCGATCTGCGAACGCCTGGGCATCCCTCTGTGGTGCGGACAGGGGGACGTCCCCGCGATGGAGGCGCCCGGCGGAATCGCGAGCTCTCAGGCGCCCGGCATCGTCAACCGGCTGCAGGCGCGTTTCTGGACCGGCCCCCCGCACCCCGTCGCGCGGGCACTGGTCGAGGGGGACGAGGTCGCGGGCTTCACCGTCCTGGAGAGCCCCGGCCACTCGCGCGGCCAGGTCGCCTACTGGCGTGAATCAGATCGCTTCCTGATCCTCGGCGACGTGCTCAACAACGTCAACGTCCTCACCGGCGTGCCCGGCCTGCACGAGCCGCCGGCCGTATTCACGCCCGACCCCGCACGCAACCGGCAGTCGGCTCGTCGCCTCGCCGAGCTGCGGCCCCGCGTCACCTGCTTCGGGCACGGCGCCCCCCTGCGCGACCCGGGCAAGCTGGCGGACTTCATCGCACATATGCCGGCCTGATCCCGCCTGTGTCCGCCGACCACACCATCCCTCCGGCCCTGGATGCTCCGCCGAGCATCTTCGCAACCGACGGTACCTCGTTCGTCCCGAGCGAGCACGCCAGCGGACCGTGGGATGCACGGGCACTCCACGGCGGCGCCCCTGCGGCGCTGATGAGCGCCGCGTTCGAGCGCCTGCAGCCGGGCGCCGAGCTACCGATCGCGCGACTGAGCTTCGAGCTTCTGCGCCCCGTGCCGATGGCGCCCCTGATCCTCTCTACGGAGATCGTGAGACGTGGCCGTCGGGTGCAGGAGCTCGCCGGCGAGCTGCGCTGTGAAGGACAGCTGATCTGCCGCGCCGGCGCCCTGCGCGTGCAGGCGGTGCCCGCGGGCCTGCCCGTGCCACCTGGCGGTGTCGCCGGACCGCTCGGCGTGGGTGAGCTGCCCCCTCCAGAGCAGGGCACGCCTTTCCGCTTCGGGCTCGATGACTCCGAGCGCGCGAGCTTTGCCTCGAGCGCGATGGAGATGCGCTGGATCGACGACCCCAACAAGCTCGGCCCGGCACGCGTGTGGATGCGCCTGCGCCACCCGCTGCTGCCCGGCGAGCCCGCCAGCGCGCTCGCGCGCCTGGCGGCCACGGCCGACTTCGGCAACGGCGTCAGCGCCGAGCTGCCGTTCCGCTCGTTCCTGTTCATCAACGCCGACCTCAGCATCCACCTCCACCGAGCCCCGGCCGGCGAATGGATCGGCCTCGATGCCCGTACGCTGCTGCGCGCGGACGGCACGGGGCTGGCCGAAAGCGTCCTTCACGATCTCGACGGCCCGGTTGGGCGCGCCTTTCAGACGCTGGTCGTGCAGGCGCGCGAGGGTGCCGACTAGCGGACCACGACGTCGCCGAGCGCGGCGTCGATGGCCGCGAGCGTGTCGTCGGAGAGGACGATCCCCGAAGCCGCGGCGTTGTCCCTGACCTGCTCCGGCCGGCTCGCGCCGACGATCGCGGAGGCGACGTTGTCCTGGCGCAGCACCCAGGCGAGCGCCATCTGGACCATCGTCAGCCCCGCCTCGCGGGCGACCGGCTCGAGTCTCTGGACCGCCTCGAGCACCGGCTCGCTCATCAGACGGTCGATGAAGCCGCTCATGCTCTCGCTCGCGGCCCGAGAGTCCCCCGGCGGCGCCTGGCCGGGCCGGTACTTGCCGCTCAGCACGCCCTGGCCAAGCGGCGACCAGACGATCTGGGAGATGCCCTCGCGCTCGCACAGCGGAATCACCTCGGCCTCGGGCGCGCGCCACAGCATCGAGTACTGCGGCTGGCTGGAGACCCAGCGAGGTGCGATGTCGAGCGCGAGGGACTCGGAGATCCGCGCGGCGGGCCACTCGCTGAAGCCGATGTGACGGGCCTTGCCTTCGGAGACCACCTCGGCGAGCGCCTGCATCGTCTCCTCAAGAGGCGTGTCCTCGTCGTAGCGGTGGCACTGGTAGAGGTCGACGTAGTCGGTGCCCAGGCGCTCCAGCGAGGCGTCGATCTGCTTGTGGATCTGCGCCGAGGACAGGCCCCGGTCGGTGCCGGACATTGGGAAGTAGACCTTGGTCGCGAGCACGTAGGAGGAGCGCTCGCGCCGCGCCAGAACCTCGCCGAGCAGCGTCTCGGCGGCTCCCTGTCCGTAGACGTTGGCCGTATCGATGAAGTTGATGCCCGCCTCGAAGGCCGCCTCGACACACGCCCGCGCCTGCTCGCGCTCGACCCCGCCCGAGTAGGTGAGCCACGAGCCGAGGCTGATCTCCGAGACCTCGATGTCGCTCGTGCCGAGTTTGCGCAGCTTCATGTGTGCAGACTACCCTGGAACGGCATGACCTCGATCGACCCTGATCTTCGCATCGCATCGGTGCACCTCGCGGTGAGCGATCTGCAACGCAGCGTCGACTTCTACGAGCACGCGCTCGGGCTGGCGCTGATCGCGCGCGGCCCCGACAGGGCGAGCCTCGGCCCCGACCCGCGCTCGCCCGCACTGCACCTACACGCGATCGCCGAACCCACCTCCACGCCCGTCGCCGCCACCGGTCTGTTCCACGTCGCCTGGCTGCACCCGGACCGCGCCTCCTTGGCCGCGACCCTGCGGCGTGTCTCAAAGACAGGCTGGCGCTTCGACGGCGCATCCGAGCACGGCGTCTCCGAGGCGCTCTACCTCAGCGACCCGGATGGCCTCGGCATCGAGCTCTACGTCGACCGCCCGCGTGAGCAGTGGCAGCGCCCCGCCGACGGGCACGGCGTCGTAATGTTCACGGCCGCGCTCGACCTCGATGACCTGCTGGCCCAGTCGACCGAGGAGCCCTCCCCGTCGATGCCAGAGGGCACGACCGTCGGGCACATCCACCTCAAGGTCGCAGACGTCGAGCGGGCAGCGTCCTTCTACCGCGATGCGCTCGGAATGGACGAGCAGGCTCGGATGCCCTCGGCGGCGTTCCTCTCGGCCGGCGGCTACCACCACCACATCGGCCTCAACTCGTGGCAGAGCCAGGGCGCGGCCCCGCCGCCGGACACCTCACCCGGACTGTGCCTCGTCGAGTTCGAGCTCGGCGGCGCCGAGGCGGTCGAGGCGCTGGCCGCCAACCTCGAGGGCTCGCCGAGCGGCGGCGGCGTCGAGCGCGAGGACGGAGGGCTGCTCGTGAGCGACCCCGACGGTGCCGCGCTCGCCTTCGCGGCCCGCTGAGCTCGCGTTCAGGCGCCGCCCGAGACCTCGTCCAGTCGGCGCTTCTGGGCGGCTGAGAGGTTGACCTCGCGCGAGGTCATCAGGTCGGCGAGCTGCTCGGGCGAGGTCGCGCTCGCGATCGGCGCCGCCACCGTCGGGCGGCTCGCCAGCCATGCCAGCGCCACCGCCGCGACCGGTGCCGAGTGCGCCGCCGCTATCTCGTCGAGCGCGTCGAGCACGGCGAAGCCGCGGTCGTTGAAGTAGCTCTCGTGGATGCCGACCGCGCGCGGACTTTCGACCTGCTCGCCGTCGCGGCGGTACTTGCCTGTGAGAAAGCCCCGCGCGAGTCCGTAGTAGGGCACGCACGCCACGCCCTCCCGCTCGCAGATCTCCGCCAGCTCGCCCTCGTACTCCGAGCGCTCGAGCAGGTTGTAGTGGGGCTGCAGGACCGTGTAGGAGGCGAGATCGTCACGTTCACGGGAGAGCTCGAGCGCCTCGCTCAGGCGCTCGGCCGAGTAGTTCGACGCGCCCGCACGCCGTATCAGTCCCTCGTCGATCAGCTCCTGGAAGGTCTCCAGAGTCTTCTCCAGCGTCGTGTTCGGGTCGTCCTCGTGGGCGTAGTAGAGGTCCACTCGATCGATGCCCAGGCGTTCGAGCGAGCCCTCGATCCCGCGCCGGATCGACTCGCGCGAAAGGCCCGGGTGCTCCCGCGACATGCCGAGCTTGGTGGCGATCACCATGTCGCTGCGCCTGCCGCGCTCGGCCAGCCAGCGGCCGATGATGCGCTCGGAGGAGCCGGCTCCGTCGGGGCCCCTGCGACCGTAGATGTCGGCCGTGTCGATGAAGTTGCCGCCCGCCTCGGCGTAGGCGTCGAGCACGGCGAAGGAGCGTCTCTCGTCGATCGTCCAGCCGAACACGTTGCCGCCCAGGCAGAGCGGGAATACGTCGATGTCGATGTCCGGGAGACGGGCGATGCGATCAGGGTACCCGGCTCGGGTCGGTCTAAGACGTGCTCGCGGCGACTACCGTCGCCGCCCCATCGCAAAGCTCTGTACCGGAGGCGCCGCCGCGCGGATGCTCGATCCGACCTCGTCTCCGCGCAGGCCCTCGCCGTCGACCTCGCCGCCGCCGTGATCCGGCAGGCGGTGCACGCGCGCGGCCGCGGTTGCCGCGCCCTCCACGTCGGCGCCGTCTGAGAGGAAGCGCTCGAGCGGCGCGAGCTCGCGGACCAGGACGTTGATGACGGGCCGGATCTCCTCCGTGTCCCGCTCGCCGCCGGAGATCGAGCGCACGACCACCCGCTGCTCGGTCCGCTCGAGCCGCCCCCTCGCCAGCAGCAGGGGCTCGGCCCGCGCGAGTTGGCGGTGGTGCTCGTAGACGGCTTTGGAGACGATCAGGTTGATCGTGCCGAACTCGTCCTCGAACAGCAGGAACATCGTCCCGTTGGCCGTCCCTGGGCGCTGGCGGGCGATGACGAGACCCGCGACCGCCACCTCCCCGCCCGAGGGCAGGCGCGCGAGCTGGGCGCTGGTCGCCAACATGGGCACCGTCAGGTGCTCGCGCAGAATCGCCAGGGCGTGGTCGCCGACGGTCACGCCGCTCGTGGAGTAGTCGGCGATCAGCCGCTGCCAACGCCCCAGCGGGCGCAGGCGCGGCGCCTGCGCGGACTCCAGCGGCAGCGCGAGCTGGGTGCTGCGGGTGCTCTCCTGGTGCTCAGCCGCGGGCACCAGGCCCATCTGCCACAGCGCCGTGCGCCTGTCCATGCCCGCGAGCAACCCGTCGCAGGCCCCCGCCCACGCGAGCTGTTCGAGCGTCAGGCGCCGCACACCGGCGCGGGCCGCGAGGTCGGCCAGGCTGGTGAACGAGCCGCCCCGCCGACGCTCGGCCACGAGTGCCGTCACCTCGGTGGCGACCATGTCCTTGATGTAGCCGAGTCCCAGGCGCACGCCGCCGTCCTGGACCGTGCAGATCGCCGCCGAGGTGTTCACGTCGACGCCGAGCACCGTGAGACCTCTGTTTTCGGCCTCGTGGACGAGGCTGTCGGGGGCGTAGAAGCCCATCGGCTGCTCGTTGAGCAGGGCACACAGGAACTCGGCCCCATAGTGGACCCGCAGCCATGTCGACTGGTAGGCCAGCAGACCGAATGCGGCGCTGTGGGACTTGGGGAAGCCGAAGCCCGCAAAGCCCTCGACCATCGACCAGACGCGTTCGGCCGTCTCGCGCTCGGCGCCGACGTGGTCGCGGGCGCCCTCGATGAAGCGCTCGCGATGACGCTGGAGCATCTCGCCCGAGCGCTTGCGGCTCATCGCCCGGCGCAGGCCGTCGGCCTCGCCCGGCCGGAAGCCGGCGAAGACTTCGGCCACCTGCATGACCTGATCCTGGAAGATGATCGTCCCCAGCGTCTCCTTCAGGACGGGCTCCAGCGAGGGGTGCTCGTAGGGGATCTCGTAGGCGGGGTCCTCGCGCAGCCGCTGCCGGCGCTCGATGTAGGGGTTGATCGCACCGCCCTGGATCGGCCCGGGCCGCACGATCGCGACCTGGATCGTCAGGTCCTCCAGGTCGACCGGACGCGTGCGCAGCAGCGACTGCATCTGGGCGCGGCTCTCGATCTGGAACACGCCGACGGTGTCGGCCGCCCGGATCGCGCGGAAGGTCTGCGAATCATCGAACGGGATGCGGGAGAGATCGATGCGCTCGCCGCGCACGCGCTCGACCTCCTCGACGCAGCGCTCGACCGCCGAGAGCATCCCCAACCCCAACAGGTCTATCTTCAGGAAGCCGGCGTCGGCGCACGAGTCCTTGTCCCACTGGACCATCTGGCGGCCCTCCATCGACGCCGGCACGACCGGGCAGCAGTCGATCAGCGGCCGGGTCGAGACGATCATCCCGCCCGAGTGCTGGGAGAGATGACGGGGCAGGCCGTGGGCCTGCTCGACCAGCCGGGCCAGCCAGCGCCAGCGCTCGGAGGGCATCGAGCGCCCGACCGCCCGCGGGTCCTCTCTGGCACCGACGAGGGGCACCGCGATGTCGTGCTCGGAGCCCGGCCCGTAGCGGTCGGCGCCGCGGGCGAGGCGCTCGATCTCACCGGCCGGCAGACCGAGCACCTTGCCGAGCTCGCGGATCGCCCCGCGCACGCGGAACGTCGGGAAGGCGGCCACGAGCGCCGCGCGATCCTGGCCGTAGCGCTCGTGCACACGCGGAATCAGACGCTCGCGGATGTCGCGCGGGAAGTCGAGGTCGATGTCGGGCAGGCCGTTCAGGTCCTCGTGCAGGAAGCGCCCCAGCGCCAGCCGGCCGGCGACGGGATCGATGTGCGAGAGCCCGGTCAGGTAGCAGACCAGCGAGGACACCGAGGATCCGCGCCCGCGCCCGGGGGCGAGCAGCGCGCGCACGGAGTCCGGGCCGCGGATCTCCACGGCGACCTCGCGCGCCAGCTCGAGCATGTCGTGATGGAGCAGGAAGAAGCCGGCCAGGCCGAGCCGGCCAATCACCCGCAGCTCCTGCTCCAGGCGCGCATGGGCCTCGTCGTGGGAGGCTCGCGCGGACGCCGGCGCACAGGGTCCGTAGCGCTCCTGCAGGCGGGCGCGGCACAGCTCGGCCAGCCGGCGCGAGGCATCCGCCGTCTCGGCGCCCGGGTAGCGGTAGCCGAGATCCTTCGTCAGATCGAACCTCAGGCGCTCGGCCAGCGACAGGCTCTCGCGGACAGCGTCGGGATGATCGGCGAAGCGGCTGACCATCGCCCGGGGCGCGCACATGACGTGGCTGTGGTTGCCGCGGCGCAGAGGCTCGCAGGCGTCGAGCGTCGCACGGTTGCTCAGCGCCACGAAGGCGTCCTGCAGCTCGGCGCGCTCGCGCGCGTGGGCGTGGACGTCGCCGGTGGCCACGCACCTCAGCCCCAGGCGCCGGGCGAGCTGCTCGAGGGCGCGGTTGCGGGCCCGGTCGTGACGGGCATACGGTCGCTGGAGCTCGACGTGGAGGTTCTCGCGACCGAAGCCCTCGAGCAGGCGCATGACGTCCGCCTCGTCGTGGACGCCCACACCGTGGCGGGCGCAGCCCGTCAGGCAGACGAGTCCCTCGGCGTGCTCGAGCACGTCCTCCAGCGCGACCGAGGGCTCGCTCCGCTCGCGTCGCGTGCCCTCGCGCGTGTGGGCATGGGCGCGGGTGAGGATCCGGCACAGGTTCCTCCAGCCCCGCTCGTCTTCGACCAGCAGCGTCAGGTGGCGCGTGGGCGGCTCCCCGCCGGGCTCGGCGTGGGCGCCGCCCCGTACGTCGACCTCGGCCCCGTGGATCGCCCGCACCCCGTGCTCGGCGGCGCTCTGGGCGAGCTCCATCGAGCCGGAGACCGAGTTGTGGTCGGTCAGCGCCAGCGCCTCGTAGCCGAGCTCGCCGGCCCGCCGCGCCAGCTCTTCCGGCAGCGAGGCGCCGTCGAGGAACGAGTAGGCCGAGTGGCAGTGCAGCTCGACGTAGGCGGGCGAAGCGCTCACGCCCAGTCCTCGGCACGCGAGCGAGCGAGGACGCCATATGGCGAAGCGCTCACGCCCATCTCAGGCTCCCTGGACGAACCACTCGCCCGAGGCCAGGTCGTGGAAGACGACGACGTTGCGTCCGCGCTCGCCGACCAGCTCCCAGTAGCGGCGGCGCAGCGGCTCGCCCGTCCACCAGCGGTCCTCCACCAGCCAGGACTCGCGCAGCGACTCGACGGCTTCGCCGTCGACGCGCGCCGGGATGCCATCGCTCCAGCGCACACGTGCCGGCCGGGGTGAGTTGAGCGTCCGGGCCAACGCGCCTCACTCGGGGATCGGCGTCAGCACCACGCGCCGCTCGGGTACGCGCGAGTCGGGATCCACGCATACCGCGCGCAGCGCCGCATCGGGGCCGGCCACGGCGCGCGTCTGGGCGACGGCCTCGCGCAGGCGCGCGTCGCGGTGGACGCGCTCCTGGTCGAGCAGCGCTCCCTGGTCGCTCGACGGCGGCCCGAAGCGCTCGACGCTCAGCCGCAGCTCAGAGGCCGGCGCCGGCAGCAGCAGCAGGCGCACCGACAGCGCCAGCCAGACCCGCTCGGCGTCGCTGAGGGCCTGGCGGAAGACGACGCGCTCGCGCCAGCCCCCGCCGGCGAGGAGCTGGGCCGAGAGCGTGACCGCCCGCAGCGTGCGCCCCCGGCGCTCTGAGCGGGCGAGCAGCCGGTCGACGAGCACGCCGAGCACGCGCCTGAGCGCCGTGCCCGAGCTCGCGTCGCCGACCTCCATCCTCTCCTCGAGGCGCTCCTCCACGCTGCGGGCCCGCAGCGGGGTGTCCTCGCCGCGGGCCAGCCTGTGGGCCAGCGCGCCCGCGTGGCCGAAGCGGTCGCTCAGCGCATCCGACCCCAGCCTCTCGAGCTCGCCGAGCGTGCGCACGCCCAGACGCGCCAGCGGCGCCTGCAGCGGAGCGGTCTCCTCGCGGAAGGCCAGCAGCCCGATCGGCCGGCCCGCGAGCCAGCGGCGGGCCTGCGCTCCCTCCAGCACCAGCGGACGGCGCGAGCGGGCGGCCAGCGCGGCGGCCAGCGCGCTGAAGCGCGTCGGTCCGGCCCCCATGCGCGCCGGGCGCCCGAGCGCGCGCCGGGCCGCCGCGATTGTGCCCATCTCGCTCCCATGGATGCCGCGCAGCCCGTCGGCCTCGAAGTAGGCCAGGCCGGGGCGGGCCGCCTCGACGGCCGCGCCGACCGATTCCAGCGCCGTGACCGCCGCCTCCCAGGCGTCGGCGACCCTCACGGGATCCCCGGGCAGCAGCACGATCTCGGGGCAGCGCGCGAGCGCCTCGCCGAGCGCCATTCCCCGCCTGACTCCGCAGGCCTCAGCGGCGCCCGAGACCTCCCCCACCCGCTGCTCGGCACCGGGCAACGGCGCGATCGCGAGAGCCTGGCCGGCCAGCGCCTGCGAGCGCCCGGCCGCCACGACGAGCTCGAACCGGGGCAGATGCGCGCAGACGACCATGCGAACGTATGTTCGCATATGGCCGTCCCGGAATCAATCCATCGTCAGCGGGCCCTCGGCCGATCCGCTCAGGAACTGGCGGACGAAGGGATTGTCCGAGGAGAACATCCTCGCCGCGTCCCCCGCCTCGACGATCCGCCCGCGCCACAGCAGCGCGATGTACTCGCCGATCCTGCGCGCCGAGGCGATGTCGTGCGTGACGACGATGTAGGTGCCCCTGTGGATCGAGTGCATCTCCTGGATCAGCTCGCACAGCAGCGCCGTGCGCACCGGGTCCAGGCCCGAGTCGGGCTCGTCGAAGATCACGATGTCGGGCTCCATGACCAGCGCGCGGGCGAACCCGGCGCGCTTGCGCATCCCGCCCGAGAGCTGCGAGGGCGAGTCGTCGAGGGCGTCGCCGAGCCCGACGTCGGCCAGGCGCTCGGAGACGCGTTCGGAGATCTGAGCCTCGGAGAGGTCGGTATGTTGACGCAGCGGGAAGGCGACGTTGTCGAACACCGTCATCGAGCCGAACAGAGCGCCGTCCTGGAACAGCACGCCGATTTTGCGGCGCAGCTCGAGCAGCTTGGGCATCGTCAGGCTGGGCACCGACTGGCCGTCGACGATGATGTCGCCCGAGTCGGGGAACATCAGGCCGATCATGTGCTTGATCAGCACGCTCTTGCCGGTCCCCGACGGCCCCAGGACAACCGTGATCGTGTCGTCCGGGAAGGCCACGTTGAGCCCGTTCAGCACGGGCACGCCGCCGAGGCGCTTGTGGACGTCGATGCAGCGGATCGACCAGTTGCCCGACTCGGGGTCGCCAGACAGGTCGAGCTCGTCGGAGTGATAGACGTATTCGTCGGACATCATTTACCGCCGTAGGTCACGTGGGGAAACTGGCTGGTCTGGCCGTTGAACGTGAACGGCCCCTGCTGGTTGCAGCCGGGAGCCGGCACGTCGTTGGCCGTTTCGGGCGCGTTGGCGACTTTGAACTTGACGATCTGCTGGAGCAGTTCTTCGGTGATCGTTTCGTTCGCCGGGCCGCCGACCGAGGGCGCTTCGCTGGCGCACGTCTTGGAGCTGAACACGGGCAGGCCGCTGGCGAGCGATTTGTAGGTTCCGGGCAGCGGGTAGGCGTTGCCGCGGTCGGTGCCGATCCGGTTCGGGTACAGCGCGAGGCTCTCGGGGCTGAGCACCTGCATCGTCGTCAGGTAGTGCTGCTTGGGGCCTTTCTGGCCGCCGACCGCTTCGATGTTGGCGTTGCCGACCGCGGCCTGCGCCGCCGCTGTCACGTTCGCGAAGAACGCCTGCAGCTCGGGGACGTACTGGCCGGTGTACTGCAGGAACGGGTCGAGGTTGTGCAGCACCGGGCGCAGGTTTTCGAGCACCGGCACGGTCAGGTCGAGCGTCGTCTTGACGTCCGGCAGGCCCGTCTTGGCGGCCTTCGTCAGCGGGCCGAGGGCCGTCAGGAATT
The DNA here is from genome assembly GCA_036803745.1 of Solirubrobacteraceae bacterium. Taxonomy (GTDB): domain Bacteria; phylum Actinomycetota; class Thermoleophilia; order Solirubrobacterales; family Solirubrobacteraceae; genus Palsa-744. Next base: position 948 of record DAIRTT010000042.1, on the reverse strand, counting down.
GGTCGAACTGGGGGGTGAACGGCTTGGTCGTGCTCAGCAGCGCCGAGAGCTGGCGCTCGACCGGGCGGAATTCGTCAAGGAACGGGCTGGCGTCGGCCGCGAAGCGGTCGATTTCTTTGAGCGCCACGCGCGAGTTGCGCTCGAACGTCGGCAGCGCGCGGAAGGCTTCCGCGAATGCCTGGCTGCCTTCCGCGGCGGCGTGGAAGGTATGTTCGCCATTGGTGATCAGGCCTTCGAGCTGGTGGTCGCGACTGGCGAGTGCATTGAAGACGACGCCCGTGTTGCGGATCAGCGCTTTGACGGCCCCCTCCTGTGAGTTCAGGACGGTGACCAGCTTGTTCGCGTGTTCGACGAACGGTTCGAGCTGGGCGAAGTCCGCGTTGATCGATTCGCCGCGGCCGTTGATGCCTTCGGCGACCGCCGCCTGCCAGATCTGGAAGTCCTTGCGCGTCTTGGGGTCGAACGCCGAGAGGATGTCGTCGAGCGTGACCGACGGTTCGACCTGGCTGTTGGCGAGCTGTCCGTTGTCGGGCAGGTAGGGCCCCGTCTGGCCCTTGGGGATCAGCTGCACGTAGGTCTCGCCGAGCAGCGTCTTCTGGCGCAGGATCGCATGCATGTTGGCGCGGACCGGCGCGTAGCGCCCGGCGACTTCGAGCGTCGCGTGCGTGAGCCCGTCGCTGCCGAGCTTGAGCGTGATCACGTGCCCGACGTTCACCCCGCTGATGCGCACGTCGGACTGTTCGGCGAGCGCCAGCGTGCGCGGGAAGGCGACCGTCATCCGGTAGCCCTTCGGCTTCAGCGGCAGCGGCCCGCCGAAGGACTCCCACAGGAACATCAGCAGACCGAAGCAGCTGAGCACGAACAGGATGATCACGAGGATGTTGCCGAGCGTAGGAGCGCGCTTCTGCATCTCAGCCCTTGCCCTTCTTCGTCGTCGCCGCCGAGCCG
>DAIRTT010000041.1:0-17016 GCA_036803745.1 Solirubrobacteraceae bacterium | reverse complement strand
ACGGCGTACTCGACGGTGTCGGCGTCGACATCGACCTCTTCGACACCGGTCGGCGCCAGTCCGAGCAGTTCGGCGAGGACGATCTCGGCGTGCTCGCGCCGGACGCGAACGGCGAGCCGGATCACGCGGCCTGGCTGCCCAGGACGCGCCGCAGCTTGGCGAACATCGATTCCTGGGAGCGGAGGTTCTCGTCGGTGAGACTGTCGTTGAGGCGGTCCATGAGCTCGCGCTGCTCGTCGGTGAGACGGCGGGGCACGACGACGTTGACGACGACTCGCAGGTCGCCCTGCCGGCCGCGTCTCAAGCTCGGCATGCCGGCTCCGCGAAGCGTGAGCACCTCACCCGGCTGGGTGCCGGACGGCAGCTCGATAGAGGCGCTGCCCTCGAGCGTGGGCACCTCGAGCGTGGCGCCGAGCGCGGCGAGCGGAGCGGCGACATCGACGGCGGTGATGAGGTCGTCGCCTTCGCGCAGGAACCGCTCATCCTCCTCGACGGAGACGACGACGTAGAGGTCGCCTGCGGGCGCGCCTGCTTCGCCCTCGTGTCCGTGGCCGCTGAGCCTGATCCGCTGCCCATCGGCGATGCCTGCGGGGACGTCGACCTCGATCTCCCGCTCGACGTTGATGCGCCCGCGGCCGCGGCATTCGTGGCATGGCTCCTTTGGGAGACGACCGTCGCCGTGGCAGACGTCGCACACGACGGTGCGGACCATCTGCCCGAAGGGCGTACGGGTCATCGCCTGCAGCTGCCCTGCCCCGCCGCAGCGCTCGCAGGTCTCGATCGGCGTGCCGGGCTCGGCGCCGTTGCCGTGACAGTGCGGGCAGCGCCCGACCGCGTCGTAGGTGAGCGGCATCTTGGCGCCGTGGGAGGCCTGGAGGAGGTCGATCTCGACGGCGACCCCGATGTCGCCGCCCTGGGCGGGGCCGCCACGGCCGCCGCCATCGCCGAAGAAGGCGTTGAAGAGGTCGCCGATAGAGCCGAAGCCGTCGAAGTTGGGCGCGTAGCCGCCCGAGCGCAGGCCCTCGTGGCCATGGCGGTCATAGGTGGCGCGCCGCTCCGCATCGGAGAGGATGTCGTTGGCCTCGACCGCCTCCTTGAACTTGGCTTCGGCGTCGGGATCGTGGGCGTTGACGTCGGGGTGCAGCTCGCGGGCGAGCTGGCGGAAGGCTTTCTTGATCTGCTGCTCGTCGGCATCCCGGCCGACGCCGAGCACCTCATATGGGTCGCGGGGCATCCGTCCTAGCTCTCGGCGTACGTGTCCTGAACGAAGCGCGAGAGCTCGTACGCGGCCTCTTTCACGGTGGCGATCGCCCCGGCGTAGTCCATCCGCACCGGACCGATCAGGGAGACGATGCCGAGCTTGCGCGATGCCATGCCGTAGCCGGTCGCGACGAGCGCGAGCGACTGCATCGCCGGCAGCTCGTTCTCCTGGCCGATCCGGACGCTCACGCCTGACACGCCGAGGGCACTGCGGAGCATCCGCAGGAGCGCGACGCGCTGCTCGAGCATTCCGATCAGCTCGTTGACGGTGGTCGTGTCGGCGATCTGACCACTCTCGAACAGGCGGGCGGTGCCCTCGACGTAGAGCGTGTCCTCGCCCTCGGAGGCGAGGTCCCCGAAGGCCGGTGCGAAGCGCTCCAGGAAGGTGAGCTCTCGCGCCGAGAGGCTGGGGTCGACGAGGCGCTGTTGGACCATGCGGGCGCTCAGCGCGAGGCCGACGAGGCGCTCGTTGAGGTACTCGCCGGCCCACGACACGAGGCCGGCATCGACGGAGCGATCGAACGTTGCGAGCATCTTGGAGACGTTGCCGCTGGAGGTGATGATCACGACGAGCACGATCTGCGGCTGGAGCGCGAGCACCTCGACGTGCCTGATCGTGGCGGTGTTGAGCGCCGGCGCCGAGACGACCGCGAGCAGGTTGCTGACCTGCGAGAGGGTCTCGGTCGTGGCGCGCATGGCGTCGTCGATCTCGCTCTTGATCAGCGACAGCTCCAGGCGGGGCCGGGGCGCCTGCAGTGCGCGATCGGAGCTCAGCAGGCGATCGACGACGTAGCGGTGCCCGGCGTCGGTCGGCACCCTCCCGGCCGACACGTGGGGATGGGCGAGCAGGCCGTACTCCTCGAGCAGGGCGAGTTCGTTGCGGACGGTCGACGGCCCGCACTCAAGATCCGGGTCGGCCGCGATTGAGCGCGAGGCGACCGGTTGGGCGGTGCGCAAGTAGTCATCGACGACCTTGCACAGGATGCGCTCCTGGCGCGAGGTGAGCATGGATCGGATTGTAGGCGGCGCGATAACGCCGCCTCCGGCGCCGGGCCCGACGCCGGATCGGGCGCGCTCAGAGCTCGAGCTCCGCCTCGGCGTTTCGGATGATCTGCTTGCCCGCCTGCTCGGCGACCGTGTCAATCACGATGTGCCCGCCTGCGGACTCGCGCACGGTGCCCGTCACCAGCACCTCCTGCTCGGGCACGCCCATCCCGCGGAACTGGACCGAGAGACGCTTGAGCGCCTCGGGTCCTCCTGCGGCCTCGGTCTGTGCCCGCGCGACTTGGGCCATCGTCCACAGGCCGTGCAGGATCCGGCCTGGCAGACCGACGGCGCGTGCGAACTCCTCGTCGATGTGGATCGGGTTGAAGTCTCCCGACGCGCCCGCGTAGCGGACGGTGAGGTACTTGTCCGGGGTGATCCGGACCTCGGGGATGGACTGGCCGGCCTCCATTGCGCTCATCCGCTCACACTCCTCGAACGATGTTTGTCCACGTGCCCTTGCACACCTGCTCACCGCTCTGGTTCCTCGATACCGACTCGAAGACGTAATAGCCGCGACCGTCCTGTTCGGAGATGTCCTTGACGCTCGCGACCGTCGTGATCTCATCGCCCGCGACGACCGGAGCTCCCCACGCGAACTCCTGGCCGCCGTGGACCATCATCGCGAAGTTGAGCTCGATCTCGGGGTCGAAGATCGGCGGCCCGACGGCGGGCGCGCTGTAGACGACGGCGAACATCGGCGGCGCAACGACGTCGGCGTAGCCCGCATCGCGGGCGGCCTGCTCGTCCAGATGCACAGGGTTGGTCTCCCCCACCGCGCGGGCGTACTCCTTGATCTTCTCGCGGCCGACTGCGTATAGGACGGGCTCGTACTGCTTGCCGATCGCTTGCTTGTTGACTGGCATCGGGGAGGCGGCTCCTTGGCAGTTCGGTCAGGTCTCGGGGCTGCTGTGCGGCGCGCCAGTTTATGCGCACGTGGAGCGGGAGCGTCGCGAGGCGGCATACGCTCGCTTTGGCGCTTGACGGCGAACGCCCCACCGGAGCCGCCGGCGGCGGGAGCGCTCGAGCGCGCCGCCGCCGGACCGGACTCCGGGTGGATCTCAGAAGGCCAGGTCGTCCTGCTCTGCGCCCACGCCGATCAGCTCTCGCGAGTCGGAGCTGTCCTCGCCCCCCTCTCCCCCGCCGCGCTCGCCTGCGCGCTCGAGGAACTGGACGGTGTCGGCAACGATGCTCACCGCCTGGCGCTTCTGTTTCTCGGCCGTCTCCCACTCGCGCCACTCCAGGCGCCCGTCGACGCCGACCTGGGAGCCCTTGCGCATGTAGCGGCTCACGCTCTCTCCGGGCGCCCCGAAGACCGAGACGTCGAAGTAGTTGGGGCGCTCGTTCAGCTCGCCGTCCGAGTCCTTCCAGACCGAGTTGCAGGCCAGACGGAGGGCGCAGACGCTCCCTCCGCTGGCGAGCGACCGCAACTCGGGATCACGTGTCAAGCGGCCAATCAGGAGCACACGATTTATTGCGTAGTGAGACATCTTGCTCTCCGTTCGTCGGGTCATTGACCCCCCACGCGTCGAGGCTAGGCATCGCCCGGGACGGTTCTCTCGGGCGGGTCGGCGAGACCTTGGGTCCGGATCGCATCGATTGCGATCAGCGAGATCCGGCGGCCGGCACGGGTACGCGCGACCGCGCGCTGCACCGGCTGGGATGCCTCGAGCGAGACCACATAGAGAACACCGGCGAACTCGCGAGAGCGCGCCCATGCCAGGCATATCTCTGCGAGGCGCGCGGGCGCCTTGACGCTCAGCTCGATCTCGACCGCGAGCGGCAGAGCGCTTCCGGCCGGCGGGCAAAGGACGAGATCGGGGCGATGGGTCCGCTCGACGCCTGCTCGAGTCCTCAGGCGAACAGCGCTCTGACAGGGAGCGCCTTGCTCGCGCTCGAAGCTGAGGAGCTCGCGCTCACCGACGAGGCGATGGTCGGGGAAGGCGCGTTCGAGAGCCGCCGCGACGCCTGCGCAGGCGATCGTGTGCCCAGCCGTCGCGGGACTTACCCGCGCAGGTTCCAGGTTGGTGAGACCCGCTACCCGCAGCCCGGCGCGGCTTGCAGAGTAGAGCGCCGGTGCACCAGCGAGCGGGCGGTGACGCTCCAGCAGCCCGGCTCGATGCGCAGCCGCCAGCCGAGCACGCGCCGACGGCAGCCCAACCTGCTCCCGTCGCGCGAGGGCCACGGCGGTGATCGCGCCGAGGCGCGCCGTCCACGAGATCAGCGCTACGCGCGCAGTCATCGTCAAGTCATCTGATGCCACCATCTGCTTCCTCCTGTTTGTTGTCGGATCGGTGTCCGCTGACGGGCGAGTCCGAGACCCCGGCCGTCAGCGGAGAGACGTCAACCGCCGGTAGTGCTCGGATGAACGCGCGTGATGTGAATGCTTGCCGGCGCCTCAAGGACGAGCACAGCCGCCCACCCGGGAGCCAGCGAGGTGATGCGGCTGGGATCGACGATCAGCTCGCGGGTCCTCGTCCGCACCGTCCGGCCATTGCTGTGGTGAGAGACCTTCCATGCGCCCACGGTCCCTGCGAGGGCGGCGACCGTTTCGGCCGAGGCCGGCACGACCTGGCGATGCGCGATCAGGACCGAGAGGTTGCCGACGATCTGCTCGAGCAGTCGCTCGCGCCCCGGCAGACGCAGGTCCGAAAGCTCCTGCGTTCCGAGCAGGAGACTGAGTCCGGCCGATCGTGCCCGCCCGAACAGGCGCACCACCTGGTCGGTGGCGAGCGCGGCGAACTCGTCGATCACGACGATCGTCGGGACCGGCTCGTCCTGCAGCATCGACACCGTCGTCTGCAGGTCCTGGATGATCGCTGCGGCGATCATCTGGCTGACGAGCGGTCGCCGGTCCGCCTCGAGGTCGAAGTACACGACATCGCGCTCGCGCACGCAGTGCCGCAGCTCGAGTGGCCGAGCGCCCCGCGTGTTCGTGTCCAGCCACGGGCCCACGTCGGACTCGACGAGGATCGCGAGCCGGTCGCGGACGCCGGCGAGATCGGCACGTTGGCGGGGCGTCAGCGAGTCGAGGTAGTCGAACGTGACCTCGGCGCTGTCAGGCACGGCTCTGGCCAGGAGCTCCAGTCGACCCGGATCGAGGTGCTCGACGATTCCGGCGAGGCTGACCTCGCCGCCGCTTGCGCGCAGCGCCCGGACGACGTGGCCCAGATAGCGCTGTGCCTGGCGCAGGTAGTGAGGCTCGGTGAAACGCTCGCCTGCGAGCGCCTTGTCGGCGATCTCGGTGTCGCTGCCGACGCTGTAGGGGTTGTAGGCGCAGCAGCCCTGCGGTGTCCACTCGAGGAATCTGCGATCGGCCGCCTGAGCCGCCACGCGCAGCTGCTCGCGCATGCGCCGATCGCCCTTCGGGTCGATCACGACAGCACCCATCCCGTCCGCGATCGCCGCGGCAGCGATCGAGGACTGCGTGACCGTCTTGCCCGAGCCCGTCGCACCGATGACGAGCGTGTGCCGCCCTCCAGCACCGCCGAAGGGGACCGAGACCGCTCCGTGGACCTCGTCTCGCCCGAGGATGAGCCGACCACCGCGGATTCGCGCACGCCGCCCGCTGGCGCGATCCCTGGCGGCGCGACGAGCCCTGAGCAGAAATGCCTGCGACACCGTGCGCTTGCGCGAAGCTGCTTCGGCGAGATCGCAGCCTGCCTCGAGATCACGGCGGTGCGCGGCGCGACCGCGGATGGCGCACGACAGCGCCGCCCAGAAGAGCGGCCACGCCATGGACCCGAGCGCGTTTCGGATGAGCACGGTGACGCAGACGACCACCGCCGCCCAAGACCAATGCGTTCGGTGCCCTCGCATCACGCGGTGGCAGAGCCACCCGACACCGAGACCGATCGCGAGCCTCACAACGGAGCCCGCGGCAGCGCCCAGAAGGTGCTCGGCGGAGGCGAACGGATCGACCGGCCGTTTCTGGCCGAGTTCAAATGAGGGCATGACGCCCCTCCTTTCAGGCCCCACCGTGTGGGCGGGACCGACCGGGCCGGCTTGGCCGGCCTGCTGTCCGCATCCCACGCTTTGGCAGCCCGCGGGCTGCCGATGCGGGGCTGCGCTTCATGGATGACGGCCGAGGGCCGTCAAAGCGTGGAGCTGAATGTGCGGCCGGCCACCTGCCGGGCCGCTGCTCAGATCAGCCGATAGCCGGTGCCCCAGACGCTGATGACCCAGCGGTCGGACTCACGCTCGTCGAGCTTGCGCCGGAGACGGCTCGCATGCGTGGCGACGGTTCGGGTGCTGCTGCTCGTCCGGTATCCCCAGATAGCTCGCAACAGCTCCTCGCGTGTGAAGACACGCTCCGGCTCACGGGCCAGATGGGTGAGCAGCTCGAACTCCATCCGACGCAACTCGATCGGGCGCCCTCGGACGGTCACCGAGCGGGCGGCGAGGTCGATGCGCAGACCACCCACGTCGAGCACCCGATCGTTGGAAGGCGGGCTGGCTGCACGGCGCAGGAGGGCCACGATCCGGGCGCGCAGCTGGAGATAGCCGGCCATTCGATCGACGAAGTCGTCGGCTCCGCAGTCGAAGGCGCGCAGCACATCCAGTTCACCGGCACGACTAGACAGGATGACGACCGGCAAGAAGGGGCTCCAGCATCCGCGGCCGCCTTCCGCGGTCCGGATCTCCTCGAGGAGGCGAATCGCGCCATGAGCCGTGCCGAGGCGTCCGAGCAGCGCAAGCGCGGGCGGACGTTGCCGTGCGAGGACGCGGGCGTGTTCTGCGGTGTGGGCGAGTTCGACGGCGAACCCGTCGGCGGCCAGCTGCTCAGCGATCGCGTTTGCCAGCTGCCGGTCGGACTCGACGAGCAGGATCGGGTCCCTGCCTGCCGAGCACAGGTCCATCAGAGTTCCACCTCGCGCGGACTGACGCCGAGCCCTCGGCGCGCGATCAGACCGAGAACGTCGCTGTGCAGCCACGGCGTCGGCATGTCTTGGCCACCCTCGGGCATCAGGCCGATGCGCCGTGCGAGCCAGCTCGTCTCGCCGCTCAGATTGCCGCGCGAGTCGCGCTTGGAGCGCCCACAGCGCATCGCGATCTCGCTCATGCTGATCTCCTCTCGGCCGACACGCTGCATGACCGCTTCGCGCAGCCCCCGGTTGAGGACGATCGGGCTCTCGAGAACCCTTGCGAGCTCGGCTCGCAGAACCGTCACCGACACCGAGCCATCGACGGTGCCCAGCGCGACCGCTCGCGAGGTCAGTTGGCGCATCGGCTCGTAGTCCTCGATGCTCGCAATGACCTCGCGCATGCTCACGACGGTTCGCGAATGCGGCGCCGCCCCATAGCGACGACACCAGCGCAGCTCGGGAATCGACATACCGGTCTCGAGCAGCTGGAGCCGGTAGGTGCAACCGAGGCGGTCGGCCAGAGCGCTCGGTGTCGAGAGCGGTTTGCCCGGTGCAGCCGTCGAGAGGGTCGGTGCGGAGCGCCGATCCTCCCTGGTGAGGAGTCTGCAGCGACGGCGCTCGACGCGCTCGTCGCGCAGGTAGTCGCTACACACGATTGCGGCGTTCTCGGGCGGCTCATCGGCCGCCAGGTGCGCGAGGAGGCGCCCGTCCCGACGAGTGGCTGAGTCCATGTCGATCACCAAGACACTGCCGGCGTGGCCGGCGCGGACGACGACCTCTCGTTGGCGGCCCTCCAGACTTGTGTAGGCGCCGAGTCGACGGTTGTGCGTTGGATGGCTGCGGCCCGAGTGAGACGCCCCGGGCGTCGTCATGGCACCTGCGTGCGCGGTGCCTTGGCGCATCGGCGCTCGTGCTGCCAGGTCACTCTTACTCATCTCGTGCCTCCGGTTGGTCTTGCTGTGGACACCGGCCGGAGCCGGTGGGCGGACGAATTGGAGTTGGCTTCCTAGGCCTCCCGGGAGCGCGGGTCAAGCCGGGCAGCGCCGGCCGGAGCTAGCCACGACGTGATCGAGAACCCCTTAGGGGTTCTCGGCGCGGTGAGTGGGCACTGATGCGGGGGCCGAACCTGGCGCGGATGCACCTCTGACCTAGCCCGATCGCGACAGTCGGCGGACTCCAAGCGGTCGGAGCGACGGACGCGATGCGCGGTGCTGCTGATGAGGAATCGAGGGGAAGGAGAAGGAGGAGCCACGACCGTAGTCGCCGGCGCGGCAGGTTTGCGACGGCCGGCACCGCATGCGCCGCCTCAACTGCAGTCAGGCCATCGACCGAGACTCCGATCTGGCTCTGCAATGCGCTATCGCGGTATGAGGACCGCGCAGTCGCCCGGGGCGTGGCCGTCCAGGCGGCTGCGCGAAAGGGTCACCCACGCAGGGGCAGATGCGTTCGCCTCCCCCGCAACTGCAGGCAGGGCGACCGCGACTGCGCAGGCGCTCAGGCGCCGAGCCGACCGGGCGGGGCGAGCCGAGGTCACCGCTCGCCCAAGGGAGGCTCGCGCCGCGTCTGCGAGACCGGCGTACCGGTCGGGATCACCCGAATCACAGTGTCGGACTCGGCCGCCGCGGGATCGCCGTTTCCGGCCGCGACACGAACCTCGGGAGGGAGGTCGGGAACTCCGTACGCGCACAGCAAGCCCTCATGGGCATCCCGCTCTGCCACGAAGACAATTCTTCGCCGACCCGGGTAGTCCCAGTCGAACGGGTACTCGCCGGCGTACGCCTGACAAGCGCTCAGAATCCGGTCGGCCCCCCGCGCGCATTCACGCGCTCGGCGACGGTCGCGACAGATGAACACGACGAGCGGTGCCGCCCGCATCCGACCGCCGTAGCGACTCGTGTGAGCGGCCCACCCGGCGAGGAAGTGGTCATAGCGCTCGAGCTTGGCCGTGCCCCCGCCGTGCAGCAGGCGATCATCGCGCTCGATGATGACATCGGTGGGTAAGCCTCTCGCGAGTGGCGCACCGGAGTCGATCGGTGTTGACCGGTCGGGCTCGACGGTGAGCACTCCATCCGGCCGAACGGTCTCGAAGCGCTCGACCTCGATGCGGATGCCGTTGGCGTCCGTGCGAAGGAATTCGTGGGGTGTGCGCCCGCCGCCGAGGCGCAGCCCCGATGGACCGAGGGGGGCGCCGGCAGCGGAAGGGGGCGCGAGCACGCAGTCACCCGGCCCGCGGAGGGTCACAACTCGCGACCCAAGGGCGGCGCCAACGGCGAGCATCCAGCCGCCGACATGGACATCTTGAACTGCCTGACGCAGCCGACGCGCCCCTTTCGCATCCGAGGTAGCGGCATGCGGCGATAGGCGGCTCGTGGGCAGGAGCGGCGTGGGTGCCGAGTCTCTTTCGACGAGCAGTTGCAGGCCGCGCGCCGTTAGCGCGCAGCACATCGGCACCCCGCCGCCATCCCTGCGGTGGAACTGCACCCGCTCGATCAAACCGGCGTCAGCGAGCCGCTTGAGGCGGCGCTGCGTCGTGGTGGTCGCTCGAGTCGGGTTGAAATGCCGGTGGATCTGGCTGGTGAGGACGTGTGCAAGGGTCGCGATCAGGGCAAGGACCTCCAGATCGAGCTCGTCCGGGTCAATGTCGAGCGGGACAGAGGCCGTCCGCCTCGCGCGAGCGCTCTGCGCTCGATCAAGGTCGATCAGCTCGCGAAAGCCGGCGGCTGGGACGCTCGGCAGTGGCGGCGGTCCGGCTGTCCGGCCGGCCTCCGCGCTCGGCTCGTGCGGCGGTCTGCCGCGTCGCTGGGCAATCGGCGTGCCGCGGCCTGGAGCAAAGTCGGTTGACGACGCGCGCTGCTCGGCGGGCTCCGGCCGATCCCAGTGGGGTTGGCGAAAGTCGGTGAGATGCCGCGCGCCTCGCTCACACTGGCGGGCGGCATGGCTGGCGATCCGCTCGCGGTCGATCGCCATCGGGACGGTTTGCGCGATGAAGGCAGGCTGGCGCCCCGCGCCCGTGCTCCAGCTCACGATCGCGTGATGCCTGGGCAGGTGGAGCCGAACGTCGGGGTGGCCGAGGCTCGAGAGGTGGCTCATACCTGGCCTGACCGAGTCAGAGAATTGAGCCATCGTCAGGCCGACGGCGCTCCGCGCATCCGCAGCCGACGCGGTGGCGAAGTAGACGCGGTGCGCGAACAGGGCGTCGAGTTGCTCACGCACGTCGCGGTCGACCCACTGCGCATCGGTCTGCCAGCACGCGACCGTCTCGAGACCCGCTGAGCGCTTCAGCGCCATCGTCTCCGCGAAGCCTCGGTTGACCACCAGCGGAGCCTCATCGATCTTCAGGGCGACGGCGACGCGTCGGTCTGCGGTCGCTAGGTCCTGCTGACGAGCGAGCGCGGCGTCGAGCATGCCCAGCAGCAGCTGCATGAGGACGGACGTGTTGCCCGCGCCCATCACCCCGAGCGCACCCTTGACGATCAGCACCTCGCTCTCGGCGATGACTCGGTCGAAGTCAACGCGCAGGGAGTCGTTCAGGAGAATCCGCTTGATCGATGGTGAGTTGAGCAGGCGTGCGAGCTTGTTGACTGGAGCATCCAGCTTCGCCGTCGTTGTGCTCCTCGAGTCAGCCAGCTGTGCCGAGAGCTCGTCCGTGAAGAACGCTGAGATCTCTCGGTAGGCGGGCAGACCCCTGATCCGGGCGCCGACGCGGTTGCGGTAGGAGTAACCCTCCTCGCCGACCGACAGCAGCCTGGCGGCATCCCACAACGTCGCGCTCCTGTCGTGGGCGAGCACGGCAATGATCGCGTTGCGCAGATACCTGTCGGAGGACGCACGGATGTCGGCATCCGTGAACAGGTTCTTCAGTGCAGCCACGACATAGTCGGCGATCACGTCAGCCGGAGCATCGACGGTCAGCGGGTTGAAGCCGCATGTTGGATGCGCAAAGTCGAGCACGGTGCACCTTCGCTCGACCGGCACGACGCTGACGGCGGCGTCGGCGGCGTCACCCTTGGGATCTAGGACGATCACCGCGCAGCGCTCGCGCTCGATGTCCTCGGCGACCGTCGCGACAAGGTAGCTCGACTTCCCCTGCTCGACTGTGCCGGGCACCGCCGTGTTCTGCTTGCGCAGGCTCACCTCAACCGACACGGCGCCAGCCGCGTCGCGCAGCGTGCCGCGACCGGAGGGCCGATGGATGCCGGGCGGAGCCGGCGCGACGGGGAGCCCGGTCCGCGCGAACGGCACCGTCGCGTACTCGATCGACGGCAGCTGCCATAGGCCGGCGAGCTCGACAGTCGCAAACACGCCTCGATCAAACGACGGAACCGGATTGCCCTCGCCGCGGCGAACGCGCCGGGAATAGATGTCGAGAAACCCGTGACGCACCCGGGTATCTCGTTCTACGAGGCGGTTCTCGGCCGCGCCGACGCGGAGCTCTGAGGCGATCAGCTCACACGTCTCGCGAGTTTCGCCGACGACGCGCAACTCGGCGAAGAAGAGCGCCCGATGCTGAAGCTCCAGCGCGCCCTTCAGCTCGGCATCCTCGACCAGCGAGCGGTGACGAGTGACTGTGCTCTCGCGGCGTCGGGCGAGTGACGCCTCGTGTCGCCGGTAGAAGTGCCTGGCGAGGGACTCGAAGATCGCAGGTGCCGGCGTAAGCGCATATTGGACGCAACACGATTCACCGCTGGCGGCCATGACGGTAATCAGGCGGTCGACAGGAGGCTTCCACTCACGCTCGCGAGGGTCGACGACGTTGACTCGGTTGATGAAGGACGAGCGCTTCTTCAGGCGCATCACCACCGGCGCATCCAGCACGGACGACGTCATGGTCCGCAGACTGCAGTTCGGGTAGGCACCTCGCAGAGCAGCCTCGATCGCAGCCTCCGATCCTGCCTGGCAGGCGACGGCAAGATGCGCGGCGGCGCCGGCGCGGCCGCTCGTGTGATGGACCTCGAGCGCGACCGACGGCTGTCCGTGGAGGAGACGGCGCCACCAGCGGCGTTGAAGGCGCTTGTGGAGCGCATCGAACATCCGCACGACGCTCTCGACGTCGCAGTGGTCGGTCCGGTAGGCATCGACCTGCAGCCGGATGTAGCGACGCCGATGCCGAGCCCTCCACCGGCTGGCGCCAACGGCGGCTCCGGCGAGCACACTCGCCAGCACCACCAGGAGGAGGGGCATCGCGGCCGGCGAGCCAATCCATCGCCACCAGTCGGCCGCCGCCTGTAGCGGCGCGTGGAGGGCACCCCGGGTCGAGATTCCCGGCCCACTCCCGCGCGCTCCACGAAGCGTTCTCCCGAACCCTCCGCCGAGCATCCACTGCACCACGGCGAAGCCGGCGAGCGCCGCGAGCACACCGAGCATCCGCCACATCAGGAAGCGCACCACGTGGGGCCACTTCCGACGGCGTCACCTCAACTGGACGAACCTCTCGGTTCCTCGTGGGTGTCACTCCCAGCTGCTCAGCGAGGCCGCGTGGCCCGCTCGACCTGAACGCCGCGCGCGGTCAGATACCAGGCGTTGGCTGCGCCCTTCTCCTGCCCCTCGCCGTGATTCTCGACCAGGTTCAGGCGCGCGAGCCTGTTCATCAGCTTGGAGATCTGGCCCTGGTCGACGATGCCCGAGCCTTCGGCGATCTCGCGGTTGCTCGCACCCGGATGTCCCGCGATCACCATCAGGACGCGGACCGTCCTGTATGTGAGGCGCATTTTGAGACCTTCGAGCGGGTCTCGGCTGCGACTCTGCCCACGGCCCTGGCGCACGCCGGCAACCTCCAGTGCCGGGCGGGCGAGTTCCCGGGCCGCGGCTCGGGAACCGAGGTAGGGCAGCACGATCATGCTCATCAGTGGGCCGAGCAGGTCGGTGAGCGGTGATTCGTCGTCATCGAGCAGGCGACCGTGAACCACCGCGAAGACCCCGCCGATCACGCCTTCGGCGGTCACCTCGGGAGGTTCGCGAGTCGTGCTCGTCAGGCTGCGGCCCTGATCGATCACCTGCGCCAGTGCGTCGAGCACTTCGGCCCGCCGCTCGAGTACCCGCTCGCCGGCCGCGAGCGCCTCGACGACGCAGAGCTTGGCGAGGCCCGGCTCTTCGTCCATCATCATCAGCAGCCGCGCCAGCGCCGCACGAACCCCCTCGCGCCACGCGCTCTCCTGCTCGAAGGCGTCCCGCGCCGCGGTCGAGGCCTGGTCGAGTGCCTGTTCGAAGGCGGCGAGGAAGCAGTCCTCGCGGTCCGCGAAGACGTCGTAGAAGGTCTTGCGCGAAACCCGCGCCCGCCCGATGACCTGAGCGACTGTCATGCGGGCGTAGCCGACGTCCTCGACCGCGTCGACCGCGGCGGCGAGCATTCGACTGCGTTGAATCTCGGTGACCTGCCCACGGGGGAGCCCGTTAGGGCCGGGCCGCAGCCTTGGTGTACCCGAGCGTGTCTTGTATGCAAATGCCATCTGAACCCGCCTAGTCGTCAGTTTCGCCAGAAATGTGGGCTTACGAGGCCATCGGAGGCAGAGCGCCCCCGAGACTCAGACGGCTTTGTGGGAACCCCGCGGCCATCTGCCCTTGTTGAAGGTTCGTAGGTATGGACCCCTAAGTCGAGTCACGTCTCCGACTATTTTTCCGCTAGTTCGAACACTATTATCCCGCTGGATCGGACAGATCAGGTCCGACAGAGCTCGTTTCGGCGCAGGCGGCAAGCCAACATGCACTAGCGAGGGTCGTCTCGATCGAGGTTCCAGTGCCGCGCCGTCGAACACATCCACAGCCAGTCGTCCTCGTCCTGGGGATGGGTTCGCGGCGTCAGGGAGAAACGGGTTATCGCCCGCTGGCCGCCGTCGTGGTCGCCGTAGAGGATGTCCAAAGTCATCACCGAGCCGCTCTGGATCGCATCGTGCAGCGGCAGATAGAGCTCATCGTCGCGGTCCCGCACGGCCGCCTGCCAGAAGTTGATGTCTCCGGCGGGCACGTAGAGATCCCGGCCGAGGCGGCGAAACCGCTCGAGATCCGGCGGACCGTCATGGGCGCCGGCTCTGCTCGGGCGAAGGTGCCATCCGTGCAGCACCGCCAGCCCGGAGGGGACGTTTCGCAGCGGGACCGCGAGATAGAACTTCTCGGCGCGCTCCTGGACCGCCGCCAGCCCGTCGCGCAGGACGAGCCAGTGGTTGTCGATGAAGCCCACCTTCTGTGCCGGGTCCTGGGGCCGGGCGTTGAAGAGAACCGGCCGCAGGCCGACCTGGAGCGCCTGCTCAGACACGCGGGCCGCCCGGTTGGCCGATCGAGTCGAGGCGAACGTCGCGACCGCCAGGATCAATGTGCCGCCGGCAGTCGCCAGCGATGCGATCGTTGCGGTGTCGGCCATCCGACCTCAGGCTACCGAGGCTCACACAACTGACAAGGAGGCTTCGGTCAGGAAACTGTGTCGGCATCCTCCTCGGCGGACTCATCCCGTCCCGTGAGGTGATGCCAAAAGGAGAAGGACGGTCGAATCGTCCGCTCGGCCGCATGACGAAGGAGGGCCTGGAGTGTTGCCACCGCTCCGTGCGTCTCCTCGAGATCGATGATCAGCTCGACTTCGCTGCCGTGACTTGTGATGCTCGTGTCGCCGAGGCGACTCAGAGCGGGGATCGCGGCCGCGTTGTCGGCCAGCACGGGCGCGGCGAAGGCCCGAATGCCCTCCTCCCTTGCTCGATCGGAGAGCTCGTCGAGCAGCCTGGCCCCCACCCCGCGGCGCTGCCAGTCATCGACGACCACGACCGCGGGTTCGGCGACCTCGGGCCCCGTGCGCACGAACCGAGCCACGCCGATCCCGTCACGGGTCTCGTGGTCGAGCGCGATCAGGGCCTCGTGATCGTGGTGGTCGACCTCGGTCAGATACGCGAGTTGCCCCTCGCTGAAGCGCGAGATCGGCGCGAAGAAGCGCCAGTAGCGTGACTCGACGCCCATCCGCTCGAGCCCATGTTCGAGCGCGCCCCTGTCACCTGGGCGGATCGGGCGGATCTCGATCCGCCCGCCGTCGCTCAGCTCGATCACCCCCGCCACGGGGCATCACGCTAGCGCTCGCCGCCTACCGCGAGACGTACTCGTGGATCGGGAACTCTTCGATCTCCGGCCGCGCCGTGCTCCCGGCGGCCGCAACGGCAGGACCGATCCGCTCGGCCGCAAAGGTGTCGAACTGCGCGCGGGACTCCCAGAAGTCGTTTACGCGCCAGCCTCCGTCTATCGGACCGGACGCGGAAAAGATGAGGCCGTCCGGGTGATCGTCACGCGCGTTGACTGCGGCGTCGATCCGGTCGAACTCCTCGACGGCCACGCCCGGCAAGGTGATGCGGATTCCTACGGCCATGTCTATGTCCCCCTGTTGTGATGGATTCGCGTGATCGTACGAAATGCTGCGCTGCATCTCTTCACCGGGCCGGCTGGCGCGGACTTCTCAGACGTCATCCCGCCAGGTATCCCGGAGCCAAGGCGATGAGCGATCTCGCGCGACCGTAGCCGCGGGCGGTAGGGTGCGCCTCGTCGGCGCTGCGCGTCCCCGATCGTATTCCGTCGGTCCGTCTTCCACCGCCATCACGAAAGTTTGAGAGATCATGGATCCCGATCGTCTGAAGACCATTCCGCTGTTCTCGTCGTTGTCGGACAAGGCTCTCGACACGGTGAGCGTGTTCGCGAGCGAGACGTCGGTCTCTACCGGCAAGCGGCTCGTGCACGAAGGCGACTACTCCTACGACTTGATCGTCATCGTGACCGGCACGGCCGACGTGATCAAGGGCGGCGAGGTGATCGGGTCCCTCGGTCCCGGCGACGTCTTTGGGGAGATGGGGATGCTCTCCGGGGGCAAGCGCACGGCCGACGTCATCGCGACGTCCTCGATGAGCCTGATCACCCTCAGCAAATGGGATCTAAAGCGCATCTCCGCCGAGGTCAGCGACCAGCTGCAGGCGCTCGTCGAGCAGCGCCAGAAGCTCGACGAGAAGCGCTCTTAGCCTTCGTAGCCATCTCGGCGGCCGAGAGCGCTCGTGGCTACGGGATACTTACGCCGAGCACGTGCGAGGTTCCGGTCGAGACCGTTGCGCCGGGCGGCGAGCCCGACCGATTCACGCGCTTTCAGGCGCCCGATGTCGTCTGGGACTCGGTCGGGCTCGGAACGAGCTTCGTCGGCTTGGCTGCCCGTCGGGAGTTCGCAGGCGACTGGGTCGCCCGTTTCGAGGACCATGAGATCGACGTGCAAGAGATCGTGGGTCTCGACAACGGAGTGATCTTTGTCAGGAGCGACCACACCGGCCGCCTCGCGGGGAGCCCTGCCCACGTGCGCTTGCCGCGAGAGGTACGACCCTGCAGCACGCGAAACGCCCCGTAGAGACGGGGCGCCGGGGAGTACCGCTACCGGGATTCGAAAACAGCCGTGCATCGCTCTACAAAGCCAAATTTGGCTCTAGCAAGCCATCGCCCCACCGCTGGGCACCGCTCCGAACCGCTCCGAACCGATGCCACCGGGCACCCAAACTGGCACCCAGTAGCGCCGCGGCGTCACGGGTTCCCAAATACGCCGTGCGTGTCGACGCGGCGCCAGATCACGTGTGGCTCTCCCGCGTGGATCGACGCGCCGAACTGAAACGTGGCTCGCCCATCTGGTGCCCACGACATCTCGAGGACGCCCCGGAGGAGACGCCCTCCTTCGCCGTCTGAGCGAGCGTCTCTTCGTCCGGAGCGATCATCAGTCACAGCGGATTGAGCGACGCTCGCTTGGTGTCCAATGGCGATCGGGCGACCACCAGCGCGACCGTCGCCACCGCAAGTGGGACGACCGCCTACAGGCCGTCTGACACGCGCCTGTAGCGAAGGTAAACGACGC
>DAIRTT010000040.1:0-17051 GCA_036803745.1 Solirubrobacteraceae bacterium | reverse complement strand
TTTCGCGTCCAAGCCACTAAAGCCATTAAGTGTCCGTCGAAGCGCGTCCACTCCATGTCGTTTTCAGCGTGTCGCTTCGCACCCGTCCAACCCACCGTCTCCACAAGCCCGCATCTATTGGAGTTTTCAGAAGACCAGCGGGAACGAATAGCCGGAGCGGCCCGCTAGGGCTTCGTGCGCACGGTGGATCCCCGTAGGGAGCTCTGGGCGATCGGCACCCGCGTAGCCGCTCCGAGCCCGTGACGGTCATCTCATGGCCGAGCATTGGGGCGACTTCGACGCGATGGCGCCGAAGAGGGCCGGCGTCCGCCGGCCCTCTTCCCTCTCTGGTCGGGCTCCCGGACGTCAGGCGCTCGGCGCGGCGCCGGGGGGCGGGCCGCCGTGCCCGCCAGGCCCGCCGGGTCCGCCGGGTCCGCCGGGCCCACCCTGCATGACGCTGAACGAGCTGTCGAGGTGGACCTCGACCTTGCTGCCGTCGGACTTGGTGACCGTCGTCTCGTAGCCCTTGCCGGTGAAGTCGGTCGTGACGTCACCTGCGGTGCCGCTGCCGACGCTCTTCACGGCCGCGGCCTGGGCCTTGGTCGCGGCTTCACCGGTCACCGCTTTCTCTGCTTCCTCGTGCGCGGCGGTACCGTGCGCAGGGCCGTTGAACGCCGGCGGCTTGGTCGTCGATGTGCTCTGGCCCGTCCCGGTCGTCGAGGACGAGGACGAGGACGCCGCGCCGGCGATCGCCGAGCCGCCGAGGGCGAGCGCAGCAAGCGCTGCGAGCCCGGCAAGCGCCTTCTTGGTTGACTGGAACATTGGATGTGTCCTTTCGTGGTCCGGGTGATCCCGGGTTCACTCAGCACACTGGGGCCGGCGCGTGGGAGGGTGCCCCGGAGAGGCTGAGAGATCGCCGAGAATGTGGGGCTCGTCGCCGGCGCGCGTGGTCTCGATTGAGTTTCGGGTGACCTGCATGGTTCTTCTTCTCTCGTGGGCGTTACGGGCAGAGCTGAGGATTGGCCGGTCCCTCGACTCGATAGACGAACGCGCCCGCCTCGGGGTGAAGGATCAGGCGCATGGCCGGGTCTCCCCGGGTCCAGCTCGTGGGCACCGCCGGGGTCGGGCCGGGGGTGATCACGACGACGTAGCGGTAGCGCCCCGCGGCGAGGGCGTTCCGCCACACCCGACACGTCCGGATCGGGCGAAAGCCGCCGTGTGCAGCGGGTTCGCCGAGGTAGCCGACGTAGTTGGTGTCGCCCGCGCCGTAGAGCGGGTATTGCAGAACCGTCCCATAGAGCGCGATGCGCGAGTGAGCGACGCCCTGGGCCCAGCGGTAGATCAGCCCGACGCCGCGGTCTTTGACGTCGCCCTGCAGATAGCGGCGGTCGAAATAGTGGCGCTGGACGGCGAACGTGGCAGCGCCGATCGCGAGCACCAGTCCGGCGACGGCCGCGACCATCACCGCGACCGACCAGCGTGGCCGCACCGTGCTTGCGCGCCAGAGCGCGGCGACAGCGACCGTCGCGAAGCAGCAGCAGCGCGAGGTGGCGGCTCGCCTGGGTCGGCCACAGATGGTGCTCGAGCTGAGTCACGAGCAGGATCGCCGCGAGCGCGGGGGCGAGGTGCCGCACCAGCCGGGGGGCTCTCAGCTGCGCCAGGATCGGCAGGAGCGGAACACCGATCACCAGCGCGGGAGTGATGTAGCGCAGGTTGACTTCGAACAGGTTGGCCCCCTGTTCGAGATTGCTCGCCCCGGTTGGAAGGAACAGATAGGCGATGCCCGTGAGCGCGGCGGTGGCCGCCAGCACGCGCACCACGCTGCTGCGCACGAGCAAGATCCCGCAGACGGCGGTGGCTGCGTAGAGCAGCAGCACGAGTGGCCACAGCGGCCCGATCGCGTGATGCAGGCCGGGCGCAAAGCGCGAGCCCCAGAGCGAGAGATGGCTGATCTGGGAGATGACGGTCTGCTGCAGTGCTTCGGCGAGCGGCGAGCGCGGACCGGGGAGCGTGACGGGCCCGAGATGGAGTCGCAGACCGAGCGGGTTGCCCGTTTCGATCAGGTCGTGGAGGTACCACCAGCCGCCTGTCAGCAATCCGGGCACCGCGATGACGGCGAGCACCCGGCCGCGTGCACCGCGTGGGGCGCGAAGCGCCACGCCGACGGCGAGGACGAGCGCGGGGACGATGAACGTGAACTTGGTGCCGGCCGCGAGCCCGAGAGCCAGCCCGGCCACCGCCAGCAACCGGCCGTCGTCCGGCGCGTTTGCGACCAGCGCGGCGGCGGCGAGCAGCGTCGCGAGGCCGATCGTGTCATTGAACGCCTCGCCCGGCTGGGTGGCGGCGAGCACCGGCAGCGAGAACACCAGGCACCCGGCGAGCAGCGTCAGACGCGAGACGTGCCAGGGGCGCCCGAGGCACCAGGCGGCGAGCAGGCCAAGTGCGAGCCACGCGAGGTTGAGCAGGGGGGAGAGGAAGTCGTTGTGGAGCGCCGTGATGCCGATCGCGTGGAAGAGCTCCGAGTTGGCCGGGTAGTAGGCGACGAACGGGTCCGCCTGCGTGAACTGGATGCCTGTCACCGAGCTGCTCTGGGCGAGGCGTGCGGCGAACGGCATGTGGTACCAGAGCGTGTCGAAGTTGCTCATCCCCGACCCGAGCGAGTTGGCGGTCTCCAAGCACCACTGTGCGGCCACCACCACGACCCCGACGCCGGCGGCGAGCAGCGTCAGGTCGTGCGAGGGCGCGGGTACGGCGTCCGGTGTCGCGGGCTCCCCGAGGCCAGGTGGCGACGCAGCGCCCGGCCGGGTCAGCCCGTACGTGAGCACCGCCAGCCCGCTCAGCAGCGGGATCAACGCCGCGGGACGATCCAGCGCGACCAGGCCGAGCAGCTCGGCGCTCAGCAGGAGCGTGCTGAGGCCGATCACGACCTCGGCGAGGAGGGCCGGCGGACCGGTCACACGGAGATGGGCGGTGCGCAGCCGGTGTGCGATCACGGCCGCTGGCACGACGAGCGCGGCGAGGCGCATGAAGCCGAGGAGAAACTGGCCGGCGGTCATCGTCGGGCGCTACCCGCCAGCTCGCGCGAGCATGCCCGGAGTGGCACCGGATCGCGGCATCGGCCGCGGATCATCGCGGATCGGTGCCGGGCCGGGGCCGCAGGGCGGCGAGACGCCCGCCTGAGGAAAGGCGAACCGGCCGCCCGCGCGCCGATGCGACGCGCGGGCGGATCCGGCGCGCGCCTCAGCCGCCGGCCAGCGCCGAGATGAGGCCGTTGCCGGGCGCGCCGAGCCCAGTCATCGAATCGAACCCGGGCGCCGTCCGCAGCGCGACGGTCTCGTACGAGCAGTGGCCGGTGCCGTCGCAGAATTCCTCGCGGCCCTGATAGTCGAGCGTGCGGACCGATGTGACGGTGCCTTCTTTGGCGTCGACTTCGTCGAGGTAGTCCGTGCGGACGTTGGCCTGCTTGCCCTGCGCAACCACGTCGAGGAAGGCCGTCTTGGCGGTCGCCGACGAGCGGCCGAGTTTGTAGAGGAGCGGGTTGAGGAACCCGAGCGAGGTACCGGCCACCTGGTCGGCGTCGGCGACGAGTCCGGCGAACAACGGCGAGGAGAGGCTCGTGCCGCCGATCCGGTACTGGTCGTAGTACACGCCGTCGGGGAACGTCTGCGTCTCGCCGACGAGCATCCCGGTCGTAGGGTCACCCACCGCCGATACGTCCGGCTCGACGCGGTTGGCGATGCCGGTAGTGCCTGAATTGCGCTCGGCGAGCGCCCTGGGCACGACGCCCTGCTGGTAGTACGGCTCGGGGTACTGATAGCTCGTGCCGCCGCCGCCGCCGTAGATGTATTTGCCCGGGGCGGGGGGCACCCAGCCGCCGATCAGCGGGTTGGTGCAGCCGGGGTATTCGACAGCGACGAGCGTTTCGGTGCAGAGAACGCTCTTGGACGTCGACCAGCCGAGCTCGCCGACCCGTTCGTTGCCTGCGCCGATCTGGAGGCTCGTCCCGCCGATCGCGGTCTGGTAAGGACTCGAGGGCGGGTAGTCGGCGACGTTGGCGCCGAGGTTGGCGAACTCGTCGCCTCCGTCGCCGGCCGAGAACTGGACGCTCACGCCCGTGCCGACTCCCATCAGCAGGACGTTGTCAAACGCTTTGCGCACGCCGGCCGAGTCGAGCAGGTCGCCGCCGTTGTCGCCCCACGAGTCGGTGACGATCTGGGCGAGGTGGCTGTCGATCACCTGCTGGACGGCCGTGAACAGCGCGCCTTCGCAGTTCTTGGCACCGACGTAGAGGATGTTGGCGCCCGGCGCGGTCGCGTGGACCGCCTCGACATCGAGCGTCTGCTCGCCGAACCAGCCCGGGGCTTCGCAGGTTTCGGCGTGGTTGAAAGTCTTGCTCACGAACTCACCGAACTGGCCGTTCGCGAGCGGTTGGCCCGGCTGGTTCTTCTTGGCGTATTCGTGTGCGTCGCTGAACAGCGTCGGCGAGACGTACGCATCGACGACGGCCACGGTCACGCCCTTGCCGTTGACGCCGTTGGCGATCTGCGGTGTCAGACCGTAGGCGCCCTGCAGCTGCGGAGGCGTGTAGCCACACACGGCGTAGGGGAGAGGGCTGGGGTAGTTGCTGCCGAACGGGGGGTCGGTCGTGTCGAGCTTTTGGGAATAGGAGGAGGAGCAGGGGGGTGCGTTGCGGAAGCCTTCCGGCTGGGGGATCGGACCGGACGCTTTCGCCTTCGTCGGGTTCGCACCGCGAACTTCACCCGCGCCGCTGAGTCCGGCGGGCGTCTCGATCGTCTGATCGACGCCGGTGATGCCGCTGATCAGCGGGGCAATGTCTACGGGTACCTTCAGCGCCTGAGAGCTCAGGCGCACGATCTGCTTGCCGTGGCGATATTGCCCCAATGAGGTCTGGAACGCGCGCTCGACCGCGGCGGCGGAGCCGGTGACCGTGAGCGTCATGCGGTCGGCGGTGGCGTCACCGACGAGGAACCCCTGGGAGCGGAGCCAGGACCCGACGGCCGCGACCGACGCCTGGGTGGGGGAGAAGCGGCCGATCCATTCGCTCGGGGAGAGGTAGTGGCGGTAGCCGGGGCTCGCGGGATCGGACACCGTGCGCGCGAGTGCTTCGGCGCCGGCGGGGTCACGCGGCTGCAGGCCGACCTGGAACTCGATCGGCGTCGCCTCGGGCGTGCTCGCGACCCTCTGTGCGGGCACGGCGGCCGTGGGGCTCG
The DNA here is from genome assembly GCA_036803745.1 of Solirubrobacteraceae bacterium. Lineage (GTDB taxonomy): Bacteria > Actinomycetota > Thermoleophilia > Solirubrobacterales > Solirubrobacteraceae > Palsa-744. Next base: position 11,841 of record DAIRTT010000040.1, on the reverse strand, counting down.
CCTGGATGACCGCCGTGGCGGGAGTCGCCGAGGCGAGCTCGGGTCCGGCGAAGGCTGCGCCGAGCGCAATTGTCAGGGTCGAGAGCGTCGCGAGCCGCAGCTTGTGAGTCATCCGTGACCTCCTGTCTCCCGGCGGAGACGGCAGTGATTGGCAGGGGAGATCTACCCCGTTTGCCCATCGTGTCACACCGATTGTTCGCGGTGCCCTCTGGTGGTTCTGAGTCCACTACCCTCGGATGATGGCCGCGACGCGGACGAGGACCCTGATCACGGGCCCAACGGCGACCGACCTCAGTGGCCACGCCCGGCGTTGATCGCGTGGTCTCGGTCTTCAGCCGCGGCCACCGCGGCGGGTCAGGCCCGCCCCTCCTCTGCATCCACGGCTTCACCGACACGTGGCGGACGTGGGAGCTGGTCCTCGCCCGGCTCGAACGCCACCACGACGTGCTGGCACCGACGCTCGCCGGGCACGCGGGCGCATCGACTGCCCGGTTCGCATCGTGCGGGGCACCGCCGACCGGCTCCTGAGCTGGCCGGCGGCCTCGGCGCGTTATCGCGAGGAGTGGCTCCCCGGTGCCGACTGGGTCGAGCTCGAGGGGGTCGGGCACTGTCCACAGCTCGACGTTCCCCTGGAGACCTCCGAGTTGATCCTCGGCCTCAGCACAACGTGACGGGCGGGCGAGGACCGGCCCCGCGAATCGAGGATCAGGCCGCGAGCGCCGCGGAGAGCGCGCCCTCGGCTGCCGGCGTGCGGCGCGAGAACGTCATCTCGGGATCCTCGATCGGGCCTTCCCGCAGGTTCTTGACGTCCTGGGCGTAGCTCATCGCCAGCGACCACGGCAGGCGTGAGCCCTGCCGCGGGAAGGCATGGACCGAGCGCTGGACGTAGCCCGCGCCGAAGTCGAGCAGCGGCCTGGTGGGCATCGCCGGGTCGTCGTTGCGGGCAAGGCACTTGTCATAGCCGTGCTCGCGCATGTAGGCGAGCGTGCGGCCGAGGTGTTCGCACACGAGGTCGACCTTGAGCGTCCAGGAGGAGTTGGTGTAGCCGATCGCGAACGCGAAGTTGGGCACGTCGCTCAGCATCATCGCCTTGAACGTCATCGTCTTGGCCAGGTCGACCGGCTCGCCGTCGACGACCAGCTCGATGCCCCCGAACGCCTGCAGGTTCAGACCGGTGGCGGTGACGATGATGTCCGCCGGCAGCTCCGACCCGGAGGCGAGGCGGATCCCGGTCTCGGTGAAGCACTCGATCCGGTCGGTCACGACGGAGGCCGCTCCGGAGCTGATCGCCTTGAAGAGATCGCCGTCGGGCACCGCACACAGCCGCTGATCCCAGGGGCTGTAGTGCGGTTTGAAGTGGGTATCGACGTCATAGCCGGCCGGGAGCTGGCGTTTGACGAGTGCGCGCAGCACGCGCCGGACCACGCCTGGGTGGCTGCGGCTGAGCCGGTAGACGTTCTTCTGCAGCCAGATGTTCTTGCGCCTGGTGAGCGAGTACGCCGTGCCCGCCGGCAGGATGTGCTTGAGGACGTTGGCGATCGGGTCGCGCTCGGGCACCGAGATGACATAGCTGGGGGAGCGCTGGAGCATCGTCACGTGAGCGGCCTGGTCGGTCATCGCTGGGATCAGCGTCACGGCCGTCGCGCCGCTGCCGATCACGACGACGCGCTTGCCCGCGTAGTCGAGGTCCTCGGGCCAGTGCTGCGGGTGCACGATCGTCCCGGCGAAGCGCTCCGCCTCGGCAAACTCCGGCGTGTACCCCTCGTCGTAGCGGTAGTAGCCGCCGGCGCTGAAAAGCCAGCCGCAGGTGAACCGCACAAGCTCGCCGGTGTCCGGGCGGCTCGCCTCGACCGTCCATTGCGCGTCCTCGCTCGACCACTGGGCACGCAGCACCCTGTGCCCGAGGCGGATGTGACGCTCGATGCCGTTTTCTGCGGCCGTCTCGCGGATGTAGCGGAGGATCGACTCGCCGTCGGCGATCGCCTTCTCCTCGCGCCACGGCTTGAACTCGTAGCCGAAGGTGTGAAGGTCGGAGTCCGAGCGGATACCCGGGTAGCGGAACAGATCCCACGTCCCGCCGGTCGCCTCGCGCCCCTCAAGGATCACATAGCTCGTGCCCGGCTGCTCGGTCTGCAGGTGATAGGCGCATCCGATCCCGGACACGCCGGCGCCGATGATCAACACGTCGAAGTGCTCGACCGCGTCCTCGTCCTCGACCGGCTGCCTCACGGGCGACAGGTTCATGTCTGCTTCTCGCTCTCCTCGGGTGTCATGTCGAAGCCTCGCGCGTTCCGGTCGCCGGTACCAGGGCAATTCGCCCAGAATTATGCGTCCAGACTGTGCTCAATGCCCAGGCACGGCTATCCTGTTCCCGATGAGCAGCCAGGCAGCCTGGGACGCGCCGTCGCCGCGTGTGGCAGAGCTGATCCGCGCGGGCAGCTCGACGCTGGTCGAGGACCCTGGAACGCTCTTCCGGGCCGTCGACGCCGCCGTGCTCGCGGCCGCGCCGAGCCGCGTCGCGTCGGACCCCACGATCACGGCCGCCACGATCGCGACCGACCACGCCAACATCCTGCACTGGTCGCGGGCCAACGTGGGCAACCCCGGCGCCCGGGTTCCGGCCAATCTCAGTCCCGACGTCCTCGACCTTGCTCGCGACATCGTTCGCCGGGGGCTCGACGACACGACGCTCAACATCTACCGGATCGGGCAGAACGTCGCTTGGCGCGCCTGGATGGCGCTCGCGTTCACCCTCACCGATGACCCGGTCGAGCTGGCCGAGCTCCTGGATGTCACCGCCCGGTCGATATTCGCGTTCATCGACGAGAGCGTCGCGGGCATCCAGGAGCTGATCGACCGCGAGCGCGAGCAGCTCGTCCGCGGCACGCGCGCCGAGCGCCTGGAGACCGTCAACCTGATCCTCGAGGGCGCTCCGATCACGAGCGCCAGGGCGAGTGCCAGGCTGCGCTACGAGCTCGAGCGCCGCCACACGGCGCTCGTGTTGTGGAGCGACTCCGAGGCACCCGACGAGGGCCGGCTCGAGGGCACCGCCGACGCGCTGGCGCGCGCCGCCGGCGCCGGGCACCCGCTCACGATCATGGCCACCACCCGCTCCCTGTGGGCCTGGTTCGCGAGTCCCGCTGCGCCCGAGCTGGGGACGATCCGCGAACGGCTCAAACCCGCTCCGGGCCTGCGTGTCGCCGTCGGCTCGACCGGTGGCGGCATCGGCGGATTCCGGCGCAGCCACCTCGACGCCCTCGCCACCCAGCGGCTGATGGCCCGGATGCCCACCGAGCTGCAGTTGGCAGGCTATGAGGAGGTGCAGCTCGTGGCCCTGTCCTCGCAGGACGCGGAGGGGGCGGCCGAATTCGTATCGCGCACGCTCGGTGAGCTCGCGGGCGCCGACGAGGAGCTTCAGGAGACCCTGCGTGTGTACATCCGCGAAGGGTTCAGCGCCTCACGGGCGGCGCGCGCCCTGTTCGCCCACCGCAACACCGTCCTCAACCGGCTGGCCCGCGCACGCGATCTGTTGCCCGCGCCGCTCGATCGTCGCGGGCTGCAGGTTGGGCTGGCGCTCGAGATGGTCCATTGGCTGGGTCCCGGCGCATACATCCGGCCCCCCGGCGCCGGCCGGTCAACGGTCGGCTGAGGGGCTACAGGCGGCCCGCCGTGTCGCGCAGCCGTGCCCGCTCGCGCGCATCAGGGGCCGAAGTCGAGGGCTCGTCGAGCTCGTGGCGCTGTTCGAAGCGGACGGTCCGGTCGCGGCCTGTGCGCTTGGCCTTGTACAGCGCGAAGTCGGCACCCTGGAGCAGCGACTCGATCGTCGGCGGAGCGACCGCCGCGATGACCCCGGCGCTCAGCTTGATCCTCGGCAGGTCGTCGAACCTGCTCTCGAACAGGGCGAGGCGGACGCGCTCGGCGAAGGTCTCGCCCGCCGCGATGTCGCTGCCGGGGAGCAGCGCCACGAACTCCTCACCGCCGACCCGTGCGACGACGTCGATGTCGCGCGAGTGGGCCGAGAGCACGGCTGCGGTGTGGGCGAGGGCGCGGTCGCCGACGTCGTGGCCCCACTCGTCGTTGACGCGCTTGAAGTGGTCGAGGTCGAAGGCCACGACAGCGATCGAGCGGCCCTCGCGTCGCGCATGCGCGATCTCGAGCGTCGCGCGTTCGTCGAACCCGCGACGGTTGAGCAGGCCGGTCAATGCGTCGGTCCTCGCCTCTCCGGCCAGCTGGTCGATCAACAGGTCGTTGCGGTCGACGAGCGTCACGATCACTCCCGCCACCACCGAGACGGACACCATCACGTCGACCCAGCGGCCGGCGTAGCTGCTGCTCTCGGGAAGCAGCAGGAGGGTGATCGCGTGGGCGATGCCCACGCACGCCACGATCGCGATCGCGCCCCGTCGTCCGAAGAAGAACGTCATCCACAGGACCGACCATACGTACAGGACGGCGCCGTCGCCGGCTCCTGGAGTCGCGCTCAGTGCATAGGCGATCATCACCACGCCGAGGGGGCCCAGCCACGCGAGCGCCCGGCGCGAAAGCAGCGGGCCGAACAGCATCAGCGCCACCACGAGCGCCATCGAGACGAGCACAGGGGTGATCGCGAAGCTCGGGTCGCCGGGGATGACCCCCTCGATCGCGCCATCGAAGGCGGCCCCGCCGTACATCGCCGCGGCCGTGAAGACCATCATCCGTTTGTCCAAGCGGAGCCTGTGGAGCGAGGGGCTCACACCTATGTATCGGCACGGGCGCGTCGAATCACGAGCCGCCGACGCCCAAATCGGCATCCGTCGCTGCGATGCTCCCGTGCCGGTGGCCAACCCTCTGGAAACCCGGCAGGTCCACTACGACGTGGCAATCGTCGGCGGCGGCCACAACGGCCTGGTGGCAGCCGCATACCTGGCCGCGGCTGGGCGCTCCTGTCTCGTGCTCGAGCGGCGCGGCGAGCTCGGTGGGGCGGCCGTCTCGGAGCGACCCTTCGCGGGAGTCGATGCGGACCTGTCGCGCTACGCCTACCTCGTCAGCCTGCTCCCAGCCAGGATCATCGACGAGCTCTCGCTGCCGCTGCGGCTGCGCACGCGGACGGTGTCCTCCTACACGCCTGATCCACGCGATCCTCGACGCGGTCTGCTCGTCGACTCATCCGATCCGGCGGCGACCCGTGATTCCTTTCGCGACCTCACCGGCTCGGGGGCCGAACACGACGCCTGGACGCACTTCTATGCGCGCACGGCGCGCATCGCCCGGGCCGTCTTCCCGACGCTTCTGGAGCCGCTGCGCTCGCGCGCGGAGCTGCGCGCGCTGATCGACGACGACGCTGCCTGGGAGGCGATCTTCGAGCGCCCGATAGGCGAGGTCCTGGCAAGCACGTTTGCCGACGATCTCATCGCCGGGGTGGTCCTGACCGATGCTCTGATCGGGACCTTCGCCGCCGCCGACGAGCGCACGCTCGTCCAGAACCGCTGCTTCCTCTACCACGTCATCGGCGCCGGCACGGGGGAGTGGCGGGTCCCGGAGGGGGGGATGGGCGCGGTGTCGCGCGCGCTCGCCGATGCCGCCCTCGCCGCGGGGGCCGAGCTGCGCACGAACGCCGACGTGCTCGCCCTCTCGCCCGACGCCGACGGCGTCGATGTGCGCTTTGGCGACGGCCAGCGGGAGGGCGCGGTGCGGGCCGGCCGCGTCCTCGTCAATGCCGCCCCGGTCGAGCTCGAGCGCCTGCTCGGTCAGCCGCCGTCATCCATGCCCGAGGGCTCTCAGCTGAAGGTCAACCTGCTCCTCTCGCGCCTCCCGCGACTCCGGCACGCCGGCCTCGCGCCAGAGCGCGCGCTCGCGGGAACGTTCCACGTCAACGAGACCGCCGGGCAGCTCCAGCGCGCCCACCAAGAGGCCTCTTCGGGATCGATTCCCTCGCCGGTGCCGTGTGAGAGCTATTGCCATTCGCTCACCGACCCGAGCATCCTCGGCCCCGAGCTGCGCGCGTCCGGCGTCCACACGCTGACCGTGTTCGCCCTGCACATGCCGGCGCGCGTCTTCGCCGGTGACCCGACCGCCACCAGGGAGGCGGCGCTCAAGGCGACGCTGAGCTCGCTCGACAGTGTCCTCGCCGAGCCGATCGCCGACTGCGTGCTGCGCGCCCCGGACGGTGCGCCCTGCCTGGAGGTCCACAGCCCGCTCGACATCGAGCGCGAGCTGAGGATGCCCGGCGGGCACATCTTCCACCGCGATCTCGCGTGGCCGTTCGCCGAGCACGAGAGGGACGTCGGTCGATGGGGCGTTGAGACCGACCATCCGCGCGTGCTCATCTGCGGAGCGGGCGCGCGCCGTGGCGGCGGGGTCAGCGGCATCCCCGGCCGGAACGCTGCCATGGCCGTTCTCGGTGATAGGTCGGTCTGATGGCTGAGGGAAGCGCGGGCGCGTAGTCTTGCCGGACGGCCCACGACGGAGGGAGACGTTGGGATGAAGGAGCTCCACGGACAGGCCGGCCGGTTCCTCTCAGCCTCGACGGAGGAGTGCTTCGCGCTCGTCGCAGACGTCGAGAGCTACCCCCGCTGGCATCCGGAGGTCGTGCGAAGCGTCGTCGTGGTGGAGAGCGCTCGCGACGGTACGGCCGAGCGCGCGGAGACAAGCTTGCACGTCTCGTATGGCCCCCTCGCGCGCGATTTCGAGCTGACGATGGCGATCGACGTGGCGCCTCCCGGCAGCGTCAGCCTCGTGCGGATTGCGCACGGTCCTTCCGATCGTGAAGAGTTCGCCGTCCGCTGGCAGATTGAGGATCGCGGGCAGACCTGGCTGGGCGTCGAGCTGTCGGCGAACCTGGCGGTCCCGCGCCTCGTGCCGCTCGGAGGCATCGGCGAGGCGATCGCCGCCGGTTTTCTGCGCGCCGCCGCCGACGCGCTTGACGACGCCTCCTGAGCGAACCGGTCCGGATATGTCCGACGGGCTGCGTGCACCTCGGACATGATTGGACGATGGGCGATGTCAGCGCGGTCGTCACGACCGGGATCTACTGCCGAGACGGCTGCTCGGCGCGCCCGAACGCCCGCAACGTTCGCGGCTACCCGCTGGCGGCAGCCGCCGAGGCGGCCGGCTACCGCGCGTGCCTGCGCTGCCGTCCGTATCGGAGTGAGCCGTCGCTCACGGCGAGCCATCCCGAGCTCGTCTGCCGAGCTGTCTCCCTGATCCTCGACGGCGCGCTCGACACGACCGGGGAGCGCGACCTGGGGGCGAGGATCGGCGTGTCCGCGCGCCACCTCAGGAGGCTGTTCGTCGAACACCTCGGGGTCACGCCCGACCGTCTGGCCCGCTCGCGCCGCGTCCACTTTGCCCGACGACTGCTCGACGAGACCGACATGACGATGCTCGAGACAGCCACGGCTGCGGGCTTCGGCAGCGTCCGCCAGCTCAACCGGGCGTGCCTTGAGACCTTCCGTGAGGCGCCGGGAGCGCTGCGCGCGCGGCGGCGCTCCGCCGACCGCCTGACGGCCGATGGGGGCCTCGCTATGCGGCTGGCGTTCGACGGTCCGCTCGACTGGGAGGCGATGCTCGGCTACTTCTCGGCGCGGGTGATCGCCGGCGTCGAGGACATCGGCGCGGGCGTCTACCGGCGGACCATCTCGATCGCTGGAGACGCGGGGGTGCTCGAGATCTCGCGGGGCGGGGACGATCACCTGATCCTGCGCGCCCACCTGCCGCACTGGGAGGGGCTGATCCACATCGTCAGGCGCGCTCGACGTATCTTCGGTCTCGATCTCGACACGGCGGCGGCGCGGGAAGCGCTCGCGGCGGACCCGCTGATCGGACCGCTCGACGAGCGGCGGCCGGGGATCCGCACACCCGGCACGTGGGACCCGTTCGAGACGGGCGTCCGGGCGATCGTCGGGCAGCAGATCAGCGTCGCGGGGGCCAACACGATCGTCGCGCGGCTGGCATCAAGGCACGGCGATCCGGTCGAGGGGCTCTCCTCGCTCGGGCTCTCACGTACGTTTCCCGGCCCCGAGATCCTCGGCGCGGCCGACCTCGACGGTCTCGGTCTCACGAGCGGCCGGGCAGCGGCCGTGGGCGCGTTCGCCCGCGCAGTCGCGGACGGGGAGGTCGTGCTCGACGGCGCCGTCGAGCTCCCGCGGCTGCTCGACTCGATCACCGCCGTGCGCGGACTCGGGACGTGGACGGCCCACTACCTCGCGCTGCGCCTGGGCGAGCCCGATGCGTTCCCGGCCGGTGATCTCGGCATCCGACGCTCGCTGGCCAGTCGCCTGGGCGCCCCGGTGAGTCCGGCCGACGCCCGCGCTCTGGCCGAGCAATGGCGGCCGTGGCGGGCGCACGCGGCCGTCCAGCTGTGGCTCGGCGCGACGCTCGCGCCCGGCGGCGTCGCCTGATCGACGACGGCGGGCACAGCCCCCCACGGCTGTGCCCGCCTGTCGCGGCCCCGCGGCGGTCCCCCCGAACCGCCGCGCCGGAGCCCCCCGGCTCCGGAGTCTCCATCCGGCAAGTCGCTACCAGCTGGCGGCTTCGCTGCGCCCCGCGCAGCCGGTCTTGCTTACCGGGCTGGCGCAGCCCCGTGTGATCACTCCGGCTGAGCTCTTGGTGACCGTGAATTCGTCGCCGTTGGTCGCCGTCGCCGTGATCGAGTATTCGGTTTTGGCGCTCGTCACTTTGCTGATCCAGGCATCCTTGCCCGTCGAGGCCACGAGAATCGAAGGTTCCTCACTGTGAAGTTCGGCCTTCGAGACCTTTTCGTAGCTGCCGTCATTGGCGGTTGAGATCGTCTCGGCCGTCGTCTCGGCGGTGCGCACGAGCTCCTTGGCCTGGGCATCCGTTGCCTTGCCCTTCGAGTTCAAGAACGACGGGATCGCGATCGCCGCCAGCACGCCGATGATGAGGATCACGACGAGCAGCTCGATCAGCGAGAAGCCATCCGCGTCGGTGACGCGCTGACTGAGCGTGCCGGGCGTACGGCGGGTTGCCTTGGCCCTGCGGGGTGCTGCGACCTGTGCGGGATCTGTGAACACGGCTGCCCTCCGTGGCGGTGTTGGCAGCCGAGCTATCTCGTGGAGATCCCTGACTTTGCGCCCCCGTCTCGCGACGGGTTTGCCTTTTTCATTGGTCGATGTCCGCAGGAGTGTCCTTCATCCAAATACGGCTGTAAAGCGATTCGGCGCAGATGCCGGGCGATTCGACGAATGTACGAGTGCCCCATATCGGGCGCTCGTAGGCTCCGGGCCGGACACCCGCCCCAGGCGACGCAGTTCGCGGCGAGGAGCGGCCCGGTCAGTGGCCGCTCCTCGCAGGTGCCGACTCGCCGAGCAGGTCGGAGATCCGACCCAGCCCCTCGGCCAGATCCTCGTCGCCGAGCGCGTATGAGAGGCGCAGATAGCCCGGCGTGCCAAAGGCCTCTCCGGGCACGACCGCGACCTCGACCAGCTCAAGGATCAGGTCGGCGAGCTCGGCCGAGCTCGTGGGCGTGCGCCCGCGGATCCCACGTCCAAGGAGCGCCTTGACCGACGGATAGGCGTAGAAGGCGCCGAGCGGCTCGGGGCAGCTCACCCCGGCGATCCGGTTCAGCGCGGCGACCATCACCTGCCTGCGCCGATCGAAGACCGCGCGCATCTCCCGCACGGCATCGAGGCCGCCGTTGAGCGCGGCCAGGGCCGCCATCTGTGTGACGCCAGCCACGTTCGAGGTCGCGTGCGACTGCAGGTTGGTCGCCGCCGCCACCACGTCGGAGGGGCCCACGAGCCAGCCGACGCGCCAGCCAGTCATCGCATAGGTCTTGGCGACGCCGTTGACGATCACCAGGCGCTCGGCCAGCTCCGGGACGACCTCGGCGATCGAGTGGAAGCTCGCCTCGCCGTAGACGAGGTGCTCGTAGATCTCGTCCGCCAGCACCCACAGCCGGTGCTCGACCGCCCAGCGGCCGATCTCCTCGATCCGCTCGCGCGGGTACACGGCGCCCGAGGGGTTCGAGGGGGAGCACAGCAGCAGCATCTTGGTGCGCGGTGTGCGCGCCGCCTCGAGTTGCTCGACGCTCGCCAGGTAGCCCGAGTGCTCATCCGTTGCCACGACCACCGGCCTACCGCCGGCGAGCGCGATCGCCTCGGGGTAGGTGGTCCAGTAGGGCGCCGGCAGCATGACCTCGTCGAGTGGGTCGAGGAGCGCCGCGAAGGCCTCATAGACGGCGTGCTTGCCGCCGTTGGTGACGAGCACCTGCCCGGGGGGAACCTCCAGGCCAGAGTCGCGAGCGGTTTTCTCGGCGATCGCCTCTCGCAGCTCCGGGAGGCCAGCGGCGGCGCTGTACTTGTGCCGGCGCGGGTCCCGACATGCCTCGACGGCGGCCTCGACGATGTAGGACGGAGTGGGGAAGTCGGGCTCGCCGGCGCCGAAGCCTATGACCGGCCGGCCCGCCGCCTTGAGCGCCTTGGCCTTCGAGTCGACCGCCAGCGTGGCCGACTCGGCGATCGAGCTGATGCGGGCGGACACGCGAGCCATGGGCGCATACTGGCAGAGCCGCCCGCGCCGGCCCCGCAGTCGCTCGCGAGGGCGCCGCTACTCTGGATGTGTGCCGACCGAGCAGAGTTCGCGCCGTGGCCGACGGCAGTTAACCTCGCTTCAGCATCCGATCGAGCGCGGCGAGCAGGGCCGGCGTGGCCCGTTCGACAGGCTCGCCCAGCGCGCGTCCTACTTCTCGAGCTCGCCGCTCTTCTTCATCCTCTGCATGGCTCTGGTCGTGGCGTGGCTCGGCGGCTACGCATTAGGCGCGAGCGCCTCCTATGAGCAGGCGACCGGGACCGCGCTGACCGCGATCACCCTGCTGCTGGTGGCGCTGCTCAAGAACGCCGAGCTTCGCGCGGAGGCGGCGATCCAGAGCAAGCTCGACGCGCTTGCCACGGGCATGCTCGAGGCGATCCGCGAGGAGGGTCAGCGGGCCGACCCGATGCTCGAGCGGGCGATCGGAATCGACGAGGAGATCTGACGAGGAGGCTGAGCCGGCGCCGGCGGCTCAGTCCTCAGCTCGTTCCTGGCTCTGCGCGCGCCAGTTGGAGAACAGCGCCGCGAAGTCCTCTCGCATCGACGGGGTCAGGTCCTCCACCTCGAGGCGCCCCGTAAGCCGGATCGTCGCGCGCATCTGTGCGAGGTACTCGCTGCAGTGCTCGCAGCCCGACAGATGTGCCTCGAAGCGCCGGCGCGTCGAGCGCGGCAGAGTGTCCTCCAGGTAGTCGGTGATCAGCTCGACCATCTCCTGGCATGCGAGTGGGGTGGCCCTTCGCAACATCTACAAGCCTCCCGCGAGCACGGCTTCGAGGCTCTGACGCAGATGGCTGCGGCCGCGATGGAGCAGGACGCGCTGGTTGGCGTCGCTGATCTCGAGCACCTCGCCGACCTCCTCGCCGCTCAGTCCGTCGACGTCGCGGAGCAGAACGACCTCGCGCTGACGCGGCGGCAGCTCGTTGAGGCCCGATCGGATGTGTCCCGCGAGCCCCTCGGCGAGCAGGCGATTGTCGCTGTCCTCGACCCAGTGCTGCGGGGGTGACATCCAGGCTCCCGCAGCGTTGAAGCGCGCCCGGTCGACGACCGGGCCGGCATCGCCGACGGCGACCGTCCGCTGCTCACGCACGCCGGTCGTCCTCGCCCGGTTGACGAGGATGCGCAGCAGCCAGGTACGGAAGGAGGAGCGCCCTCCAAACCCATCGATCCCGCGCAGGACGCCGACCCAGGTGTCCTGGACGACCTCCTCGGCGAGCTCTGGACTCGACACGAACGAGCGGGCCAGGCGCAGCATCGCTGGACGATGACGTGCCACGAGGTCGACGAACGCCTGCTCCTCGCCCGCGCGCAGGCGAA
>DAIRTT010000039.1:0-17110 GCA_036803745.1 Solirubrobacteraceae bacterium | reverse complement strand
CAGCTGCGCGAGGCCTCCTAGCGCCTCCGAGGCGCAAGGAGGAAGGGGCCTGCCCGGCGGACCGGGTAGGCCCTAGACTGACGACCGCCCTGGCGGGGTTCCCGAGCGGTCAAAGGGGACGCGCTGTAAACGCGTTGGCTCTGCCTTCGCAGGTTCGAATCCTGCCCCCGCCATGGCTCTCTGTGCGAAGCGCCGACGGGGCGGCCAACAGCCCGGCCACGGCGTCGGTGATGATGGCGCTCACCTGAACGGTCCCGGCCTTGTCGTAGACCACCTGCAAGTCGAACGCCTCGAAGTAGCGGCGTTTGGTTGCCGCGTCGGCGTCGTGCAATGTGTCGCACAGGTCGGGTAGCTGGGCCAGCGCAGCCTACAGGTCCTCGCCGTCGGCCGGCGCCGGCAGGAGGGCGCTCAGGGTCGCCTGCGCCGCGGTCTTCTCGGCCTTCAATTCGACAATCCGCGCCTGCACTAGGTCGGCATCAACTCCGGCCTCTAGACCGCGCACCTGAGCCGCGATGGCGTTGTCGGCGGTCGCAATCTGCCGGCGAAGCTCCGCGCCCATCCGCTTGCTGTCTGCCGTCTGCGAGGATTCCTGGGCGCTCAGCTGCACCGCGAGCTTGTCGAGCCGCATCGGGCCGAATAGGCGGTTCGCAAAGAACTCCTCGACTAGCGGCAGTAGGGCATCCTCGCGCACGTTCATCCATTGCGGGTGCCCTATCGCCGCCGCGGCTTCCTTGCCGTACTCGCGTCCGAACGCTGCCTCGTCTTCGAGCTAGCGGGTACAATCGGCTCCAGCGGGGCACGCACTGAATAATACGAGCCTCTTGGGGGACGCATGCAATTCACACCATTCAGTCCGTTGGGGTGCCTCAGTCGCGCCCGCAGGGTTCTGCTGACAGGGCTCCTTGTCACCGCTTCGCTCTCGTTCGCGCCAGCGGCGGGGGCAGCTCAGCGCGGTGGAATTCACAACATTCAGCATGTCGTCATGATCATGCAGGAGAACCGCTCGTTCGACTCGTACTTTGGTACGTATCCCGGCGCAAACGGCATTCCAGCGGGTGTGTGCGTCCCCGATCCGGCCAACGGCGCCTGCGTCAAACCGTTTCACCTCGCAGGCGATAAAAACGGCGGTGGGCCCCACGGCTACAAAAGCGCGGTGGCAGATATCGACGAAGGGAAAATGGACGGCTTCGTAGGCCAGGTCGAGAACGCGAAGTCGTGTACGAGCACCCAACCGATCTGCAGCGGATGCATACCGTCGGAACCGGCTACGTGCCAGGAAGTGATGGGGTATCACGATGCGCGCGAGATCCCCAACTACTGGACCTACGCGAACAACTTCGTGCTGCAGGACTCGATGTTCGCCGCCTCTCGATCGTGGAGCCTTCCCGAGCACAACTTCCTCGTGTCGGGGTGGTCAGCGCGCTGCCCGGCCGCGACGCTCGACCCGTTGGCTTGTTTCAGCGACATCAATCACACGCCCAATCCGAGAAACTGGACCGACATCACGTACCTGCTGGCCAAGGCGAAAGTGAGCTGGCGATACTACATATACGAAGGGCTCGAGCCGGACTGCGAGTCAGACGAAGCGGTTACATGCAAACCCGTCAAACAGGGCCCGGAAACGCCGGGCATCTGGAACCCGCTGGCTAGTTTCACGGACGTCAAGCAGGACGGCCAGCTCGGAAACATCCAGTCGCTCAACAGTTTTTACACGGCCGTGCACACCCCGACGACGTGCGCTCTTCCGAGAGTCGCCTGGGTCGAGCCCAACCAGCGGGTCTCCGAGCATCCCCCGGGACTCGTGTCGGCCGGTCAGAGCTATGTGACGACACTCGTCAACTCGATCATGCGTAGCCCGTGCTGGTCGAGCACGGCGATCTTCCTCTCGTGGGACGACTGGGGTGGGCTCTACGATCACGTGTCTCCGCCCAACGTCGATGAAAATGGTTATGGGCTTCGCGTCCCGGGGCTCGTGATCAGCCCGTACGCGAAGATCGGCTACATCGACCACGAGCAGCTCAGCCACGATGCGTATCTGAAGTTCATCGAGGACGATTTCCTCGGCGGCGCTCGCCTCAACCCGTCAACCGACGGCCGGCCGGACTCGCGACCCTTGGTCCGCGAAGAATCTCCGGCGCTCGGGAACCTGGTGAACGACTTCGACTTCACGCAGCCGCCGCGTCCGCCTCTTGTGCTCTCGACGCATCCGGCGCCCGGCCCCGCCTCGATACCACCCGGCTGACGCGGGCCTCCGAGCGATCAGTAGCTCGGCGCAGCGGCGGTCGGGCGGCCGGCGAGCGGGACGCTGAGGCGCACCGCGGTTCCGCGTCACTTCTGAGCAGTCACGCCGGACCGCGGCCGTGCTGCTGGACGACGCCGACAGCACCGAGAGCGGCGGCAGGGTCCTGGAAGACCTCGAAGCGCACGATCAGACCGTCGCGCAGCGTGAACAGATGACCGGCGCGCATTGTCACTGGCACGCCGCTGACTCGGCCCGTCCCGCGAAACAGGACCGCCGTCGCGACGCGATCGCCTTGCTCGCGAACCTCTTCGGGGATGAACGCCGGATCGGCGAACCCGCGCACCACCTCCAGCGTCGACTCCACCACCCCTCGGTGGCCGTGGAACTGGCCGGCCGTACCGAGGATGTTGGCCATCTGGCAGATCTCGACATCGGCGTCAAAGAAGCGAGGCACGATCTCTACGCTCGCGGCATCTTCCATGCAGCCAGCACCTCGGCGAACGCGCGCTCCCGGTCTCAGTAGGTGATTAGCCTTGTGACCTTGCCGTCGTGGACCTCGAACAGGTTCGCCCCGTCGGTCGATAGCTGCCCGAGGTCCAATCCGCTCGTCTTGCCGCGCCCGACGCCCCGACAGAACACGAGGATCCGCTCACCATCGAGTTCGCGGTAGTCGCGTAACGCCGAAACCTCCGCCTAACCCAGACCAGACCTCAGTCGCCGCTGGTGAGGCGCCGGGCGAGGTCGGCGGCCTCGGGCGTGCTCACAAGCACGTGCTCGAGCGCGCCGTGATCGGAGACGGCGAAGGACAGGCCGGGCACGCCGCGGCGCACGACGAAGGCCTGGTCGAGCCGGACCGTGCGCGCGATGTAGAGCAGCCAGGGCAGGCGCAGGCCGGCTTTCAGGCCCGTGCCCATCGCCGCGCGGACGGCGTCCTCGACGACCTCCACCTCGCTGATGCTGGCCCGCTCGACGCGAATGTTGCCCATCAGCCCGACGATCCTCTGCCACCACGACAGGCGCACTTCGAGGGCTTCTGAGTCGAGCAGGACGCGCATGGGCGACAGCCTAGCCCCCACGCGGCAGCCCCGTCCGAGGTCGTGGGCGGGGCTGCGGTGGACAGAGGGGTGGCGATTGGAGTAGAAGTGGAGTCGAGCACCGGCGCGAGCGCGAGTCGTGGGGCCGGTGCAGAGCCAGCGAGCTGAAGGGAGCGCCGGTCATGGAGTCATCACAGGCGGGTCAGACGAGGGTCCTCGTCGTCGCGCACAAGACGGCGGCGACCCAGCCGCTGCTCGACGCTGTTCGGGAGCGGGCGGGACGGGGAGCTGCGAAGTTCACGCTGCTCGTGCCCAACCCGGCGCACGGTCTCCACAAGGTCGTGGACCCCGAGGACCAGGGGGCGGGCGAGGCCCAGACGGTCCTCGACGAGGCGCTGCCCAGGCTGAGCGACGCCGCCGGCTCACAGGTCGAGGGCTTCGTTGGCTCCTCCGACCCGTCGGTCGCTGTCATGGACGCCGTCAACCTTCGTGGCTTCGACGAGATCATCGTCTCGACGCTGTCACCCAAAGTCTCGCGCTGGCTCAAGCTCGATCTGCCGAGCAAGGTGTCGGGACTCGGGCTGCCGGTCACGACGGTCACGCCCGCCGACTAGGAGTAACCACCGCCCGGGAGGCCGGGCGCAGCGAAGCCGCTCCCTGGAGCCACTCGAGGCGCGACGCTCGGCGCCGCGCGCACACTTGTCATCACGATAGATTCATGTTTCTATCTCGCGCCGCCAGGCAGGGCCAATGCGTCCACCTGCAGACAGTTGTCTGTGGCTGTTTCGTCTGCGCGCCGGGAGAGTTGGCTCCATGGAGGAGGTCCGCAAGCGATTCGCCGCCAATCTCCGCCACTACCGTCTCGCGGCCGGTCTCTCCCAGGAGGCACTGGCGGACCTCTGCGACCTGCACCGGACCGAGATCAGCCTGCTCGAGCGCTGCAAGCGCTCGCCGCGACTGGAGACGATCGTGATCCTCTCCCGCGGCCTGGAACTCTCCTCCCCGACCGATCTGCTCGACGGCGTCAGCTAGGCCGGGTGGCGATGACGGCCAGGCCGCGGGCCGTCGCGGGATGCGCTCAGGCGCGGTACAGTCTCGGCTTCGCGCCCAGCTAGCTCAGTTGGTAGAGCACTTCCATGGTAAGGAAGGGGTCATCGGTTCGAGTCCGATGCTGGGCTTGAGCAGGCCTGCAAATAGCGGACTCTAGCCGCGCCAACCGACCGCTTCCTTGCTCATGGAGTGTCGCCGGGTTCCCACGCTGTAGCGGGATGCCCGAACACCGCCAAGGCCGCGTTCCTTGCCGCCTGGTGCCGCGTCCCTTCTCGACTAGGCCTTGAGATCTGCACCGAGGGCACAGTCACCAGGGGCCCGTGCTGTCGTGGCACCGTCTCGCGCCGCGGATCGACCGGAGGTGATCCGGCTCCTCGCCGGCCGGGGCCGTAGTAACCGCGGAGCCTAGGACCCGGCCGCAACCGCCTTCTGACGGCGCGTCCGTTTGGGCTCGGGCGCTCGCAGCTCGGAGAAGGACCGCTCGATACCCTCCGCCAGGACCGCGACGTCCGGGGCCGCCATGCGGTCGGCGTTGAGGCCGAAGACCATCTGGCCGGCGTAGGTCAGGACGGCGATGCCGATGCTGTGTTCGGCGAACAGCGGCACCAGCGGCAGGACCTCGACGAGCGGCGCTCCGAACGCGTACAGCCGCTGCTGGGGCCCGGGCACGTTGGTGATCGTCAGGTTGAACATCCGGGTGCCACCGAACATCGACCGCGCGAGCAGGGCGCCGGCGAGCGGCGGCCCCATGTCGGCCACGTCGACGATCGTCTTGCCTCCGGCCCGTTGAGAGCCCGCCTTGAGCTGCTCGGCGCGCTCGACGACGCGGCGATAGCGCGCCATCGGGTCCGGCTCGCTCACCGGCAGCTCGACGAACAGGGACGTCAACTCGTTGCCGAGCGCGTGCTCCTGATCCTCCGACCGGATGTTCACCGGCACCTGTGCCCGCAGATCGGCATCGGGCAGCGCCTCGCCGCGGGAAAGCAACAGGTGTCGCAGCCCACCCGTACAGACCGCCAGCACGACATCGTTCACCGTCCCTCCGAGGCGCGCCTTCGCCGCCTTGACGTCGGCCAAATCCAGCCGCACGGTCGCGAAGTGGCGCGTCCCGCTCATCGGTCCGTTCAGACTCGACCGCGGCGCCCCGATCACCTCGTCGCGCACGATCAGCTCGACGGCCGCCCGCGCGCGATCGAAGGACTCGCGCGGGTGCAGCGCCGCGTTGAGTCCGGCGCGCGCTCCACGCACGGCCAGGCCAGGCGACAACCAGAACCGGCCGGCGCCGTGCTCTTCGGTCTCCCCCGCGGTGCTCGGGAGGGGTTGGCGGGGCAGCGGCCGAGCCGTCGGCGAGGTGTCGAGCAGCACATGGCCGATGTCAATCGAGCCGACGCCGTCGACGAGGCAGTGGTGGGTCTTGGTCGCCAGCGCCCAGCGGCCGTTCTCGAACCCATCGACGAGCGTCATCTCCCACAGGGGCCGGTGGCGGTCCAGGCGGTGCGACCAGAAGTCCCCGAGCCACTCGTGCAGCTCCGCCTCGCCGCCGGGCGCCGGCAGAGTCACGTGATGTACATGGGCACCGGCGTCGAACGCCTGAGCCGGCTCCCACGTCAGCCACGTCAGCGGGCCCGCGTGCGGTCCTGACAACTGTTGGGCGAAGCGGGGCAGAATGCCCACCCGCTCGCGAATGTAGTCGCGGAACTCGCCGATGTCGGGAGCCCCGCCCCCGGGGAGCGGATCGAAGATGAGCGCCGCGCCGATGTGCATGTGGGCGGCCTCGTCGGCCTGCTCGAGCTCGAGGAACATCGTGTCGAGCATGCTCAGCTGCTCACTCATGGCCTCCACTCCCTCGCGACGTGATCGAGAGGCGAACCTATCTCGTGAGGCGCGGAGCGGCATCGGAGTCCCGCCACGCAACGAGTCCGTACTTCCCCACGTCCGTCAGCCGCGGCGCGCGAGCTGCTTCTCGATCCGTGCGCGCACTCTGCCCGCGATCGTCCCATCCCCTCGGCGGCCGGCCTGACCTCTCAGCGCTGAGCGCGGCCCTTGGCGCCTGCGCCCCCCCGCGACCTCGCGGCGGTCCGGGTGAGAAAGGCCGCGACCGCCTTGTGGGTCTCGACGGGTCGCTCGACCTGCGGCACGTGCCCACAGTCCAGCTCCAGGTGGCGGGCCTGGGGCAGCGCCTCCTCGACGTGCCGGGCGAAGGCGATCGGCACGAGCCTGTCGCGTCTGCCCCACACGAACAGCGAGTCGACGTCCAGCTCTCGCAGGCGCGTCCAGAAGCCCGTCTCTCCGTGCGGCTCTTCGAGGTAGATGTGGCGGGCGGCCGCGTAGAAGGCCGCCCGGCCGGCCGGCGTGAGGTAGGCGCGCAGGAACTCGTCCACTCCAGCCGCCGTCCACCCTTCCTCGGCTCCCGGGATCACGCGGCGCACGATCGCTTCGACCAGCGCCCGCGGCGCGAGCTGGACGAGGCCGAGCTCCGGCCTGGTCAGTCGCAGCAGCGGCACCAGCGGCCGGTCGCGTCGCCATGCCAGCGACGGGCACAGCAGCACCAGGCGGTTCACCCGGTCGGGGTCACACATGCCGACCTCCAACGCGATCCGACCGCCCAGGCTGTTGCCGATCAGGTGGGCGCGGTCTATCTCCAGCGCGTCCAGCAGGTCCACGATCACCCGGGCGAAGAAGGGGGCGTCGTAGCTCGCGCCCAGCGGCTTCTCCGAATCCCCGAACCCCGGCAGGTCGACCGCGATCACCCTGAAGCGGCCGCTCAGAGCTGCCACCGTCGGCAGGAATGACCCCTTGGTCCCGCCCAGCCCGTGGATCGCGATGACCGGCGGGCCGGTTCCAGCCTCCAGGGTCGAGAGCCGTGCGGCGCGAGTCTTCACGTCCCTAAAGCGCAGGCGTCCGGCATCGCTCTGACCGCTCGTCGCCGCCAGGAAGCCGACGCCCAGGTGCAGGTTGCGCCGCACAGCCAGGCGGCCGGCCTGGAAGGCCTCCATGCCGCTGCCCACGTCCGCTGCGATCGCGCGCCAGCCGCGTGCGTCGGCCGTCAGCATCGCGTCGGCATCTCCCCTCGCCGGCCCCAGCCGCGCGGTGCCGCGTTCGATGACCGCGTCCCACGCCTCTCCGCCGGCCAGCGCCATGCGGACGCGCGCGCGGCCGCCCTGCGGCCCGAACGTCGAGGCGTCATAGCGTCCCACCAGGGTCTGCAACGAGCGCGGAGGCGCGGTCATCGCCCGGCCTCCAGAGGCTCGGCCGGGCGATCCAACCAGCGCCCCGAGCGCATCACGCGCCGGACCGCGCCGCCCGAGCCGAACACGACCAGGTCGGCCGGCAGGCCGCTCCACAGCCCCGCCGCCTGCCCCGGCGCCTGGCTCGCTGCGAACAGGGCCTGTCCGAGCGTCGCCCGAGTCAAGGCCGGCCAGCTCGCCGCCGCCCGGTCGAGGGTCAGCGCGCTGCCGGCGAGCGTCCCGTCGAGCCTGTGGGCCGCGCCGTCGGCGCCCAGCTCGATCGTCACTCCGGCCATCTCGTAACGACCGCCAGGCGCCGCCGCCGCAGGAGTCGCGTCGGTCACGAGTACCGTCCGCGCCCCGACGGCTCTGCGCAGGAGCTCGAGCATCGGCCTCTGCACATGCACGCCGTCGGCGATCACGCCGACGTGTACGCGCTCGTCGCTCAGCGCCGCCGCGGCCAGACCAGGCGCGCGGGGATGCATGAGCGGCATCGCGTTGAACACGTGAGTCACCAGGCAAGCACCTGAGTCGATCGCACCGATCGCGATGTCGGCCGATGCCGCGGAATGCCCGAGCGAGACCGCGACGCCGCGATCGCTCAGCCGACCGATCAGATCGAGTGAGCCGGGTAGCTCGGGCGCGATCGTCACGAGGCGCACGGCCGGATGCTCGAGCCATTCGGGCACGCCGTCCGCCGGCGAGCGCAGGCGCTCGAGCGGGTGCATCCCCGCCTGCTCGGGGTTCAGAAATGGCCCCTCGACATGGACGCCCGCGACCGGCGAAGCCGGATCGGCCATCCGGGCTGCCAGCTCGGGGAGCGCGCGCTCGGCTGTCTCGTCGTCCGGGCTGACGAGCGTCGGCAGGTAGCTCGTCACCCCGTGCGCGAGCTGGATCGCATCGATCGCGTCGAGCGCCTGTGCTCCACCGCTCACCTCGTGACCGCCTGCACCGTTCACCTGGAGGTCGCACAGGCCGGGCGCGAGGACTCCGTCGAGGCGCTCGTCGGGCTCTCGCGGTGGCTGTCCGTGCGCGATCCCCGTCAGCCTGTCGCCGTCGAGCTCGGCCCAACCCTCAGCCAGAGCTCCGTCGAGCGCCAGCTCTCCGCTCAGCACCACACTCACGCCGCGTCGCCCCCTGCCGGCAGCGCCAGCTCGGCCGGGAGGCGCATCTCGCCCATCGCCCGGTCGCGCTGACGACGGATCGAGCGTGCGCCCCGCAACTCCCGCCACAGCAGCCGCGGCCACGGGCCATGGAAGGCCCACGCGAACGACAGTCGCACACCCAGCTTTCGGTAGGGCGCGAAGAAGTACGGCACGCGCACGTGCCAGGCGGAGCTGACGACGGTCACCTGACGCACGCCGCCCATCGCCCGGATCAGCGGCAGCGAGCGGCTCGCGTTCTCGGCCGTGTTGCGGCCCGCATCCTCGAGCAGCGCAGGGACCGCCGGCGAGGACCACTCCGCCTTCATCTGCTCGGCCTCCGACAGCCCGCCCGGCGTCCGCGTGTACCCCGTGAGGATCACGGCCCGCGGCGGCGCCGCCCGGCACTCGCGCTCGGCCCTGCGCAATCGTGCGCGGGACTCGTCGGAGATCCGGTTCTCGACGCTGACTCCCGGCTCGCGATGGCCGAGCACGATCACCGCGCGGTCGCTCGCCCAGCTCGCCCGCGGCCTCAGCAGGCGGGCGGCGGGCGCGTCGCAGATCACCGTCAGACGCGAGTGCTCGCGCAGCAGCGACGCCGGGCAGCTCTCGCCCGGCTCGCCTTCGAGCATCGCCCCCAGGGCCTCGGCCTTCGACCCTCCCGACACGAGCATCAGCAGCTCGCGGGCAGCCATCAGCGTCCGGAGCCCGACCGTCAGCGCCCTCTCCGGCACTTGCGCTAGGCCGCCGAAGTCGGCGGCCGCATCGGCTCGCGTGGTCGGGTGCAGATCGACGACGCGCACCCCCCCGTCGAGCGGCGAGCCCGGCTCGTCGAAGGCCACGTGGCCGTCCCGGCCCAGCCCCAGCACGATCAAATCGACCGGTGCCTCATCCAACCGCGCCTGGTGGCGCGCACACTCGGCGTCCGGGTCCGGCGCCGAGCCATCGAGGCCGCAGACGGCACCGAGAGCAACGCCCGCCAGCTCGCGGCGCAGATAGGCGCCGTAGCTGCGCTCGTCCCCCGGGTCCAGGCCGAGGTACTCGTCGAGCTGGAACAGCGTCGCCTGGCCCGCCGGCAGGCTCCCGTCGGCCGCGTGCCCGCGCAGCGCGGCATACATGCCCAGCGGCGTGTGTCCGGTCGGCAGGATCACGCGCAGCCGCGGCCGGGCGCGCAGGCGGTTGGCCACCAACTCGCCGCCCAGGAGGGCGACGCGGAAATGGTGATCCAGCACGACCGGCGTGGCGCCCGCGGCCTCGTCGCTCACCGCGTCGACGGCCGGCTCCTCCCGGATGCGCGGGACCGATGCCCGTTTGGGCTCGCGCCTGCGGCCTGAGTGCCGCCAGGGTGGCGCCGCTTCTCGCTGGGCGCTCCTGCCGCCTGGTCGGCCGCGGTCAGGAGCTCGCGCATCGAGCGCTCGATTCCCTCGCAGAGCACCTCGATGTCGGGGGCGTGATCGTAGTCGCCGGTCACGCCGAAGGCCAGACCGCCGTCGTAGGAGAAGATCGCGACGCCGATCCGCACGTGTCCGGCCAGCGGCACGTAGGGGAAGCACTCGAGCATCCGACGCCCCGCGGCATAGAGCGGCCGCTGAGGGCCCGGGACGTTCGTCGTCACCGTGTTGACGCTCTGCTGGGGCATCCGCGTCGCCGCCCTCATCCCGAGCGCCAGCAGCATCGCCGGCGCGAACCCGCCGAGGCCGACCAGCACGCCGCCCGCGACCGCCTCGCCGGAGTGCTTGAGGTGCTCCATCTGCGCCCTCACCGACGCCAGGTGCTCGACCGGGTCCTCGATGCCGACGGGGAGGTCGGCGAAGATCGCAGAGACGCGATTGTTGTACTCGCCGTGCTCGCCGGCCGCGCGCACCGACACCGGCACGAGCGTCCGCACCTCGCGCTGGGTCGACTCGCCGCGCCCCGCGAGCAGAGCCCGGAAGCCTCCCGCGATCACGCTCAGGACGACATCGTTGACAGTCCCGCCGAACGCCTCGCGGACCTGCCTGACATCTGAGAGCTGCGATCGCGCCCACGCCCACCGGCGACTCGATCCGATCGGGCCGTTCAGCGAAGACGAGGGCGGCGGCGTGACGACGGCGCCCATGTTCCACAGCCCCCGCGCGACTGACGCCGCGTTGCTCACGGCGACGCGCGGCGAGCGGACCGCCGCGCGTGCGGCGCGCACCTGCTCATATGGGCTCACGACCCGCCGGGTGATCGCATTGACGGCAAGCTCGGCGCCGGTCGGCTGGCGCTCGGGACGCCACCGCTGCGGCTCGGGGAGATCGGGGTTGTGCTCCGTATCGAGGATCGCGGCCATCAGCTCCGCGCCCGACACGCCGTCGACCATGCAGTGGTGGAGCTTTGTGATCAGCCCCCAACGCCCCTCACTCAACCCCTCGATGACCCACATCTCCCACAGCGGCCTGTCGCGGTCGAGCTGGTGGGACATGACGCGGCCGACCAGCCTGCGAAGCTCCTCGTCGCCGCCCGGCGCCGGCAGGGCTGTGCGGCGCAGGTGATAGCCGAGCTCGAAGCTCGGATCGTCGACCCACACCGGCCGGCCGAGCGCGGCGGGCACGAAGTGGACCCGCTGGCGATAGCGCTGCACACTCGGCAGATGGGCGCTGACCATCCGCTCCAGCGCCTCATAGGAGGGCACCGGGCCCTCGAGGATCGCCACCGTCCCGATGTGCATGTGGCTGACCGAGTCCTCCAGATGCAGGAACGACGCGTCCTGGGGGCTGAGGCGCTCCACGACTCCCTCCGCGGTCGAGGTTCTGAGAACGCAACGGACCGTACCACCGGTGAGGTGATGCCACGTGCGGGTTCTCCGCACTGGTCGGGTGGCTTCACCCGCAGCCACCCTCGGGCTCGCCGGGGGTGGCCCCAAGCGAGCTAAGGTCCGTCGATGCGGGTTGCCGTCATCGGCGCCGGCGTCGCCGGCCTCACCGCCGCCGCACGGCTTGCCGAGCAGGGACTCGCAGTAACCGTCCTCGACCAGGGCCGGCGGCCGGGCGGGCATCTGGCCACACGGGAGCTCGCGGGCGCCCGGGCCGATCACGGCGCGGCCTCGCCGCCGCCGAGGCCGTAACGCGCGCGCTCGGCTGACCCCGGCTATACGCTGGATGAACGGGAATGGAGGGAATGAATATGGGGATGGGGATCGCTGTGTGGATTCGACGGGCGTGCCTGTCGGCGGTGGCCGTCGCGGCACTCGCACCCGCGGGTGTCGCCAGCGCTGACATCGGCGCCTTCGCCGGTCCCCAGCCCGTCGTCATCGAGGGCTACTCGGGTGAGGCGATGGAGCCGTTCATCACCCCCGACGGCCGCTATCTGCTGTTCAACACATCGAACGCGGCACCCGGCATCCCCGCACTCCAGATCGCCGGGAGCCTCGACGCCGGGACCTTCGAATACGAGGGACCGCTGCAGGGAGAAGGCGTCAACGAAGAAGGCTTCCTCTCAGGCACGCCCACGATGGATCGCGCGGGGACGCTCTACTTCATCTCCAACCGCAGCTACCCGCAGACGCTCTCGACCGTCTACGCCGGCCAGTTCGCCGCGGGGGCGCTCGGCGGGGTGCATCTCGTCCCCGGCATCACGGGCGGCACGCCCGGCACGGTCGACTTCGACGTCGGCGTCAGCCCCGACGGCGCCTCGCTGTATGTAGCCGTCGGCCAGTTCGGCCCGGGCGGCGGCCCCTCGAGTGCCGGCCTCGTGCTGTTCGACCGGGTCGGCTCGGCCTTCGCCCGCGATCCACGCAGCACCGAACTGCTGCGCGCCGTCAACGCCCCCGGGTCACTCACATATGCGGCTGCCGCATCCCCCGACGGCCTCGAACTCTTCTACACGCGGGCGAGCCTCACCTCGGGCACCCCCGCGATCTACCGCTCGACTCGCACCAGCACCACACGCCCGTTCGGCGCCGCTCAGCGCATCGCGGCCATCACCGGCTTCGCCGAGGCGCCGTCGCTGAGCAGCGATGGGACGACCCTCTACTCTCACCACCTCCTCTCCGGGAACCACTTCGTGATCGAACGCGTGACCCGGGTATACGCCCCGGCTCCCGCTGTCAGCGCCGTTTCGCCGGCCCGCGGACTCGCGTCGGGCGCCACGGCCGTGCGCATCATGGGCACGCACCTCTCGGGCGCGAGCGCCGTCGACTTCGGGGGCCTCTCGGCCGTCGACGTGGCCGCGGTCTCAGAAACCGAAGTCACGGCCGTCGCGCCGGCGAGCACCGCGGGCACGCTCGACGTGACCGTCACGACGGCCGGGGGGACGAGCGCGATCTCGGCCCGCGATCACTTCAAGTCCTATCCCACCGTCGCGGGCGTGGTGCCCGGCTCGGGCACGCACGCGGGAGGCGAGAGCGTCACGGTGACGGGCAGCGGGTTCGCCGTCGGTGCCGGCGTCACCACCTTCAGATTCGGCGCGGCGGGCCCCGTGGCTGGTGAATGTGCCTCGAGCACGACCTGCACCGTGCTCACCCCGCCGCACTCGAGCGGTAGGGTCGATGTCAAAGCGACGGTCGCCAAGCTCACTAGCGCCGCCAACCGCCCGGCCGACCAGTACACATACAACTGATGCGCAAGATCCAGACCCAGGGCCTGCACCACATCACCCTCACCGGTGCCGATCGCCGGACCTCGATCGACTTCTGGGAGGGCCTTCTGGGCATGCCGTTCGTCTTCGAGCAGCCGAATCTCGACAACGCCGCCGAGAGCCACCTGTACTTCGACCCGGGCGACGGCCGGCTGATCACCGTCTTCACCAACGAGGAGCGCCGCGGCGACCCGGTGCGCACGCCCACCGATCCCGGCTGCGTCCACCACGTCGCGCTGTCGCTCTCGCAGGCGACGTTCCGCCAGACCGTCGAACGCCTCGACGAGCGCGGGATCGAGCACAGCGGCGTCAAGGACCGCGGCTTCATGGACTCGATCTACTTCAACGACCCGCTCGGCCTCACGATCGAGCTCGCCTCCTACCGATTCGAGCCCCCCGCCGGCCACACCCACGCCGGCGTCCTGCTCGAGGCGCACCGGATTCGCGTGCAGCGGGGCGATCGCAACATCGAGCCGATCCACCTCGCCGACGCGATCGAGGCGCTCGCCCTGCGGAGCACCGGTTCGCTGTCGGAGGACCGCTCTCCCAAGAACCCCTACTGAGCGCCCGCCGGTGCGTCGCGGATGTCCGCCCGGCGCCTGAGCCTCTGGGCGAGGCCTGCGCCCGTCTGGGAGACTGCCGCCGATGGCCTCCAGCGAGACCAACCCGGCGATCACGGTCGCCCTGTCGGTCGAACGCCTCGCCGGCAGCTTCCCCGGCGATCTGGGCATCGAACTGACGGAGATCACCGACGAGCACGTGCTCGGGCGCATGCTGATCGACCACCGCCACCTGCATCCGATGGGCGAAGTCCACGGCGGCGCCTGGGTCGCCTTCGCGGACACTGTCGCCGCCTGGGGCGCCATGCGCCACCTCTCGCCCGACCGCGGGTTCTCGACCGGAGGGCTCAGCATCAACGTCCTCGCCACCGCCCGCGACGGCGACGAGCTGAGCGCCGTGGGCACGCCTCTGCATATCGGCTCCCGCACACACGTCTGGCAGGTCCAGGTCCACAACGGCGATCGCCTGGCTGCCCACTTCGTCTGCACTCAGATCGTCATCTGAGCTGACTCGCCCCGGGGCGCGCGTCGGCTAGCGCGCCCCGACCGAGGTCTCGACGGCGCGTTCCCGCGCGGCGGCCCCGAGGTGGCGCTCGAGAAAACGCAGCTCGTCGGCCATGGCCTGCTCGAACGCGGCCCCTGTGTAGATGTCGAAGTGCCCGATCGGGTATGTCCGCACCTCGGCCCGGCCCGTCGCGCGCCATGCCGCGTCCTGAGCTGCCTTGACCGGCGCGACCGCGTCGTGGTCGGCGATCTGCACAAGGATCGGGCACGGCAGACGGTCGGCCTGCAGTCCCGGACGATGCAGAGATGCGAGCAGCACGATCCGGGCCGCCACCTCGTTGCGCCAGGTGGGCCCGGTGATCGCTTTGTATCCGGCCTCGGCGTCCTCGCTCGTCATCACTCCGAGGCCGCCCGGCGGTCCAACGACAGGAACCATCACCGGCGGGCGGCCGCGCAGCGAGGCGGCGACATCGCGCAGGCCCGCGAGCGTGAGCTTCGCCAACTGCCCCACGCCGGCGTAGCGCCCAGCATTGAGGAGCGCCGCCGCTCCGTCCATCGCCGGGACCTGCGAGACGACCGCAGCTACGCGCCCATCGGCGACGGCCACCTGGACCACGTGTCCGCCCGCGTATGAGGAGCCCCAGAGCACGATCCGCTCGGGGTCGACCCCGTCGAGCGTCCGCGCGAAGGCAATCGCCGCGGCGAAGTCCTCGAGCTGGCGAGCGACCGACAGCAGCTGGCGCGGCTCGCCCTCGCTGCGGCCGAAGTGGCGATAGTCGAACGCGAGCGCGTCGAGCCCGGCGGCGGCGAAGCCCTCGGCGTAGGGCATCAGGCCCGAGTCGACCGTTCCGGCGAAACCGTGGCCCATCACCACGCACGGCCGGCGTCCGTCGGCGCCGGCGAACGCCTCCCCCACACCGGCCAGATGCACCCCGGCGCAGTGCACGCGGCCGCTGACGAAGCCGACCTCGCTCGCGACGCTCATGCCGGGGCCCGTGACTCCCGCAGCGCGGCGGCCCGCCCGGCGGCGAGTGCGCCGGTCGGCGCGCCGGCGCGCGCACGCGTCTGGCCCGCTGGGATCGAGCGTGTCTTGAGCTCGTGCTCGAAGCCGTACCACTCGAGCTGCATCGTGTGGCGCGGCTTATTCGTGAAGTGCCCCGTGTGGAAGGCCTCGTCGCGGCGGATCTCCTCCTCCATCTGCTCTCGCGGCGGCGGCGCCCAGTCGCCACTCAGCCAGCGAGCGGCGAGCTTTGACTGCAGCTCGGAGAAGGGGAAGATCGTCGGGATCGGCTGGCCGAGGCCGATGAAAGCCAGGTCGTCGATGCCCGGTTTGAGCATCCGCTTGTAGAGCGGCAGGACGTTTTCGGGCGCCGAAAGGAACTCGGAGTCGAAGAAGGGGAAGCTGACGTCGTAGCCTGTCGCGTAGATGATCGCGTCGACCGCCTCGATCGACCCGTCGGCGAAGCGCACACGGTCGCCCAAGAGCTCGGCCACGTCACCCTTGGCGACGGCGTCGCCCGCGCCCAGGCGGCCGAGGAGCTCGCTCGAGACGGTCGGGTGGGCGTCGAGGAACTTGTGGTTGGGCGTCGGCAGGCCGAAGTCCTCCATCCGCCCGGAGAAGATCCGCGGCAGCATCCGCCCCATCCTCCGCTGCAGGCCGACCGGGATGCGCGGGTTGGTCTTGACGACCTGATCGGCCGGCTTGCCGAAGATGTACTTGGGGATCACGTAGGCGCCAGAGCGGGTCGACAGGAAGACGATCTCCGAGACCGTCTTGCGGGCCAGCTCGGAGACGATGTCCACGGCGCTGTTGCCGATCCCGACGACGAGCACGCGCCGGCCGTTGAGGTCGAGCGGCGTGCTCGGGTCGATGTAATCGTGGGAGTGGATCTCGGGGCCGTCGAAGGAGCCGGGGAAGTCCGGGCGGCGGGGGTCCCAGTGGTGCCCGTTGCACACGAGCAGTGCGTCGAAGGCGTGCTCGGAGTCGTCATCGAGCGTGATCCTCCAGCCCCCTTTCGCTCCGCGCTCGGCCCGCATGACCCGGGTATTGAAGCGGATCCGCTCGCGCACGCCGAACGCATCGGCGTAGTCGCGAAGCCACTCGAAGATGTGCGTGTGATGGGGGTAGTCCGGGTAGCGCTGCGGCATCGGGAAGTCGCGAAAGGAGATCGACGGCTTGGAGATGTCGATGTGAAGCGAGCGGTAGGCGGATGACACCCCGTTGGGGTTCTGGAAGTACCAGTTGCCGCCGACCTCGTCGGAGGCCTCAAAGCACGTGTGGGGGACACCGAAATCCGCAAGCGCCTTGCACGCCGTGAGTCCGCTGACGCCGGCGCCGATTACGCAGACCGACGGCAGCTCGGCCACTAGCCGACCTTCAGGGGCGCCGAGCCGAAGTTGCCCCCACCGCAGCGGCCGGTCACGGTGAAGCTGCCCTTCCCGGCGGCACTCGAGACGCGCACCGAGACGGCGTAGAGGCCGAATTTCCCGACCTTCGTGAGCACCGCCGGTACGCCGGCGAAGCGGCTCCGCGTGGCACCCTTGAAGGCCTTGGAGATCAGCGTGACCTGGGAGCCCTGATGGCACCCCGAGCCGACCGAGCCGTAGATCGCGACGCTCTTACCCGCCTTGACCTTTTCCGGCGCGACATGGATGTGGCTGGTCGCGGCGACTGCGCTGGGCACGAGCGCCAGCGAGGCGGCGGCGACGGCGATCATGCTCTTCATTCAGGCTCCATCCCGTGTAATGGTCA
>DAIRTT010000038.1:0-17228 GCA_036803745.1 Solirubrobacteraceae bacterium | reverse complement strand
GACGGCGTGCGCGAGCGGATCTCGCCCAACAAGCTGCCCGTCGCCCGCTGGGTCGAGATCATCGAGGCCTCCCACCGCGCCGGGCTGCGGTCGACCTCGACCGTCATGTTCGGCCACATCGAGGAGCCATGGGAGCTGGCCGAGCACATGCGTGTCGTGCGCGAGCTCCAGGAACGGACGGGCGGCATCACCGAGTTCGTGCCGCTCTCCTTCATCCCCTTCCAGACGCTGCTCGGGCGCACCCACGGCGTCGAGGAGATCTCTCGCGAGGAGAACCTCAAGCACACGGCCGTCTTCCGCCTCGCGCTCGGGCGCACGATCGGAAGCCTGCAGGCGAGCTGGGTCAAGATGGGCCTCGACGCCGCCACCGAGGCGCTGCGGTGGGGGGTCAACGACCTCGGCGGCACGCTCATGGAGGAGTCGATCAGTCGCCTCGCCGGGAGCTATCACGGCACCCGCCTGGAGCCCGCGCAGCTCGTCGCGGCAGCCCACGAGGCCGGTCGCCCGGCGGCCGAGCGCACGACGCTCTATGACATCAGGCGCAGCTATCCGCCGCTCGCCGTCACCGCCTGAGCACGCGCGCCCGCGGTTTCCGGTCGATCTAGGTTCGCGCGAACTGGCCGTGGAAGCTGAACGGTATGTGGTGCGGCACGCGCGCCCGCGCCAGCTCGGAGAGGTCGCGGGCGTCGAGCACGAGGAGCATCGAGGTGCCCGCGTCGGCGTCGAGGACGACCGACAGCAGGACGCCGTCGTCCTCCTCCTCGGCGCCCGGGCGCGGCACGAACACCGGCTCACCCGGGAAGCAGCCGGGCTCTGAGCGGCTGAGCTCACGGCCGTCGTGGGTGTCGACCTTGACGATCCGCTCGACCCAGCCTCCCGGCCCGTTGCCGGTGCCCCAGACGAAGCGGTAGGGGCGCTCGTTGCAGCGGCCGTAGTTGATCCGGGGCAGCTCGAGGTCGCCGTCGGAGAGCCGCGAGCAGGTCACGGAGCGGTTGGAGCGGCGCAGGCGAAAGCGCGTCAGGGCCGCATCGGCGATCGGCTTGCCTGCGCGCAGGCGATCGAGATAGAGATCCTCCACGACGCCCGCGTCCCCGTAGGCGCACACGTCGAGGACGACCTCGCCGCCGTCCTCGAAGGCGTTGACGTGATGGAAGGCGAAGCAGGCGTCTGTCTCAAAGCCCGTCATCGCCTCGCCGGTGCGGCGGTCGAACAGCGTGAAGCGCGTCCCGCGCTCGGGCTTCCAGTGGTAGTTCTCGATGTACGGCCGCCCCGACAGCGCCAGCGCCAGCGGGTTGACGAGGAAGGGGAACTCGCTCAGCACGATCCAGTTCTCGGTCAGACCGAACGAGTGCATGTAGGCGGGCTCGCGGACCGGTTGCTCGGCGATCACCCGCGGGCCGCCCGGCGGTGTGACCTCGAAGAAGCGGTAGCTGCTCGTGCGTCCGAGCTTGGCCGCGTAGTTGAGCATCGCGCCGCTCGCACGGTCGGCATGGGGGTGGGCGCTCGAGAGCTGGCCGGGAGCCTCGAACGGGTGTACCCCGGCCGACTCGAGCGTCTCTGCGTCGAACTCGACCGGCAGCGGGGTCTCAGTCATCGCCACGAAGCGCTCGCCCAGGCGCGAGACGTTGACGTTCGCGTTGTCGGTCAGGGTCGAGCCCGGGGAGAACAGGCTCTGCACGCGCTTGAACAGCGAGCGGCACGGGTCGGTCGCGAACTCGCCGTAGGCCAGGCGGCCGTCCTCGGCGGCGGCCTGCCATGCGCGGCTGTGCAGGAAGCGGCTTCCGTAGGAGACACGCCGCTCGCCGATCGTGAAGCGGTGCAGCATCGCCAGGCCGTCGAACCAGTGGCGCATCTGCTTGGAGCCGACCTCGAAGCGCGCCGGCCCGGTCCTCAGCAGCGAGCCGGTCAGCCACACCGGCAGCTCCCCCTCGAGCGTCAGGGCGTCCAGCTCGACCTCGGCGTCGAGCGTCTGGAAGCCGAGCGCCGGGGAGGAGGTTGTCGACTGCGGAAACATCGCGATTTTCGACGGATGATGCGCTGCGTACGATGCCAGATCGGAGGATAGTCTGCGCCAGATGCCGGCACCGCGACTCAGCGAAGCTTCCTACATCGTGCTCGGGCTGCTCGAGCGGATGGCCCCCGCGACACCCTACGACCTCAAGCAGATCGGGTCGCCCGCTCCGGCTGACGGGAGACTCGTTGCCGGCGGGTCCTAGCGGAACAGGTCCTCCTCGAGCGCCCGCAGCAGCGGCCCGGCGCCCGGGCCGTCCTCGGGCGTCGCGAAGCGCTCGAGGCCCTCGATCACGACGACCGGCTCGCGCGAGTCCTTGGCGCGGGCGAGATCGGCGGCGGCCGCCGCGGAGTCGGCGACGGCCAGCCACGTCGCCCGCAGCTCCATGCCCCTCGAGTCCCGTCGTCCGCGCCAGTCGTCGAGCGCCGCCATCCCGGCAAGGCCGATCGCGACGTCGCTCTGACCGTTGCGCCATGCCCGGCCGAAGCTGTCGCTGATCAGGACCGCCACGCTCGCGCCGCTCAGCTCGCGCAGGCGCGCACGGATTGCCCGCGCCGATGCGTCGGGGTCGCGCGGCAGCAGGATCACGCTGTCGGCGTCGGCCGCGTTGGAGGTGTCGACGCCGGCGTTGGCGCACACGAAGCCGTGGCGGGTGCGGCAGATCAGCACGCCGCGCTCGGCGCGCAGGATCTCACTCGACTCGTCGAGCACGACCTGCAGCACCCGGGCGTCCTTGCCCTGTTCGCCCGCCAGGGCCAGCGCCTGCTCGCCGGGACGGACGTCGGCGAGGGCCACGAGCGCGCCCTCGGTCTTGGAGACGGCCTTGTGGGCGATCGCCACCAGGCATCCGTCGCGCAGGGGCTCACCGTCGAGCGCCGTGAGGATCATCTCGGCCAGGTCTGCGCCCGGCTCGATCTCCGCCAGCGGGCCGACGCTCCGGGCGTGCAGAGCCGCCAACGCGGGCCCGGTCAGGCGCCGGCGGCCGGAGACAGGACGCCGGCGCGCTCGGACTCGTCGAGGATCACCCGCGTGTTGCTTGCCTGCGAGCTCGCCTTGGCGAGTCGCTCGCGCAGCGCCGCCAGGTCCGCGCCCGTGTCGATGTCGAGCAGCAGGGACCCCGGCCGCTCGAGCCGGCACACGGCGCCCGCGGCCAGCGCAGCGGCACGATGGCGCTCGCAGCTGTCAGGGCCGAAGCTCGGCGCGATCGCATCGGGTGGGGTGAGCAGCAGGCCGTTGGTGCCGCTGCCGTGACGGTCGGGCACGATCACCACCTCGGCGCGCGCGCCCGAGCCGGCCGTCGGGTCGGCGCCGGTGCCGGTGCCGGCGGCGAGCAGCTCATCGAGCTCGGCCGGATCGAGCGCGGGACAGTCGCCCGGGATGCACAGGACCCGCTCGATGCCCTCGTGCAGAGCTCGTCGGACGCCGAGCTCGACGGCCGCCGACTGACCCGCTTCGACGTCGTCGGCGACGACGATCGCGCCCGCCCGGCGGGCCGCCGGGGCCACCGTCTCCTCGGCGGTCACGACGATCGTCAGGTCGATCGCGCCGGTCCGCGAGAGCGCGAGCAGGACGTCGGCGACCATCGCCCCGGCGAGGTCGCGGCGCAGCGGATCGGCGACGCTCGCGCCGAGGCGCTGCTTGGCGTGGACGAAGCGCTTGACGGGCAGGATCGCGGCGGTCCGCATCGTCTAGCCGCGCAGTGCTTCGGCGAACGACAGCGTCTGCTCCGCCAGCCGCTTGCGTGCGGCCGCGTCGTCCATGCGGGTGTCGGTCTCCAGGGTCGTCACGGCCGGAACGTTCTCATCGGCCACGATCCCGTCGAGCAGCTCGCCGTAGAAGTTGGCCACGCCCGCCGCGCTGCACTCGAGCGCGGCGAAGGCCATGAACGAGGCGGTCGGGCCCTTGAGCACGTCGCCCTCGACGATCGGGCTGACCGCGACCACGGGGGCGGCCGCGTCGATCATCGCCTCGCGGACTCCCGGGACCGCCAGGATCGGGCCGATCGATGCGAGGGGGTTCGACGGTCCGATCACGATCACCCGCGCGGAGGCGATCGCCTCCAGAACCTCGGCGCTCGCGCGTGCCTGCTCGGCGCCGCGGTACTCGAGGTCCTCGATCAGGCCGGCGGCGCGCTGCTTGATCATGAACTGCTGGAAGCCGGCCCAGCCGTCGGTCCCCGTCCGCACCCACGTGCGGATCGGGTCGTCGCTCATCGGCAGCACCCGCGCCGTGACACCGAGAGCCTCGTTGAGGCGGGCGAGCGCCTGCGTCGGCGTGAGGCCCTCGGCGAGCATCCGCGCTCGCTCGATGCACCACGCCAGGTCCCGGTCGCCGAGGTTGAACCAGACCTCGACTCCGAGCGCGCGCAGGGCGTCCATGACGGCGAACGTATCGTCGCGCAGGCCCCAGCCGCGCTCGTCGATCGCGCCCGCAAGCCAGAAGGACACGAGGTCGGGGTCGGGCGAGACGTGGGCGCCGTAGATCTCGATGTCATCGCCCGTGTTGACGACGCAGGCCACCCGCTCGGCACCGGCCGCTTCGACCATGCCCCGCGCGAGCTTGGCGCCGCCGGTGCCGCCCGAGAGGATGACTACGTCGGGTGCGCTCATTGCCACAGCTGGTCGGGCAGGCTCGTGAGCCGGATGCCCGCATGGATCTTGTAGCGCGCGTTGACCGAGATCAGCAGCGCCGTGAGTGCCTCGGTCGTGCGGGCCATCTCCAGGCGACCGCAGTCGACGCACCGAAGTCCCGGGATCCGCTCGATCACGCCTGCCGCCTCGCGCTTGTCGGCGCGTGAGTCGCCGCACACGAGCACGTCCTGCTCGAGCGGATGCTCGAGGTCGCTGAGGGAGGCGGCGCTGACCGTGTGGAGCGCCGATACCACGCGCACGCCGTCGGGGACCATCTCGAGCGCCTGCTGGGCGGCCGAGCCCTGCCACACGCCGAGCATCCGCGTCGCCTTGCCGCCGGCGGCGGCCGCCAGTGGGACGGTTGCGTCGATCAGCAGCTGACCCTCGCGCAGGGCGTCCTTGAGGTTGGCGAGCGTCTCGGACTGGTTGCGGAACGGGACGCTGAGGATCACCACGCCCGCCTCGGCCACGGCGCCGGCGTTGTCGTGCGCGGAGAACGAGCCGTCGGGCACGACGGCGCTGGCGCGCTCGGCGGTCTCGCGTGCGCGCTCGGCGTCGCGCGAGCCGATCACGATCGGCACGCCGGTGCCTGCGAGCCGGACGGCCAGACCGAAGCCGAGCGCCCCGGAGGCGCCGATGACTGCGACCGGATCTGACGTCGACGATGCCACGGCGGCCGAGTATAGGCTTCGGGGCAATGACGCTCGAGGGCAAGACGGCCGCCGCAGCGCCGTCGAGCAGGTGAGCGCGCGAGGGCCGACCCAGCCGTCGGCGGTGCGCGTGCGCGAGGTGGGTCCTCGCGACGGCTTCCAGAACGAGCCCGAGGTCATCCCGACCGATCGCAAGGTCGAGTTGATCGACGCCCTTGCCCGCACGGGGGTCAGGCGCCTGGAGGTGACGAGCTTCGTGCGCGCCGATGTGATCCCGCAGCTCGCAGACGCGGCCGAGGTGCTGAACGCCATCGACGTCCCCGCCGAGGTCGCGGTGTCGGTGCTCGTACCCAACGAGCGCGGCCTCGACGCCGCGCTCGAGCTGCGTGAGCGCGCCCGCCGAGTGCCGCCGGCGGGGTCGGCGCGCACGGAGGCCTTCGATGAGGTCAACGTCTTCCTGTCTGCATCTGAGACCCACAACCGCAAGAACGTCAACCGCTCGATCGCCGAGTCACTCGACGGCCTGCGCAGGGTCCTGGGCCGCTCACGCGAGGCCGGGCTGCGCTGCGAGGGGGTCATCTCGACGTCCTTCGGCTGCCCCTATGAGGGTCACGTCCCGCCCGAACGGGTGCTCGAGATCGCGGCCGCGCTGCGCGACGCGGGCGCCCAGGAGATCGGCTTCGGCGACACCACCGGGATGGCCAACCCGCGCCAGGTGCGCGAGTTCTTCGGCCTCGGCCGGTCCGCCCTCGGCAGCGAGGTCGAATTGACGGCGCACTTCCACAACACCCGCGGGCAGGGCCTCGCCAACGTCCTCGCCGCGCTCGAGGCGGGCGTCGAGAGCTTCGAGTCGAGCTTCGGCGAGCTCGGCGGCTGTCCGGTGCCGGCCGGGGCGACCGGCAACATCGCGACCGAGGACCTCGTCTCGATGCTCGAGGAGATGGGCATCGACACCGGCATCGACCTCGCGGCCCTGCTCGCGTGCGCGCGCGCCGCCCAGCAGGTGCTCGGACGGCCGCTCGGCAGCCACACGCTCGTGGCCGGGCCAATCGCCTGGCAGGGGCTCTCGGCCTGATCCGGGTGGCTCCGGTCTGCGCGCTCGCGGGCGCTGGCCCCGAGCGCGTGGGCTCGCTCTAGCTCGCGATGGCGGCGTCGGCCGCGGCGGCCTCGCGCCCGCTCTCACGGGCGGCGGCCACGCAGTACTCCTGGACGGCGACCTCCATCTCGAGCGTCTGGGCGAGCGCCGGGCGGGCCGATGCGTCGATGACGCGCTTGGCGCGCCCGACGGCGATGTGGGAGTTGGCAAGCAGTTCGTCGACGAGCGCCTGGGTCGCGGCCTCGAGCTCATCGGGCGCGACGACCCGGTTGACGAGTCCGATCCGCTCGGCCTCGTGGGCGTCGATCGTGCGGGCGGTCATGATCAGCTCCTTGGCCCGGCCGAGGCCGACGACGGCCGGCAGGCGGGTCGAGCCCCCGACATCGGGGATGATCCCGAAGCGGACCTCGGGAAGGCCGAGCTGGGCGTCGCTGGAGGCGATCCGAAGGTCGCAGCCGAGCGCCACCTCGAGGGCCCCGCCGACGCACGTGCGGTGGATCTGGCAGATGACGGGCTTGGCCATCTCTTCGCACAGGTTGGCGCAGTCGAGGAAGACACTGCGGAAGGGGCGCAGCATGCCTGCCTGGCCGGCCGATTCGGCGAGCTCGCCGAGGTCGACTCCGGCGGAGAACACGGGGCCTTCACCGCGAAGGACGACGCAGTGGACGGCCGGGTCGGCGGCGGCGGCGCGCAGCTCGGCGCCGAGCGCCCGCAGCAGCTCCTGGTTCATCGCGTTGCGCTTCTCGGGCCGGTTCAGGATCACGTGGCGGACCGCGCCGTGGTCCTCGGTCAAGACGATGCTCATAGCTGGGCTCCTGACAGTCGTTGAGGGCAGGCCGCCGGTGTCGGGCGCCGTGCCGGTGTGAGCCTACAGCCGCGCCTCGGCCCTGTGCGGGCCGGACGGGGGCAGCGGCGCGCGCTGGAGCCGATTAGGCTGGCGGAAGTCAAACGGAGAATCGAGCGGAGGTCCAATGGCGCAGGAGATCAAGAAGGTCGGAGTCCTCGGGGCCGGGCTGATGGGCCACGGCATCGCCCAGGTCGCCGCCACGGCGGGCTACGACGTCGTGCTGCGAGAGGTCGACGAGGCGACGCTCGCAAAGGGCGTCGGCAAGATCGAGAAGCAGCTCGCGAGGGCAGTCGAGAAGGGCAAGTCAAGCCAGGATGACGCCGACGCCGTTCGCGCGCGCATCCACGGCACGGTCCACTACCGCGAGCTGGCCGACTGCGACCTGGTGATCGAGGCGATCACCGAGAGCCTGCCCCTCAAGCTCGAGATGTGGCGCGAGGTCGACGAGATCGTCAAGCCCGAGGCCGTGTTCGCGACCAACACCTCCTCGCTGTCGGTCATCGACCAGGCGGCCGTCACCGGGCGCCCGCAGCAGTTCGTCGGGCTGCACTACTTCAACCCCGCCCAGGTCATGAAGCTGGTCGAGGTCGTGCAGTGTGTGACGACCTCCCACGAGGCCTTCGATTTGGCGCTCGAGTTCGCGCGCTCGGAGGGCAAGCTGGCGATCCGGACCAAGGACAAGGCGGGCTTCATCGTCAACCGGCTGCTCGTGCCCTACATGCTCGACGCGATCCGCGCCTACGAAGAGGGCGTCGGCTCGGTCGAGGAGATCGACGAGGCGATGAAGGCCGGCGCAGGGCACCCGATGGGCCCGCTGACGCTCGCCGACTTCGTCGGGTTGGACACGCTCGGCTCGATCTGCGACGTCCTCTTCGAGGAGTTCCGCGAGCGCCGCTTCGCCCGCCCGCCCACGCTCCGCAAGATGCTCAGCGCCGGCTGGTTCGGGCGCAAGTCGGGGATGGGCTTCTACGACTACGCCGGAGAGGCGCCCGCGCCGAACCCGGCGTTCTAGGGACGCCGATGGGCGACTCCTCGAGCCTGGGCGTCGCCGACGCCGACCGTGAGCAGCCGCGTCCGCCGGGGCTGTCGCGATGAGCGACCTGCAGGCGGCCAACGAGCGGGCGCTGTCGGGCGGCCCGGCGCGCCACCACGAGAAGTCCCGCGAGCAGGGCAAGCTCGACGTCCGCGACCGCGTGACGCTGCTGCTCGACGCCGGCTCGTTCGCGGAGGAGGCGCTGCTGGCCAACTGGCAGGAGGACGGGCTGGGGGCCGACGGCGTCGTGACGGGGGTGGGCGCGATCGAAGGCCGGCCGGTCGCGCTGATGGCCAACGACCCGACCGTCAAGGCGGGCTCTTGGGGCCCCAAGACGGTCGAGAAGATCCTGCGCATCCAGGAACGGGCGCTGAGCCTGGCGATCCCGATGGTCTACCTCGTCGACTCGGCCGGTGCGCGGATCACCGAGCAGGTCCAGATGTTCCCCGGGCGCCGGGGCGCGGGGCGGATCTTCCACAACCAGGTCAAGCTCTCGGGCGTCGTGCCGCAGGTGTGCGTGCTGTTCGGCCCGAGCGCAGCCGGCGGCGCCTATATCCCGGCCTTCTGCGACATCGTGATCATGCGCGACGGCAACGCGTCGATGTACCTCGGCTCGCCGCGGATGGCCGAGATGGTGATCGGTGAGAAGGTCACGCTCGAGGAGATGGGCGGTGCGCGCATGCACACCGGCGTCTCAGGCTGCGGGCACATGCTCGTGGCGAGCGACGAGGACGGGATCGAGGCCGCCAAGCGCTATCTCTCATACCTGCCGGGAAGCTGGCGCTCGGAGCCACCCGCCGCCCCGGCCGCCGAGCCCCCGGCCTCGGGCGAGGCGGGCATCGCGGGCCTGATCCCGGCCGACGAGAACAAGCCCTTCGACATCAAGGGGCTGATCTCGGCGCTCGTCGACGAGGGATCGTTCTTCGAGATCCACGCCCGCTGGGCGAAGGAGCTGGTCGTCGGCTTCGCGCGCCTCGACGGCGCCGTCGTGGGGATCCTCGCCAACCAGCCGAAGCACAAGGGCGGCGTGCTCTTCTCCGACTCGGCCGACAAGGCGGCGCGCTTCATCTGGACCTGCAACGCCTTCAACGTCCCGCTCGTGTTCCTGGCCGACGTGCCGGGCTTCATGATCGGCACGCAGGTCGAGCGCCACGGCATCATCCGGCACGGGGCGAAGATGATCAGCGCCGTGAGCGAAGCGACGGTGCCGAAGATCTCGGTGATCGTCCGCAAGGCCTACGGCGCGGGCCTGTACGCGATGGCCGGCCCGGCCTTCGATCCCGACTGCTGCCTGGCTCTCCCGGGCGCCTCAATCGCGGTCATGGGTCCCCAGGCGGCGATCAACGCGGTCTACTTCAACCAGCTCCAGGCGATCGACGACGAGGCCGAGCGGGCCGCGCGCACCGAGGAGCTGCGCGAGGAGTACTCGGCCGACATCGACCTCCTGCACCTCGCCTCCGAACTGGTGATCGACGCCGTCGTCGAGCCCGAGGACCTCCGCGACGAGCTCGTCAGGCGCTTCGCCCACGCGGCCTCCAAGGAGCGGCCGTGGCCGGCCAAGCACAACGCGGTCACGCCCGTCTGAGAGCGCCCCGCGGCGGCGCCGTTGCCCCCTACGCCGCGGAGGCGCCGGCGGCGCGCGTCTGCTCGTCCTGGAACGGGGGGGAGGTCTCGGTCAGCAGGAACAGGTAGGCGTCCGAGCGGGCCATGTAGGAGTTGGCGAGGACCATCACGTCGAACAGGCCGCGCGGCATCTTGCCGGTGACGAGGATCACGAACCAGGCCGCGAAGGCTCCGATCTGCAGCAGCAGGTTCATGACGTAACGCAGGATCATGATCGGGATGGCGAGGATGAAGCGAAAGAACGTCTTCAGCCGGCTGCGCTGCTCGACGTAGTCGACCTCGAACGTGACCGGATAGGACATCCGCCGAGGATCGTAGGGCTCATCGCGGCGGACGTTGCAATAGATTTGGCGGTCGATGGATGAGAGCGAGCTTGCCTACGCCGGAATCGCCCGCCAGGCCGAACTGATCGCCGCCGGCGAGGTCTCCTCGCGCGAGCTGACCGAGCTCTACCTCGCGCGCATCGAGCGCCACGACCCGCGCCTGAACGCGTTCCGGGTCGTGATCGCCGAACGGGCGCTGCTCGAAGCCGCCCAGGCCGACGCTCGGCGAGGAGCGGGGGGCGAGCGCCCGCTGCTGGGCGTGCCGATCGCGGTCAAGGACGACGTCGACGTGGCCGGCGAGGTGACCGCGTTCGGCACGAACGCCCACGGCGGGCCGGCGAGCGCTGACGCGGAGGTCGTCAGGCGCCTGCGCGAGGCGGGCGCGATCGTGATCGGCAAGACCAACGTGCCCGAGCTGACTCTGTGGCCGTTCACCGAGACGGCTACGTTCGGCGCCACGCGCAACCCCTGGGACCTCCAGCGCGCGCCCGGGGGCTCTAGCGGCGGCAGCGCGGCGGCCGTGGCGGCTGGGCTCGTCGGTGCTGCCCTCGGGTCCGACGGCGCCGGCTCGATCCGCATCCCGGCCGCGTGGTGCGGTCTGTTCGGTCTCAAGCCCCAGCGCGGCCGCGTCTCGATGGCGCCGCGGGTGCGCCCGTGGCACGGGCTGTCGGTCAATGGCGTCCTCAGCCGCCGCGTCGCCGACACTGCGCTGTTCCACGACATCGCCTCGGGCGCGACCGACGCCGACGGCGACCGCCCGGCGCCGCCCCGGATCCCCTTCTCCGAGGCGGCCGCCACGCCGCCCGGGCGCCTGCGGATCGCCTATTCGACGAAGGTGCCCGTCGGTGTGATCTCGAGCCTCGACTCCGACCAGGCGCGCGCGCTCGAGGAGACCGTCGAGCTGCTGCGCTCGCTCGGCCACGAGGTGCAGGAGCGGGACCCGGACTACGGGACGGACACGATCCCGGCGGTGCTCGTGCGCTACCTGCGCGGCGCCCACGACGACGCCGCCTCGATGGCCCACCCCGAGCGCCTGGAACGCCGCACGAGGGGGATGGCGCGCCTGGGGGGCCTGATCCCGCGGGCGCTGCTCGAGCGCTCGCTGGCCGCCGAGGCAGAGCTCTCGCGCAGGCTCAACCGGGTGCTGGAGGACCACGACGTCCTGCTGACCCCCGCCACGGCCACGCCTCCGCCGCCGATCGGCAAGCTCCAGGGTCGAGGCGCAGTCTGGACGCTCAACGCGGTCGCAGGGTGGGTGCCGTACAACGGCGTCTGGAACGTGACCGGCCAGCCGGCCGCATCGGTGCCCGCCGGCTTCGGCTCCGACGGCCTGCCGCGCGCGGTGCAGATCGTCGGGCGCGTGAGCGACGAGACGACGCTGCTGTCCCTGGCGGGCCAGCTCGAGGCCGAGCGGCCCTGGGCGCAGAGCCGGCCGGCCGGCTTCTCGTGAGCGACGAGCAGGCGCTGCTGGCGGTGGCCGTCGAGGCCGCGCGGATGGCGGGCGGCCTGCTCCGCGAGCGCGTCGAGCGTGGCGTGGAGCGATCGGTCCACAGCAAGAGCACGCCCACGGACCTCGTTTCCGAAGCGGACCTGGCAGCCGAGCGGGCGATCCGCGAGCTGCTCGGCGAGCGGCGCCCGGCCGACGGATTCCTGGGCGAGGAGGGCGGGGCCGACGGCGGGACGAGCGAGCTCGTGTGGGTGGTCGACCCGCTCGACGGGACCGTCAACTTCCTCTTCGGCATCCCCCAGTGGTGCGTGAGCGTGGCCGTCAGAGACGCCGCCGGGACGATCGCGGGCGCGGTCTATGACCCGGGACGCGACGAGCTGTTCACGGCGACGCGCTCGGGGCGGGCGATGCTCGCGGGACGCGAGGGCGAGCTCGAGCTGGCCGGGCCGGCAGGTGAGGCCGAGCGCGGACAGTCACCGGGAACGCCGGGCCGTGGCGCTGAGCTGGCGAGCGCGATGGTCGCGACCGGCCTGGCGTATGACTCGGCCGTTCGCGCCGCCCAGGCTCGGGTCCTCGCACGGCTCGTCCCGCGCGTGCGCGACCTCCGCCGCCTCGGCAGCGCGGCGCTCGATCTCACGTGGACGGCCGCCGGGCGCTACGACGCCTACTTCGAGCGCTCGGTCAAGCCGTGGGACATCGCCGCGGGGGCGCTCATCTGCGAACGGGCCGGCCTCGTGGTGTGTGAGATGGGAGAGCTCGAGAACCTGCCGTGGGGGATCCTCGTCGCGCGGCCAGCGCTGGCCGAGGAGCTGCTCGCGATCGTCGACGGAGCCTGAAGCCAGATCATGCGGCGGGTGGGAATCGAACCCACACGCCCTCTCGGACAGGGCCTTTTGAGGGCCCCGCGT
Source organism: Solirubrobacteraceae bacterium (assembly GCA_036803745.1). Classification (GTDB taxonomy): domain Bacteria; phylum Actinomycetota; class Thermoleophilia; order Solirubrobacterales; family Solirubrobacteraceae; genus Palsa-744. The sequence continues at coordinate 4,660 of DAIRTT010000038.1, read as the reverse complement.
CTACCGTTCCGCCACCGCCGCACGAAGTCCGACGCAAGCGAGGATAACCGCGCGGCTCAGGCGGGGTGCGGCGAGGCGTCCGGATAGACCTCGCGGCCCGGCGGCGACTCGCGGCGCTCGAGCTCGACGTTCCAGCCCTGGTTGAAGCCGCGCATGGCGAATGCGACGAGCAGCATCTGAACGGGCACGACGAGGAGCGTCAGCAGGCCGAGCAGCCCGGAGCTGAGGGGCGGCTGGGCGAAGCCGGTTTTGTCACGCGCGAACCAGGCCGGTCCGGCGACGAGCGCGAAGATCCCCAGCAGCACGGCGAGGGCGGCGGCGACGGGCAGGACGCCGCGGTTCCAGCGCGCCGCGAAGAACGCCATCGTGAGGTAGATCGCGACGTAGGCGATCTGGATGGGGATGGCGCTCTCGAGCGTGTTCCAGCCGCCGACCGTGATGATCAGGACGAGCGCCGCGCTCACGAGCAGGAGCAGCACAACCGTCGCACGCGTTGCCTGGACGACCGGCTTGTCGCGGTTGGGATGCGTGATCGTCACGCCTGGTTGCTGCCCCTCCCGGGCGGGCGTCGAAGCCATCGAGCATGACCATACAAGCTCGCGGGGCTGCCGTGTCGAGCATTCGCGTCGCGGCGGGCGACGTTGGCGCCTGCGCTCGCCGGGCGTCGCGCGCGCCGGAGCGGGTGCACGCTTGCATGTACCCTCCGGACCTGCACGCGGGCGTGGTGGAATTGGTAGACACGCCGGCTTTAGGAGCCGGTGGGCGAAAGCCCTTGGAGGTTCGAGTCCTCTCGCCCGTACCATTCGACCAACGTTGGAACCGAGGCCCCTGAAAGAAGGGGGTCTTGGTCGTTTCCCGGATACTAGGCCGGTATCAAGATCTTCCGTGAGAGCGGCAGCGTCATCTTCGAGAACGCAGCTGGTGGGCGACGACGGGCTCAGGAGCAGACAGGGGCCGGGTCGCGCCTACTCCGGTCGAGAACACGACCGCCACCGGCCAACGCTCCAGCGGGCAGCTCCTCTCACCCGCCTATCGGGGCCCTTGGGTTGGCGCCCCAGAACACCTGGGTGCCGACCATCCCGATCAGTGTCACGAGCACGAGGTTGAGCACCATCGACTTCGCTGTGGCCTTCCCGACACCCACCGGTCCGCCGGAAGCGTTGTAGCCGTAGTAGCACGCGACGAGCACGATCACCGTGGCCATCGTCATGCCCTTGATGAGGCTGAAGAACAGGTCCGGAGCGTTCTGGAACTCCCAGAAGATGAGCAGATATCCGCCGCCTGAGGTAAAGCCGATCTGGTGGACGACGGCGATGTAGGAGCCCAGGAAGGCAACGCCGATGCCGCCGATGTACATGAATGGCAGCACCAGCCAGGCGGCGAGCAGCCGTGTGGCGCAGAGGAACGTCACAGAGTTCACGCCCATCACCTCGAGCGCGTCGATCTCCTCCGAGATCCGCATGGCGCCGAGCTCCGCGACGATCCCGGTGCCGACCTTCGCCGACATCATGTACCCGAACACGTAGGGCACAGCCTCCCGCATGTCGCACCATGCGGTGTACACCCCGGCATATGCCGGGGCGCCCTGGGACTCCGTGAAGTATGCGCCCTCGATGCCGCATGTGCCCAGACCGGTGATGAAGATCAGCCCCCAGATGACCGCGGTCGACCCGACGATCAGGATGCCTGCCTGGCGCAACGACTCGCCGAAGAAGCGCATGACCTGCAGGCTCCAGACTTCGCGGATGATGTTGCCGGTAAAGCGGCCGATCTCACCCGTGGCGGCCAGCCATTCGCGCGGCAATGCGAACAGCTCGCTCACTTGATCACCAGGATGCTCGGATGGGTCGCAAGGAGCGTCTGAGTGAAGACGTAGTTGAACGCCCCGATTCCCAGGAACGAGGTGACGACCGCTTCGTTGACGGCCCGCCCGACGCCCTCGGCGCCGCCTGAGGCGCTCATGCCCTTGTAGCAGCAGACGATCGCGATGATCGCCCCGAACATGGTCGTCTTCAGCACGGAACCCCATAGGTCCGTCACGGACGCGTTCGCGAACAGCGTCGCCCAGAACGGCCCGAGTGCTCCACCGCTGGTGATCTCGGCAAGCATGCCGCCGAAGATCCCGAACAGAAGCGCATAGATATCGAACAGGCCGGTCGCCAGCATCAGCGCCAGAAAGCGCGGCACGACAAGGTTCTTGACGGGGTCGACGCCGAGCACCTGCAGCGCGTCGAGCTCCTCGCGTACCTTGCGCGCGCCCAGGTCGGCGGTGATCGACGTCCCGGCGACCCCTGCGATCACGATCGAGGTGATCAGCGGCCCGATTTCGCGGATCGCGGCAAGCACGAAGAACCCGCCGAGACGATCCAGCGCCCCGAAGATCGTCAGGAAGTTCGCGGCCTGCAGACCGGGCGCCCCGTAGTTGATCGCCACCGTGGTGACCAGCAGCGGAAACCAGACGAGCCGCAGCGTGAAGAGGAACTGGGAGACGAACTCCCCGGCGTAGGGGTAGGGCGGTCGCAGCGCGGAGACGACCGTCTTGCCAGTGAGGATCATCATGTCCCCGAGTTCTTCCAAGAAGCCTCTGGCCGGGCCAAAGGCCTGTTTCGCGAGCGCCTGCCTGTTGCTGATCCCCGCTGCGTTGGTCGAATGCTCCACGGACATTTCGCTAGTGTACTACTTGACTGGTTGACTATGGTATTGATGAGGTAAACCGCTACCGTGTCCTCATGACAGGCAGCGACCGATATGCGTTGAATCTGTCCGAAATCTCGATCGATCGGGACGGCGAGGTCCCAATCGGGGTGCAGCTGGCATGGTTTCTGCGCGCGCGCATCCACGACGGCGGCCTCAGGCCAGGCGACCGACTGCCTGGGCTGCGCGAGCTGGCGGAAGCGACCGGCGTGAACATCAACACCGTCAAAGCGGTCTACCAGCGTCTGCACAACGAGGGGCTGATCGACAGCCAGCAGGGAAGCGGAACGTACGTCGGGTCCACTCGCCCCAACGGGTCGGCCGCGAGAATCGCGGTCAGCGCTGCGCAGACGGCGCAAGAGTGCGGCGTCGATCCGCGTGAGGTGGCCGCCGTGCTCTACGTCAGTCCGCCGCAGGGCCCGGGCTCGCCGGATGAGTCATCGAGCATCCGTCGCAACCTGCGCTCGCAGATCGCCGTGTTCGAGCGGGCCTTTGGCGAACTCGATTCTGCCCACCCCGGCCTACTGCCCCCCCCGACCACCGCGTACCGATCGCCGGGCCCGAGGCTCCTCAGCGCCGCTGAGCTCGAGCTTGCGCGCAGCCATCTTCTCCGCCGCCTGCTGTCACTCCAGCAGGCGATCGACGATCAGGACCGGGCCGAGGAGGCCGCGCTGACGCCGGCGAAGTCCACGGGCCGCGCGAGCTCCCGCAAGAGCACCCGCCAGGCTTCCGCGAAGCCTCCATCCCGTCTCCCGAGCCGTCCCGCCACAGCCGAGGGCTGAGCACGATCCTGCGAGGCGCTGGTCTGAGGAACGCACGCCGTGTCCGGCGGCGCGGCTACGGGTTCGGCGCGAGAACCGCGCGTTTGACCGTCCAAGAAGCAGTGATCGGGTTCAGGAAGCCGCGCCGGCGCAGTCATGACCGATCGGTGTCGACAGCAACGCGATCGGCGAGGCGGACGTGTGGAAGTCGCGCCCCCACCGGGCGAGCACGGCCTCGTTGTCTGGCAGAAGACCCCACAGCCAGGGAGTCATGGCACCGTCGGAGTGAGTACGAACCGACTTCGGCATAGACACCGATAGGGGAGTCGCGCTCGGTGTTGCGCGGTACCCGTCGTCGTATTCGAACCGTAGTCGCCCGCCTTGCAGGCGACTGACGGTGCCGGCCACGGCGTCATCGAGTATGACCGTCAGGGTGTCAGTCATCGGTCTCGGTGCTCGTTGATCAAGGCATCGAGATCCACGGCGTGACCCACGACGGTGGTCCGCGCTTGCTCGTCGAGACTCAGTTCGAGCTGGATTCCGAGGGTGTCCATCACGCGAAGGATCAGGCCGAGCCCGGCCTTCGGTCTGCCCGCCTCGAACTCGTAGATCCACTTGCGCGAGACACCGGCTCGCGCGGCAAGGTCGGCTTGACTCATGCCCAAGTCCCTACGACGGCCCCGCACTGCGGCTGACCCAGGTCAGGTTGCGGCCCCCGGTGGGTCTCGACGCTGGCGTCGAGATGCCATCTCGGTGACATCGCGTCGCGGTGGCGATGTCGAAGAATCGGAGTGCGTCTGTGGTCGTCGCGAAGAGAAAGACATCGGCCCCGACGTCGTCGTAGCGCCCGCTTGGTTCTCCGCGGGGCACCCACGCTCGCATCTCGTAGCTGCCGGGCCAAAGACCGTCCGGCGCGGCGCTGGATCGCAGCCCTTCGGGGAGGTCGTCGCGCCACGCGTCATCGGACACGACAGTGCCAAACGCGTAGCGCGGCTGACCGAATCGGCTCATGGCCGCAAGTAGGCCCGTCCGGAGGAGCTTGAGCCTTGGAAACGAGACACGGGCAACGGCCGGTACGTCTGACAGGAGGCATCCAGGAGTTGCTGCTGAGCGACCCGGATATGTCGAGAATGCGCTCATGTTGCTGGTGAGGAGAGCGGCGACGGCCGCCCCCAGGCAGGCGAGGAGTACGACGAGCCGGAGCC